>CAZQNW010000010.1:0-19631 GCA_964595035.1 uncultured Pseudomonadota bacterium
ATCTTGCAGTTAAAACCTACAAGTCTTCAGGAGCTAAAAAAACATATACAAAATTTGCTTATCCAAAAATCACGCACTAATAATATAAGCATCGAAAAAACTTTTGATCCTGCATACCCCATTTCTGATCCTGACCTTATAGAAATAGCCAGACTCGGCAAGCACGCACTCAAAGACGAAAAAGCTATGACCATCTTATGGAATAAATTCAAAAACCAAAATAAAATAGCCGTCTTTTTAGGAGTTAATCGCTCTTCAGTAAACAGGCGCTGTAAATATTATAATCTGATATAAACGCAACCGAAACTTACCACCCAAAGCTCAATATAATAAAAAATTTTTGAATATTTGTATTTTTATGGAAATTTGCTATACTTTTTGTAGGTGAATCCATGGAAAAAAAATTACCAAATAAACCTGGGGTATATCTCTTTAAAGATGCCCAAAATACCATCATATACGTTGGAAAAGCCACCTGTCTTTCAAGCAGAGTCAGGTCTTATTTTCAGAATAAAGGCAAAGACTGGAAAATAGATTCTTTAGTCGCAGAGCATGCCTCTATAGAACATATTGTCACGGAGACGGAGACCGAGGCGTCCTTACTTGAAGCACATTTAATAAAAATGTACCAGCCTAAATACAATGTACTCTTAAAAAACGGGCAACCTTTTTTATACATCGTATTTACGGAAGGGATTGTTCCTACGGTAGAACTTGTTCGCAATAAAAATAAAAAAGGAACCTATTTCGGACCATTTCTACAAAAAAAAGCTGTTCGAGCTGTTTTTAACTATCTTGTAACAACATTTAAGCTCAAATTATGCAATAAAAAAATTGAAAACGGATGCCTTGATTATCATATAGGCACGTGCGCCGGCATATGCCGCTCAGATTTTGATCTTGAAGGGTATAAGATCAGGATCAACATCGCCATGAATACACTTAAAAAAGATCACGAGGCATGCAAAAAGCTCATCACAGATCACATTAAAGCTTATAGTGCGCAGCAAGCTTACGAAAAAGCTCAACAGCTCTACGAATATCTCGTTAATTTGGATACAATCTTTTATACCTTAGAACTGCGATTTTCACCACAAAAATATGCTGCCCAAGTATCTGCCGCAACATTGCCCGGGGTTATCAAAGAAGCTAACATTTCAAGAGTAGTTCAAGACTTTCTTGGTCTTGATAAGCCAATAGCCACTATCGACTGTTTTGATATATCACATTTTCAATCGAAGAGCCTGGTAGGTTCGTGCGTTAGGTTTTCTTATGGAATCCCCGACCCTAAGTATTTTCGTCATTTTAAAATAAAAACATTAACGGAACAAAATGACTATGCAGCCCTCGCTGAAATTGTTACAAGACGATACAAAAATCCTGAAGATCTGCCTGACCTTATCTTAATTGATGGTGGGAAAGGACAATTGCACGCTATAGATTCTTTTGTTCATAATACCCCCTGTATTAGTCTTGCAAAAAAAGAAGAGCTTTTATTTTGTTCACGGTACCCTAATGGTGTACACTTAAATATACAAAGCTCCGTTGGCAAACTTATGATAGCTTTACGTGATTATGCACATCATTTTGCCATAGAGTACCATAGAAAAAAGAAACGTCAGCTTTTCTAGGAAAGGACATACCTTGAACGGAAAACCAACTGAAGAACAAAAATCTGTTCTCGAGAGATTTTGTATAGATCTCACAAAGCAGGCAAAAGACGGTAAACTTGACCCTGTCATAGGACGCCATGAGGAAATTCGACGCGTTATTCAAATTTTATCGCGACGTATAAAAAATAACCCTGTACTTATTGGCGAACCGGGCGTTGGTAAAACTGCTATAGTTGACGGCATAGCACAACGCATCATTAATAACGATGTACCTGAAAGCCTTAAAAATAATCGTGTATTATCACTTGATTTAGGACTTTTAATAGCCGGAGCAAAATATCAAGGTGAGTTTGAAGAACGCTTAAAAAATGTTCTTAAAGCGATTGAAGAAAGTCCTGAAAAAGTAATTTTATTTATCGATGAACTTCACATGCTTGTCGGTGCAGGCGCAACCGGTGGTGGTATGGACGCGTCAAATTTACTTAAACCCGCGTTAGCACGAGGACAACTCCATTGTATTGGTGCTACAACACTCAAAGAATACAAACAATATATCGAAAAAGATGCTGCTCTTGAACGTCGGTTCCAAAAAGTATTTATTGAAGAACCAAGTATTGAGGATGCTATTTCAATCTTACGCGGACTCAAAGAACGTTATGAACTTCATCATGGAATACACATTAAAGATCAAGCACTTGTAGATGCCGTCAATTTATCATCAAAATATATTCCAGATCGTTTTTTACCCGACAAAGCAATAGACCTTATTGACGAAGCAGCAGCTATGGTCAAGATGTCTATTGATTCTCACCCTGAATCACTCGATAAACTTGATCGCACCATACGACAACTCGAGATAGAAAAAGTAGCTCTACTGAAAGAAAAAGATGACCCTGTAGCCAAAAAGAGACTTGAAGAGCTTGAAAAAGAGCTTGAAACACTGAAAAAAGAACAAGCAAAACTTACGGCACAATGGCATGCAGAAAAAGAGCCTCTTGAAAAAATAAACAAAATCAAAGAACAAATAGAGCGTGCCACAGTTAAATTTCATACTGCTGAACGAGAAGGCGATTTTGCAAAAGCATCAGAAATTAAATACGGCACTATTGCCCGCCTTGAAAAAGAGTTAGACATCGAACAACAAAAAATAAAAGAACTCAAAACCCATCTCATTAAACAGATGGTTGATGAACATGACATTGCAGCCGTCATTTCACGCTGGACAAAGATCCCTGTTGAGAAAATTCAGGAAACCGAATCTCAGCGGCTACTCCACATGAAAGAATCGATGTCGCAACATGTTATAGGACAAGATGAGGCACTGTCAGTTATCAGCAACGCAATATTAATGCATCGCACAGGTCTTTCTGATCCCAATAAACCAATAGGTTCATTTTTATTCTTGGGGCCAACAGGTGTTGGTAAAACTGAAGTTGCACGTACATTGGCAGATTTTTTGTTCAGTGACCCTAAAAAGATCATCCGTATCGACATGTCTGAGTACACGGAAAAACATACCGTAGCGCGTTTGATAGGTGCTCCTCCAGGCTACGTTGGCTACGAAGAAGGCGGACAATTAACCGAGCAAGTACGGCAACATCCGTATAGCGTTGTATTGTTTGATGAAATTGAAAAAGCACACCCTGATGTTTTCAACATCTTTTTACAAATACTTGATGATGGACGCTTAACCGACAGCCAAGGACGTACCGTTTCATTCAAAAATACGATCATTATCATGACATCAAATATCGGTTCAGAAGCTATCCTTGAAGCACAATCAATTACCGATGAACTACGTCATACCATTGAACAAAAGTTATACAAAACATTTAAACCGGAATTCATTAATCGTATTGACGCAATAGTATTCTTTAAACGTCTTGAGCAAGACGATGTTAAAAAGATTGCCAATATTCAGCTTAATATACTCATAAAAAGGCTCAAAGAACAAAATATCGAACTCGCTATTAAAGATGAAGTCATTGATTCTGCCGCACGAGAAGGATATGTTCCTGAACTCGGAGCTCGGCCGCTTAAAAGAGTTATTCAGCAATCAATAGTAATTCCTATTTCACACTATCTTTTGAATAATCCAGGCACAAAGAAGATTACCGTGTCGGGCACTATTGAAAAAGGAATACACATCGAATAAGCTCTCTATTTAAATCTTAAAACAGAACATACTATGACTCTCTCTGTGGTATACTAAGAGTCATAGTATGTATATAAAGTCGGAATATTCATGAGTAAACCACTAAAAATTGATGTTATTATTCCTCATCTTTTTGATCAAGAGCATCAATGGAAATACCAATTACTAAGTAATTGGCGTAATATATTCGGCACAATGAGCGACAAGCTTTATCTTGAGCGCATTCATAATGATATCTTGATTTTAGCGGTGTATGATGCCTGCTGGATGCAGGAATTATATAGTTTATCTCCTTTATTACTTGATACTATCAACAAAACATTTGATAAACCCTACATAAAACAATTACGTTTCAAACGAGCCGGCATTCGCCCCAAAAAAGATCCTAAAAACAGCAACCATGAAAAACTTGTAGCTTATGCACAATATACATTGACACAACGAGAAGAACAAGCACTGGCTTCGGTAAAAGACGCGCAACTCGCAAAAGCCTTACGTGATTTTCTTATCCGATGCTATAATGAACAACAGTTATCCAAAAACAACAGATCAAAACCCTAGATTACCAATACACAAATACGTTACGCTAACTTAAGAAACACTTAAAAAAAGTCTTACAGCTTCAACACCTTACTATGGAGTTTTTTATGAAGCTTAACTACGTATGCACATGTATAAATTTAGCAATCTTTTTTTCAATGTACCCTCAAGCACCTCAAGATCACGATGGGCACACTTTGCATCTGTACTTTTTAGCTCAATACAAAACAGCCGAAGGCTCTTTGCGTGAAGCATCTCGCTACTTTGATCAACTTATATCTACAACACAACCTCCTCAAGCTGCATACAAAGGATATGTACAATTCCTTGCTTTGAATAATCAATATCCACAAATTTTAAATCTTATAAAACAACTTGATACAAACTACCCTGATGACCCAACCGTACAAATGGCAATAATCGAAGCTCTGGAGCATTCGAACAACCAAAAAGCAGCCATAGATAGACTCATACGTCTTTCGCAAAAAAATACGTCAAGTCCGGAAATTGCACTCAAAACAGCACAAGTCTATATGGCACGGCAAGAGCCTGAAAATGCTATTAAAGCTTTAGACAACTACCTCGACAATGCAGTACCAAAACCAAACCTATTTATGTTTTATTTCTTAAAAACACAAATACTTATTCAACTTAACAAAAAACAACAAGCACTCGATGAAATAAAAAAATGTCTTAAAGCCCATAGCCGTTTTGATAAAGGATGGCTCGTCTATGCAATGCTCGAAGAACAACTTGGCAACTTGCAAGGTGCCATAAAAGGATTTACCACCTTCTTAGATCTCGTTGGCAATGACAACACGGTCGCTCATCATCTCATGCAACTCATGTTTAAACAAAAAATGGCAGAAGAAAAAACCAATACACTTGACGTATCAATTCCCTGCTTGAAAAAAGCACTCATACTCTTTCAGCAAAAAAAACCTAAAGCTGCTTTAGAACAAATTGAAGAATGCCTTAAAAAAAACAGTAAAGACCCTGAAGCACGCTTACTGAAAATTCAAATTTTAGGGGCACTCAATCAACAGGAAAAAGCTACATCATCACTCATCGATTGGATGAAAGAAGATCCAACACAGGATATATGGTTCGATACGCTACTCTTAATGACCAATCATGGCATTATGTATTCTGATGCAGTACATGCGTTACAGATTGTAGAAAAACATGCTCCAACAGCATTATTACCTGTTCAATATTTGGCAGATTTGTATTTGCGCATGGAACAAGCCTCCCAAGCTCTTACATATTTAAAAAAGGTAACCGTCATGAGCTCAGATAAACACCTATGTGCAAAGGCATACTATCAAATAAGCCGTATACTATTTGAGCAACAGAAATTTGACTCCATGCAAGAAGCAATTGAAAAAGGTCTAGCGTTAGTACCAACATTTGCTCCATTGTGTAATCTCAAAGCGTATTATTATGCCAAACAGCATAAAATTGCGCAAGCACAAGAATATATTACACAAGCGTTAACTCAGGATCCGAATAATATTCATTATCAAGATACACAAGGCTACATTTACTACAAAGCCCACGAATACACCAAAGCTGCGTTAATTGTTGATCAACTTGCAAAACAAAATCCCGATGATCAATGCATACGTAAACACGCAGCTAAAATACAAGCTAAAATTGCCATGGATATGAAATAGCCCTTGAAACATTATGAGCTGCTGCTACATTAGATGTGTCACCTAAAATACTTTCTTAAGGACTATGGAATTCATGAAAGAAACATACATTGCTTTAGCAGCAGCACGCTCAGGCGGACATATTATTCCGGGGATTACATTAGCAACCACCTACTGTCAAGAACATCCTGATACAAAAATCATATATTTCTCAACAACACATGCTCTTGATAAAAAGATCTTACATGAGCATGCAGCACATGTAATCCACATAACCCTCCCACTTGATAATGTACCTAAACGTTGGTACCAGTACCCTATGTTTATGCTCCAGTGTATACGCTCATTTTTTATCAGCATCTATCAATTAAAACGCCTCAAACCAACGTATGTACTTCTCATGGGTGGGTACATATCGATACCTGTAGCCTGCGCAGCTCTGTTGTTACGTATTCCTCGTTATCTATATGAACTGAATGCAGTTCCTGGAAGCGCTACAAAATTTCTCGCACCCATAGCTACAAAAATATGCGTATGCTTTGATGCCGCACGTTCATTTTTTAGTTCCCAAAAGACTGAATTATGCAACTATCCATTACGCTTTAGCAAAAAGACAGGTACAACACAGAAAATAAACTTAGACCCAACAAAAATAACCTGCCTTATTCTTGGAGGCTCTCAAGGTTCGCTGTTTTTAAATACAACCATTATCAAATGTTTAAAGGATAATCCCGCATTAAGATCAAGAATAAACATTATTCATCAAACCGGGGCATGTTTAGATAGCAATTGCGCTACAGAATATCAGAACATGGGAATACAAGCAATTGTTTTTGATTATAATCAGAACCTTGAAGAATATTATCAAGCGGCAGATATCGTTATTGGGCGCGCTGGTGCAGGAACTATTTTTGAAACATTGCACTTTAAAAAGCCGTGCATCCTCATTCCTCTTGAGATACCGGGCAACAATCATCAGTTACACAATGCGCAAGCTATAGTACAACAGTATCCTCATATATATACAATAATACGGCAACATGACGTATCATCAAATACACTCGCTCTCAGTAACGCCCTCGTGCATTATATGCAAATACTTATGACTCCGTCACTTGGTTCTTCTGATACAATTTCTCCGGTACATTCATTGATGTAAACAGTTTTCAGCCTTGGGTCATAATCAAAGGACGTTTTTTTGTCAGACAAAGCTTCATGTATCTCACGCCAAATAGGAAACGCTGTGCGGTTTGGGTACACACTACCCATAGAACGATTATCATCACAACCAATGTACACCGCAGTCGTTGTACTTGGGGTAGAACCTACAAACCAACAGGTACGTGATTCGTTTGTTGTACCTGTTTTACTGATTGCCTCAGAAGAAAGCCATTTTCCTTTGTACATAATTCTTCTGATACGTTCTATACCGATAGCTAAAACTTTTGACACTTTGCCACTGACAACAGTAGGTAAAACTTGTTCTATTTTTGGTGTATGGTACCAAATTTTGGTTCCCCACCTATCCTTTACCCATTCAATATAATGAGGTTCAACATAAACACCATTATTTGCAAAGATATTAAAAGCACCAATCGCCTCCTTCACTGTAACATCAACACAGCCCAGAGCCAATGATGGATACGGATGCATAACTCCTTCGATATGACATTTTTTTGCGAGCTCAATAATCGACTCCGCACCCACTTTTAAAAACATCTTTATAGCAACTATATTATTAGATCTGGATAGCGCAGATGCAAGTGTTATACGGCCCAAAAACCTATGATCCCAATTATGGGGACTCCACAGTTGTGAGCCCAGTGTCATCTCTATAGGTTCATCAACCTCTGTATCGGCAAAACTAAATCCTGCTTGAATAGCTGCGGCATATACGATTGGCTTGAAAACAGAGCCTAACTGCCGTTTTGCCTGCAAAGCACGATTGAATTTGGAAGACCCATAATCATAGCCTCCCACCATTGCCTTGATAGCGCCAGATTTAGAATCCATAACAAGGACCGCACCATCAATATCCTTACAAATCGTTGCTCGCATATTTTTACATTGTTCTTGAAAAACTCGTTCAGCTACACGTTGCTCATATCGACTCATTGTTGATTGGATAACAAGCCCACCGCAATACAACGCCTCTTTACCTACAATAGGTTCTAAGAAACCTCGTATGGCATCTTTGAAATAAGCAGCCTGCACGTCATCATTATATTTCTTTACACATACAGGTGTTGCTTTTGCTTGTTGATACTCTTGAGTAGTTATAAACCCCAGTTTATGCATATTATTAAGCACAATATTGCGTCTTTTTTGTGCTGAAAGTGGATACATAAGCGGGCAATAACCTTCAGGTAATTGAACAATACCGGCTAACGTTGCACACTCATCAAGGGATAAATCAATCGCATGTTTTCCCCAAAAACGTTGGCTTGCAGCCTCAACGCCATAAATACCGCAACCAAAGTAAGCATGATTTAAATAGGCCTGCATAATTTGTTCTTTAGTATATTGTTGCTCTACAAGAATTGCGTACATCTGTTCTTTAAATTTTCGTATAAATGTTTTCTTTGCATCAAAAAATAACAAGCGAACCAATTGCTGTGTAATAGTACTTGCACCCTGTACTTTACGCCCATGGTACATGTTAACCAATAAGGAACGGATTATTCCTTTTATAGAAAGACCGTGATGATGGAAAAACTTCCAATCTTCAGCTGCTATAAATGCTTGAACAAGAGGTTTGGGTATTTGATCGTAGCTAATAGGCTCACGACGATCAAGTTGAAATCGTGTCCATTCATTGCCATCAGCATCCAATACAATTGAAGGCCTATTAGTTTGATAAAGATCAAGAGCAGAAAAATCAATACATTTATTCTGAACAATAAAAAAGAATGCACCTAAACAAAATGCAAAACTTACAAAAATAAAAGCCAGCGTCAAATAAAAAATATGTACAAACCGCATGGAAAATCCCTAAACACAAAAACCTTATATTAAGGATACTAGGATCATGATAAAATCCAAGAAAAAAAGTAAATTTAGAATAAACTAATAATTTGTATTATCGGCTAAGTATCACGGTATTATACGTGAGGGAATTTATGAAATTATTATATGCTCCTTGGAGAGCACAGTACTTTTCATAAAGAATAATGACTCTTTATATGAAACGTCTTAAGGAAGGTTAACAAGCTCGTAAGTCACAGCTCGTTGATGAAGCTATTAAATTGCTCTATGACAAAGAATGCGAATGAATTCGCCTATTGTTGCATACCACAATGGGATATGTTCTATAATAATCTTTTCGTTTTTTTATCATTATAAGAGAATTCTAACTTGCTGTTCGATTATCTCAAGATATTTCTATGTATCGAATTCGCATTAATCATATCTATACAGATCTTGTCTATACAGATCTTGACAACCCTATTCTATTGTTTGAAGATATTCACATCACTAAAGTTTCATTGAACATTAAAGGTCATTACTATGGTGAAAATAAACAAGGCTTATATTTTTTATCCGATACTCATACTATGCATAGGTATTGATATTTACAGTAATTTTGGCCTAGGCAGACCTCTTATATTAAGTCTTTTATGCCTTTTTTCAGTAGCAACATCATATGCTTTAACAAATACCAGACTGACTATAATGCTCATACTTTTAGGCCTTGAGTCATTTGTATATTATAGTCAATGGGGAATACAACTCATCTATTTGCTACCAATAGCCATAATGACCCAAAAAACATGGAAAATATTCAATAGCCCTCTACAACATGCCTGCCTTGTACTTGTTCTATGCTTGTTTTCACAGCTTTGTATAGATTTTTTTAAAGGTGGCAATATCTTTTCAATATTTACAATTTTAAAGTTTTTTATTAATATAGTAATGACAATAAGTCTTTCATTGACATATAAATAAGTATGGAGGATAGACGAGGCAATCGCTCTTGATTAACCCCAAGAGAGGAAAGTCCGGACTCCCAACAAGCAAGGTACCTTGGAAGATGTATATCAATCAAGGGGGGCGAAAGCCCATGGATAAGTGCCACAGAAAATAACCGCTTGGTCTTCATTGGCCAAGTAAGGGTGAAAATGTGCGGTAAGAGCGCACAGTTATATGCAGCAATGTATGTAAGGGGTAAACCCTACCTGGAGCAAGACAAAATAGGCACGTTCGGTGGCTTGTTCCGATTTTAAACGTGCGGGTATGTCGCATAGATAGATGGTTGCCGCTTAGGATATTTCTAAGTACAGAATCCGGCTTATTGTCTACCCTCCATAACCTTTATAATAATAAAAAGATTAACACATGAAAAAATTCCTTTGGGTCATCCCTTTTTTAAGCTTTTTGAGTGGTTACCTTATAATGAGCTTTATATACCAACCCAAGACAGCAAAAACTCCTTCTCTGATAGGTAAATCTGTTCAACAGGCATTAAATTTAGCTGCAACCCAAGGCTTAAGCTTGCGTCTCATAGCCGAAAAAGAAGAAGCTGATATTCCTGCAGGGACAATTATTTCTCAAAACCCTCTGCCCAATACTCATATAAAAGCACACCAAGCAATAGCATGCATTGTTTCCAAAAAAACGGAACAAAAAATACCTAATCTTATTGGCAAGTCAAAAAATGACATAATTAATGAACTTGCATCACTAAAATTAGACTACACATTCCATTGCGTTTCCAGCCAAGCTCCAGCTGGGACTTGTATAGCCCAAAACCCAATGGCAGGATCATCTTTGAATTCCAAAGAAATCGTCCTCTACATATCTCAAGGAACGGCTCATCATTATATTTTCCCCGACTTTAGACAAAAAGATATCGATGAAGTCAAAAATCTTCTGGCTCATAAACCTGTTACCATACAAATCACTCATTTACTAGAACAACCTGAAGATCATACATGTGCCCAATGTATTGTTTCAGATCAGCGACCACGCCCCGGCACCATTGTACAACTTGATGAGCAAAAGCCAATTAACGTACAGCTTATAGCTACACCTGTTATAGACGCTCACTCTTAAGTGTTTATATAGCAAACTTATTAAGAGCCTTGAGCACATGTCAAAAGCTACTAATATCAGAAGCAAAAGCCAACTCAATCGTACCCATTATAAATTTGTTGTCTCTAAGCTCATAAATCCATACACTTAGTTATAGAATATTATCATTATCATAACCAATAGAAAATTATGAATACCAAGAAAGATACTATCATTGCTTTTGATTTACATAGCGTTATTTTTAAAGCAAATATACAAGAGATGTTGCGCATATTATGGCAATGGCCTAAAAAGCTCAAGCTACTTCTTTGTGGAATGAATTTGATACTTGTATGGAAAGCTTTCCGTTTATTATTCAATAACCCTACAGATGAAGAATACTTTGCGTTGTTTCAGCAAAACTGTCCTACTATAGCACCACTCATTATCAAATTATTCAATGCATTTAAGCCTATAGACAAAACTATAGGTATACTCAAGGAACTGAAATCTCAAGGCTATACTTTACATATTGCATCCAATATTGGACCACGACGATTTGCCGCATTAAAAAATCGATACCCGGATATTATAGGACTTTTTGAAAAAGCAACAATAAATAATGGAAATCTGGACAATCTTATCAAAAAACCTCATCCGGAATTTTTTGAAATATATCTGCATGACAATAACCCGGAACACAGGCCGGTTGTATTTGTAGATGACAAATTACGTAATATCACAGCAGCACAAAAATACGAAATTCAAGGAATTCAATTTCATTCGCCGGAACAATTACGCAAATCATTAACAAAGATGCACATACTCTCTTAAGAACACCCATAGATATTTTTTAAGATATCTAAAAAATCCTGTACCCCACACAACCCTTTAGTCATCTTGTATATCCCAACAAGTACAGGCAGATCTAATGTATAACGTTGTGCTAACTGATGGATCGAACAAGCTGTATTGACTCCCTCGGGAGTAACCCCCAGTTCTTCTATCACGCTTTCGACACTCCTGCCCTGACCAAGACAGCGGCCAAGATATGCATTACGACTTAATGTACCCATAGACGTAAGCACAAGATCTCCTACACCGGTCAAACCATACAGCGTCTCTTTTTTACCGCCAAGTACTTGCGAACATAGAGCAATTTCTGCAAGTCCTTGAGTAAATACCAACGCTCTCGTATTACATGAATATCCAGCACCCTCAAGAATACCAAGACCTAATGCAAGAACATTCTTAAATGCACCTCCACACTGCTGCCCAATTAAATCATCACAATCATATGTACAGCAATATGAATTACGCAACAGTGTATGAATATCTTTTCTGAATACATCATCATCACAAGCTACAGAAAGCCCAGTCAGACATTTTTCTGCAAATTCATACGCAAAGCTCGGGCCAGCAACCCCTGCAACACGCACCTCATCACCTAACACGTCAATAATGACCTGACTCGGCAACATAAGCCGTTCATGCTCAAGCCCTTTACTCAACACAACAAAGCGATGTTTCACTGTAACATATTGTTTTGCTTGCTCGAATACAGAACGTAAATGAGCTACAGGTACAGCCTCAAAAATGATATCGGCTTGCTCAAAAACATCTGAGATACTATTTGTTGGAACAATTGATTGTGAGAGTTTAACGCTAGGCAAATAACGTTCATTTATGCGTGTAGAACGTATTTCATCAACAACTTCTTTTTCAAAGCACCACAAAATAACTTCATAACCATTATGCGCTAATGCTGTTGCAACAGCCGTCCCCCATGCTCCACCACCTAACATGCCCACTTTTTTCATCGTCCAAAATTCCTTTTACATGACATAAAATAGTCATATGCCGCTTCAAACTCTGCATGTGTCATATCCGGCCACAAACACTGCGGAAAATATAATTCGCTATACACAGTTTGATAGGTTAAAAAATTACTCAATCTGTTGGCAAAACCTGTTCGGATAACCAAATCCGGATCCGGAATATCACCTGACCACAGATATTTTTTAAATGATTGTTCAGTGATCGACATCACATCAAGCTTGCCTGAACATACAAGTTCGCATATATGCTGTACACCGGCAATAATTTCTTGACGACCTCCATAACAAAAAAGAAGTTGAATAGTAAGTTTTTCTCCATCCTTTGTAATTCGTTCAATTTCATGGCAAATATCTTTAATATGGTTTGGGAATAAAGACCTGTCGCCAACAATATGCACACGAGCACCCTTAGCCGCCATCTGCGTTGCATACTTTTTACCGTAGGCAACTAGCAGATTAAATATACATTCTCGTTCAACAACAGAACGTTGCAAATTTTCTATTGAAAATGCAAAAAGCGATAGATATGGAATCTTCTTTTCAAGGCAAAAATCAGCAGCATGCTCAGCTCGAGCTAACCCTTCAAGTACACCGTCCGATAAGGAGACGCCCTTCTTTTTTGCCCATCTACGATTACCATCCATTATACAAGCTAAGTGCTGCATCATACGTTTTATGCCCCTCGCCTACAAATTAATTTATACCTTGTACACATCATATAAAGGTAGCATATGATGCTCTGATATTCTAGCGTAAAAAAGTGACAAAAACTACGTAAAACTGTTGATATATTAAACTACACGTGCCGCTACAACAATCGTAATTGAGGCAGGTTGAACTTGTAATAACACTTTTGCTGCTGCTTTGACAGTTGAACCTGTAGTCAAAAGATCATCAACCAAAATAATATGTTTATTTCTATACCGATCTATATCTTTGCTTACCAATTCAAAAGCCTCGTGTACATTAAGTGTACGCTGTTGCGCTGAAAGGCCTGCCTGAAATTTAGTCTTTTTTATGCGCTTTAGAAGTTTAGCTAACGGTATTCCTTTTTTACGTGCCAGGACTTTGGCAATTTCTTCCGCTTGATTAAATCCACGACGCGCATAACGGGACCAATGCAAAGGAATAGGAACTATATAATCAGCTGGAATTGAACGGAATATGGTTAGATCATATATAAGTCGTCCGAGCAACCTACCAGCTTGAATATCTGATCGCCGTTTAGCTAAAATTAAAGGGCGGATAGGATCTCTATATGCTGATACTGCAATAACTTTCATCGAACGTGTTTCCGTCAACTGAATTGAACTGGAAACTATCGGTCGAATCATATGCAAACAAGAATCACAAAATATAGTGCGTTTGTCTAACAACTTATGACAATGCGTACAGCAACACGGAAAGATAAGATGTGAAATTGCGTTACCAATTTCACACGCTAATATCCAGGCTTTTTTCATTAACATCCGACGAAAATATAGTAACCACATCTTACAACTACTTGCGCAAGAATTCCCGCTAAAACATCATCGAGCAAGATTCCCCATGCACCGGACAACCGTTCAGCATAATGAATACCGCAACATTTGGTAATATCAAAAAATCTAAAGGCAAGAAAACCCGCAATTATTGTTTGCCAACACAAAGGTACCGCATAAAAAGAAAGCAAACATCCAACAAACTCATCCAGTACAATCTGGCTTGGATCACGCGTATCTTTAAAATAATCCAGCGCATGCATAATTATTACGACTGAACAACAAAACAAAAATACCACAACCGCAAGATAATAGATTGTAGAAAGGGCTTCATGCAAGCAGTACATACAAGGCAAAGTTACCAAGGTCGCCATCGTTCCCGGCATCACTAGATAGCCGACAGGACCCAATGTAGCAATACGTACCCATGATTTTTTTGTGTTGATCATATGCTCACCAATTATGAATATTTATGCACCTTGACGCCACAGATTGATCAGCATAATACCAACGCCAACAACAATAGCTATGTCGGCTACATTGAATACAGGAAAACACCAATCACAATATGATACTACTATAAAATCTATAACCCCCGCATACCATATTCTATCAACTAGGTTAGATAGAGCCCCGGAAAGTACAAGCATTTCACCTAAAACCGAGTAATTTTCTTTAAATCGTTTGTATGTATATACGGCCAATGCAACAATAACAGCACATATAATCGAGGTCATAAGTATAAAACTAATTGAACTGTAGCTATAAAATATACCCCAGGAAATACCACGATTTTTTACATATGACCATGAAAGGAATGGTATCCCTGATTCCACCGTACCATCAAGTTTCATAGCTATATGCTTTGTAACCCGATCAGCAATACAAATAATATGTGCAAGAATAACATACCAGATAATTTTATATGTTTTTTTAATCATCTAATTTGTGCACCTATAGCAGTTAAGGCCTGCGTAAGATCTGACCAAATTGCATCAACTTCTTCAGACGTCATTGTTTTTTCAGGATCTTGCAATATGCAACGGAATGTTAATGATCGCTTATCAAACCAATCATCTTTGACAAAGAAATCTACCAAGTACACAGAAACTATCTTGTCACTTACTTTTTTCAAGAGCGACATTATTGATTCTACTGTACATGTTGCAGGAACCATAATGCTCACATCACGTTCAACACCAGGATATTTTGCCAAAGGAACAAATCTTTTTACTTCAGGCTTATACTTAAGTAAAAAATCAGCATCAAGTTCAAACATAAATACATCGCCATGTACAAGCTTCTTTAACACATCGCAATGTGCTTTACCGGCATAACCGATTTTTCTTCCTGCGTGACGAATATCAGCAGTTTGGTATGGCGCCAACCAAGGATATTCCGGAGTATCAATTTTATTCCAGGTAACATCAAGCTTGAGCATGGCAAATAACCGTGTTAAATCAGCTTTCGCTTGATAAAAATCCAGTATACCTTTTTGATTATAAAAAATTCCTGCAAGCACTTTGCGTTCAGTAACATTATTAAGGAAATGCCAAACCCGTCCATACTCAAAAAAGCGTAAAACATCATTCTCAGATTTATTGGCAACTACGTTCTTTAATAATCCCGGTATAAGCGTTGTCACCATGCGACACCAGTTTTCCGATACAGGATTTCGTATAGTAACTGCTGCTTGCGGTTGCCATTGTAATTCACGCAAGAATGATTCATCAAACATAGCATAATTAGCAACTTCACGCATTGCCATACTATAAGCCATACAATCTTTTATGGCCCTGGTTCGCATCATATCTGATACATCAAAAGGCTTCATTTCTCTGTAAGGCAACGTAGATGGAATATTGCCATATCCATAATAACGACCAATTTCTTCGATAATATCTTCTTTGATTGTAATATCTTTAGTCGCTCGAAAACTAGGCGGTAGAACGCTATATAAAACTAAGTCACCATCTGTTTTTTTTGTTACAACAAATTCGAGTCGTCTCAACGTTTCAAGTACACATTCCGGATCAATGTTCGTCCCAAGACGTTTTTCAATACAATCGTGAGTAACAGTAATCTCTCGCTGCAAATACTCTTTACCAAAACAAGCTATAAATTCCGATTCTTTTACGAACAACCCTTCATCTTGCCAAACTTTCAGCAGGCGACATAGCGCAATCGAACTTTGTTCCGGATCCAAACTCTTTTCAAAACGAGCGGAACTGTCAGTCCGAAGATGAAGTCGTGCTGCAGTTTTTCGTACGGTACCACCATCAAAAACCGCTGACTCTAAAAATATAGATTTCGTATCACGATCCACAGCCGTTGAGCTGCCTCCCATAATTCCTGCTAAGGCTATAGGACTTTTTCCGTCGGTAATAACATAATCATCAGGAGTTAATTGTACAGTTTGGCCGTCGAGCAATGATAAGCTTTCTTTTTTACGCGCTAATCTTGGCTCAACCGTATGAGTCTTTACTTTGTGCGCATCAAATGCGTGCAGCGGTTGGCCCATATCAAGCATAACATAGTTGGTTCCATCTACTATGGCATTAATAACACGGCAGTCAACACGAGCCAAGCGACATGCCATTGTTAAAAAGGACGCTCGCGGTTCAGGCAACTCACAATAAAGGCTGCAATACCTTTTTACAACAGATTCATCCTTAATTGACACTGTAAATGGATTATCTGTAGTCGCATAGCATGTTAACTCTTTATAGTGTCTAACAGCTTTAGGAATAATAAATGATTCCATAGGCTTTAAAGATAGCTTTAATAATGCTGCTATTTCGCGTGCAACACCACGATGACACCACATATCAGGTCTATTGGTTATAGATTTATTATCAATATCAAGGATATAATCCTGAACATCAATTTTCTTCTTCCAGCCACCGTCTATTAACTGTTCATCGCATGAAAGCGCAGGTAAAATGATATCTTTACCTGATCCAAGATCAGCCATTGTAGCCCAAGAATATCCTTTTTTACCCTTTTTTAATAAACAAAGATCACGCTGTAACAGATCTGAGCGCGGGGAACATGTATATTCTGCATCATCTTCTTTGCTGTATACAATTATATGATCTGATGAAATTTTTGTTACCGTTGCCAAGGTAAAAAGATTCAAATCCAGTTCGAGCTTGCTAAATTCATCCACTTCAGCAGTTGTCTTATTAAAGGAATCAACCAAATTCTTTATATCTATTTGAGTCCAATCCCCATTAATATATTCGAATATCCAAGCAAGCGATACTTTCATGATGACCTGAACCTTTCGGTAACCGTTAATAGACGTATGCACAATGCATATACTTAGTATCATAGCGAAAAACTAAAAACCTTCAATGGCATACACCTTGAAATTCAGGCTTTTTTATGTTATGGAACCGGCTCCATACTGTGCCAGGATAAAAATAAAAGTCCGTAATTCTTTATTGCGCTGCAGCCAGCAAATCAATTACCTCTTTATCTTGAACCTGTTTAAAACTTTGATAATAACCACTGACGCCCCAAAAAGCTTCCGGCATATAGAGACATATAAGTTCATCAGCTTCATGGCGAATTTCATCAAGTGACTCTGCCGGGGCTACCGGTACCGCAACAACTATAAATTTTGCTCCACGTGAACGTACCGAAACAATTGCAGCACGCATAGTCGCTCCCGTAGCAATGCCATCATCAACAAGAATTACCGTTTTCCCTGTAAGATCAAGCGGCTTTCTACCCGCGCGATACAATTGTATGCGTCGTTTAGCTTCATTTTTTTCAGCTTCGATACTATGCGCCAAATCCCGAACATGCAAACCAAGACTTCGCACCAACTGATCATTAAGCACCACAGTGCCATCCTCAGCCAATGCCCCTACAGCCAACTCCGGATTGCCAGGGGAACCTATTTTGCGAGGAATAACTATATCCAAAGGAGCATTCAGCGACTGTGCAACATAAAAAGCAGGAACAATGCCCCCTCGGGTCAGACCAAGAACAACAACTTCAGGCTTATCCTTATATGCCAATAGATGCTGTGCTAGTTTTTTGCCTGCATCAATACGATCTTTAAAAACCATGATCCCTCCTTTGTGAATTATTGACTCTCTATTCCTCACACACTAACATAAACCAAGAGAACATACTAGACATGGAAAGGAGACTATGGATACACTACTCAAATACTGGATGACAATCCTAAGAGATGCATCCACAGAACGATCTGCTTTTAGAATGGCAGCGCATCAGGTAACACGCATCATTGCAGGCAAGGCCGCAGAATATATTCCCACAAATCACGTAACTATACATACACCAATAGCACAAGCCGAGGGCATCACATTTGCACATCAAATTCTTTTGATTCCCATTCTGCGTTCCGGCATGGCAATGTTACCGGCTTTTCTAGAAATATTTCCTAATGCGGTTGTGGGGATTGTCGGTTTAAAGAGAGATGAAAAAACAGCGCAAGCACACTGGTATTATGAAAATGTCCCATTATTCGACACGCACACACACATCATCATATTAGACCCTATGATAGCAACAGGAGGAACAGCTTTAGAAACGCTCAAATTTTTATGTAATAGGGGAGCCCAACAAAAAAACATGATTTTTGCCTCAATAGTTAGTGCTCCGGAAGGAATAAGCGCGATACAAAACGAGTTCAGTAATGTTACCATTATATGTGCTGGACATGACAAAGAACTTAACGTGCATAAATTTATTATCCCAGGGCTGGGAGACTTTGGCGATCGTTATTTTGGTACTGAATAAGGAATATTTCATCCGTACGTTAAGTAACGCAAGCTCAATAATTAAGTTGCTCAAATTCACCCCTGTTGTATATAGTATAAATAAGGTATATTTATACAAAACCACATATTTCAGGTTTTTGTATACGTCTTCATTCAACTGAGGCAAATAATGGAAACTATAAATCCTGTATTGCGCGTTGACCGCCTTGAAAAAGTTTTTACTACACGTAGTTGGTTCACACGCACAATAAAAAAAGAATTTGTTGCCGTTAATAAAATATCTTTTGAGCTAAAAAAGGGTGAAATTCTTGGTCTTCTTGGCCCGAACGGTGCAGGCAAAACAACAACCATTCAGATGCTTCTTGGCACATTGACTCCAACTGGTGGATCAATAACTTACCTTGGCAAAGATTTTGCAACTCACCGTTCAGAAGTATTACAACATGTGGGTTTCGCAAGCGCATATTCAAAGTTACCGGGCAAGCTTACCGTTTATGAAAACTTAGATGTCTTTGCAAGACTTTATGGTCTATCAGCGATAGAACGCAAACAACGTATTGAACGACTACTTGAAGTTTTCAG
>CAZQNW010000010.1:19731-25050 GCA_964595035.1 uncultured Pseudomonadota bacterium
GAAGTCTGCGATCGCGTTGTAGTTATGAAGCATGGCACCATAGTAGCCGCGGATACTCCGGCTCATTTAGCCGCAAGTATATCGGTAACACGCGTTGAACTTATTATAAGCCAAGGCCTTGATACTGCACTTACCTATCTTAATAAGCATATGATAATTTACGCTATAGAGAAAAACTCTATTAAAATTGAAATCGAAGAGCACAAAGTTTCAGACCTTTTAGCATCCTTAGCCAATGTAGGAGTACATTACTCACAAATATCAATAAACAAACCTACGCTCGAAGATTATTTCATACGACTTGCAAAACAATAAACAAGGAGCGAGTATTATGTATATCTATCGTATCGTTGCCCTTATTTTACGCTACATATTTGAAATTCCACGCGATTTTTTCCGCGTATTCGACCTTACGTTTTATCCCCTCATGGATATTATTTTATGGGGATTTATGAGCTTGTGGATACAAACGGGAGGAGATCGATCATCTCATATTGGATCAATGATTTTAGTATCCCTTGTATTATGGATGATCGTAGAAAATGCCAATCGTGAAATAGCGTTCAACTTAACCGAAGAATTATATGCCCATAATCTGGTTAACATTCTTGTTACCCCACTACAAGTATCTGAGTGGCTTTTTTCAGTAGTTGTTCTAGCAGTTGCTCGAGCAACGTTTGTTCTCATTTTCTCTTCTCTTCTTATTATGATTTTACGAAGTATTAATATATTAAATCTTGGGCTTTTTGTTTGCGCGGCATTTCCTTTATTATTGATGTCAGGCATGGCGTTAGGTTTGAGCATAAGCGCCCTTATGATGCGCTGGGGAAGGCGAATATCTACATTTATATGGTCAATACCATATTTGGTTCTTTCGTTCAGCGCTGTATTTTATCCCTTACATTTACTTCCACCCTGGGCTCAATATATTGGCAAAATGATGCCTATCAGTTATGTATTTGAAGCATTACGCACCACTGTGACTACAGGTAAAACACCGTGGTCTTCGTTGTTCATAAGCCTGGTACTCAGTCTCATATACTTTCTAAGTTCATTATTCCTTTTTGCATGGATGTTCGATAAAAGCCGAGAACAAGGTCTAGCTCAACTTGAAAACTACTAAAAAAGGCTATGGGCAGGAGTGAAATCCTGCCCATAGCCTTTTTAACCTGTTAGAAACTAAAGATCGGGAATTGGATCAATCTTAGGAGTTTCTTTTACCTATTCCGCAACTTCAACTTTACCTTCTGCTATTAATGAATTCTTCATTGCAATATTGATTTTACTTATCATCTGTAAAAACATAGCAATCATCTGCATAGAGCGGTTGATTTTAGCTCCATTTTTAGGATCAATGGCCTTGGCCAAAGGTAGTTAAAAAACACAAACTTCAGGGTCAATACTTTAAAAAAATGATACCCATCCTAAAGCCCCTTAAAATTGAAAATATGCAAGGTAATATAGGGATACATGTAAATGAGAAAGTTTTGCTATACATGTAAAAAACACCCTAAATATAAAATTTGCCGACCCCAATACCTCAATTCTCAATTAGAAACAACACAATATTGAAAAAACGTATAATGCAGCATTAACGACGATTTTATGGGTACCTCTTGCATTATATAAGGCAACATTTATATTAAATTATGTTAAGGAATACAAAGGCATATAAAAAGCAGCAGATGCCGGCGTATACCAAGAAAATATTAAACTCAAAAAAAACGGGGTGCTTCTTCAATCAAAATTTAAACGTGAAATCAGTGTCAATCACTGGCGTAATGTTAAAAGTTTGTAAAAAATTTTTGTGGAGCAATCATAACGAATGTCTACTCTAAGAAAGAAAACAATAATGCCATGGTCAATGAACCCATTCGGCTTATTTTCAACCCGATCTCGTTTACAAAATACGTACCCCCAGCAACATAACACACTTGATAATGTACATGATAATCCGGCAACAACCACTTCTGATATGGGAGGCGCAGAAGAAGATCCCCTACCGACTACGGGGCATTCCTCTATGCCAAAAAAAATAGAGAGGACATATAACGGAACACTCTATAGGAGCACCACAGCCCGTCCTTTAGCCTCCGATCCTTTAATATATAGGGATTATTTACATGACAGAGCATCAAAAGACTCTGCAGTAATACATGAGGAACCTTGGATTTTCAAGGCAAGGCGCATTTTTGGATTGGTCAAACGTTACCTATTAGTCAAAGTTCGCGACCTTCATCGTCTTGCTAATTTAGTATATTTTCCAACAATAGATATATTAATTGGTGGATTGATATGGTTATGGCGAGAACAAAGTAATCCTGACCTTGGTCACGCCTGCGCTGAATATATTTTCAGCCTTATTTTTTGGACTATCGCAAACGCCGCCGAGTATGAAACGTGCTTTAACTTTTTAGAAGAGTTCCAGTCACACAACTTACTTAATATATTTTCAACATCTCTGGAACATAATGAATGGCTTGTTGCAAGCGCATTTTTGTGTTGTATTGAATCTTTAACAAGTGCTCTAATTTGCAGTGTCATTGCGTATGCAGCCTTAGGCATTAATATACTTTCAATAGGATGGTCTTTACCCATATTTGCTCTCGTCTTAGCTGCATTCGGCTGGATCATGGGTATAGTAACATCAGGAATTTTCCTTATATTCGGGCAAAGAGCAACATTCTTGATATGGGCTGTACCATACTTAATTCTACCTTTAAGTGCCCCTTTTTATCCAATAGCAGCTTTACCTTTTTGGGCCAAGGGTATTTCCTATTGCCTTCCTACGACATATATATTCGAAGGAATCAGGCTTCTTATTTATGGAAATCCTGTACCTACTTCATACTTAGCAATAAGTTTTATACTCACTTGCATATACCTTATTTTAGCTGTACTCTTTTTCAACCGGATGTTTAAGCAAAGTAAAGAAAAAGGACTGGCCAAGTTGGAGCAAGAATAGTTATTTCATTAATTAAATTCTCAAGGATTTCTTGTGAAGAAATATTACGTGGTAGCAACACTCCTATGTATGGTTTTTAAGACCCCAATGTACGGATCAGAACAGCCTTCACTTCCCCGTCAAATATACGATACGGCTGTCACATGTATCCACTGGATCACATGTCCATATTGCTTTTTTGACCCTGAAAGACAAACTGTTAAGTTTCGTAATGCAATTCTACACAATGATCCCGAAGCAATAAAGCTTATCGTACAACGTAGAGCTATGAACCCCAATCATTTATTATTGGATGATTCCAGACCGGTATTACCAATTATACTTGCGGCAGAAAAAGCTCACTTAGAATCCATTAAAACACTGCTTTCACTTGGGGCTGATGTCAATGGTCAAATACAAGCTCCTGGGCTCGACTGCTATCCTTCATCTTTAATTGCCATATGCGCTACTGAGGGTATCGAACCGGAACGAGTATATGAAATTGTAAAACTCCTATTAGACAATGGTGCTGATCCATCACGCCGTTGCATTATACTTACCAAAAAAGAACGCGAAGAGTTTGAAAAAATTCATAATACGTTAATAAAACAACATCAGGAAGAAATCAGTATTGCGCAACTTCCACAAGCTCAAGATTGGATACGTCAACGCAGTGCACTTGATTTTGCCAAAAAACACAAATATACAGCTGCGGCTGAACTTCTTAGTAAAGCATTACTTGAACATCACAAACGAGGTTTAAAACCAGATGGAAAACATAACCTGCAAACAGACCAATTCTAACACTCCGGCAATTATTGAATACAACGTTACACTTCATGATAAAAATTGGTTTCGCACAGGAGGAAAAGCACAATTCTTCTGTACTCCAAAAACCATTGATGATTTTAAGCAGGCACTGCAATGGAGTAGTAAAACACACATTGCGATTCATATCCTTGGGCAAGGAGCCAATACACTTATAAGCGACGAAGGCTTTGATGGCCTTATTATCCATCCTGCGCTCACTAATATTCAAATTGAAGATCTTGATAACAATGAATGTCTTGTAACGGCAGGTTCAGGCGTATCTATTCATGATCTGATTATATATTGCCTGGAACACAATATAATTGGCCTTGAAGAATTTTCAGGAATACCGGGCACAGTTGGCGGTTCTACATACAATAACCTTCATTACTTTGAATACTCCCTAGCTGATTTTATAACATCCGCACAGATTATTGATCGAGAAACCGGGATAATATCAATAGTAGATAAGGAATGGCTTGCGTTGAGTTATGATCATTCGATTCTCCATAAAAAACAACATTATCTGACATCAGCGACATTTAAGCTCAAACGTGTTACACAATTGCAAACAGCTTATGCTCAAGGACGCCGCACAGAAATAATCAGACACAGAAATAAACGCTACCCTATGACGCACACATGTGGTTCATTCTTCAGAAACTTCCATGAACATGAAGTTGTACATGCACGCAGTGAGAAAAAACTTATTTTTGTAGCATATTACCTTGATAGTGTTGGTGTTAAAGGAAATCTTCGCATCGGCAACGCCTGCGTCAGTCATCAACATGCAAATATGATTGTAACAATGGACAATGCAACAAGCTCAGATATCATCGCGGTTGCACGAACTATGCAAGAAAAAGTATTCAACACGTTCGGCATTATACCCCAACCGGAATGCGAACTTGTTGGCTTTAAAAACTATCCATTATTGTAAACTGCCACAACTTTTGATGCAATAAACGGTTGCTGCAGAGAATACTCAATATGTGTATTCTCTTGTATTCCAAGGTATTGAGAAAATTGATTATAGAATTCAAAAATATATGCACACAAACGTTTATTAGTAACAAGCTTAGGAACGTTCCGCGCAAATACAGATGAAATATAGCGCGCATTTGCCTTTATAGGAATTTTGGCGAACGTACCATACCAGGTCGGCAATTCAACATTCAACAGATTCTTAATGGAATGTTTCGTTGGAGGTATACGTATATACTGTTGTATATTGTTATGCCATATTTTTATAGCATCTATATTCTTAACTAAGGCAAGCTCTTCTTTGAGTATTCCATCAAAATACCCTGCTATTGTGCTCCACATAGTATTTTCTATTGTGTGGTATATAAGCATATCTTCAAAGAACTTTAAATAATTAGGACGCCGACATTCCATAGGCAGCAAGCCATACACATTGTGCTTGGCCATATATTCGTCATGCATGACATCCACTAACGCATGAAACTCCATACCTGCTTTAAATGATGATTGCTCTTTTTCAATACTATGCCATGATGGATGAGCTTTGTGCGATACGCACCTTTCTATGACGCCCAAATACC
>CAZQNW010000011.1:0-24748 GCA_964595035.1 uncultured Pseudomonadota bacterium
GCTTCATAAGGAATATCGTCTTGTGTGGTATAAGTAAAGCTTGTTGTTGCATGGTGTCGTCTGTCTGCATCATAGAGAGCTTGTTCTCGTAGACTTGCTTGTATGGCATTTTCAAGACCTTCATCATATTGTCCCTGTTGAGGCCTATGAGAATAGTAATGGGCCGAAGATGCTCTAAGTGGAACTTTCGATTTGTAGCCCATAGGGAACACTAAGCTTGGGGAGCAAGCGCATAGGCTTGCAATTATGTAAGTATATTTCATAGTATAACCTCCATTTATATATACTATATGTATGATTTAATGTTGATAAAAGACTGGCATTTCTTTTTGATAGCCTCCATATTATAGCCTATTCTTTTAATCAAAAAATAACAAAAGCCCTCATTGTCTTGGTGTATTTTTTTGATTAATAAATGAGTGTAATATATTTGTTGATTTTATTTCAATTTGATATATTATATATAATAAAATCACTATATTTTGAAAATCTAAAATTTTAAAGGGAATATATGTATCGTCTATTATGTAGCATTTGTAGTATATTTGTGGCGTTTGGATTGTGTGCTGGTCAACAGCCGCAAGAACGACGTTATACTAATTTGGTTTGTATACTTGACAGACATGGGTATGGAACTCTTCCTGCTGGATCATTATATGCGGTAATGGGAGAGTTTGATGCTTGTATGCTTAGCTTTGCTGCGGCCATATATGAGAGGCAACCGATACTTATAAGTGATCACATTGTCAAAAATGTATATGATATGCTCCAGTATAAAGGGAAGCAGGATCGTAAGATTGCATTAAGCAAGTTAGTGAGTGGTATTCCTGCTGCTATAAAAAGCAAGTATCTTAACCAAGAAGATTCAGAACTTCACAAGGCACTACGTTGGTTACAGGGTAGTTATGCTCCTTCGCTGGAGAGATTGGTACATTTAAAAAAGATAACAAAATTTAAAGATACTTTGTTGAATAAGTCTACGGTGTTTAGAACAAAGGCAGGTTCTTTGCATATGCTTCTTGTTCTTCCCAAAAAAGGTGCAACTGAAAATGATCTGTGTGTACATGGTTTTATGCCCAATGAATTTGAACTGGTACCTAAAAATGCGTTAGTAGAATATTTTACCCGTTTGTATGATTCTACAGATAAGGTTACTTCTATGTCGCAATCGTTAGATATTACAGAATTTAAGAGGCTGTTTGTCGTTGATAGGTTGTTAGGTCGTAATATTTTTTTATTGGGACATGGTAATATCGGTGTCTTAGCGCAACTTAGCTATGGGCAATTTAGACAGCTTATAGATATCCTTAATACAGTCGGATGTACGAGTTTAAGTATATTTTCGTGTCATGCCGGAGCACAGAAAAATTTAGAAATATATCAGGTGCCAAGTAATTTTCTTAAAATTGCTTTTTCTGTGGGTGATATTTCTGCTCGGGTATGGGGTTATTCTGATGCCGGGCAAAAGAATTTTAGCATTTCTTCATTTTTTGTTAAAATGCAGGAATATGTACAGCAAAAAGATGTTTCAAGTTCCGAGGCCTTGGAGCTTTTATGTCAGGCAGTCGCTGCTATACATGTGAATGATTTACATAATTATCCTTGGTTTTGTTTTCCAAATGATTCTACATTAGTACATTTGTCCCAATTAATAGAAAAGGTAAAACCAACACAACCGGCTCAAATTTCTGCTGAAGCATTACCTGTTGAATCAAGGGGTGTTGTTACATCACAAAGTCCTTGCTTTGATGTTGACAAGGATATGGGAATAATTACTAGAGAAGGCTATGAAGCAGCTTTGACTAGGGGAGAGGATCTTGTTTTTGAAAATAAAAGAGCTTTGCTTTTGCATGTTCAGTGTATAAAGCTTCCTATGAGATTTTTAAAAACAGTTCCATCGTTTTTATCGATGATTGATGTGCCGTTTTACTGTGTCGACACATTGGATATGGATCGTTTATTTTTTAATACTTTATTGGAGCGCTTGATTTCATTAAGAAAGTCATGTGTTATCAGAAATTTACTTTGCATGAATTATTCGGGTTCAAATATTGCGCAGAATAGGAGCGGCCAGTTGCTATGCATTAAGGATTGTATTATTGAGCCTATTCCTGATACAAAACTTAATAAAACAGCTCTTATGCGAGCACTCTTTAGGTTGGCTGAAGGTCCTTATTATACGCTAGAAGGTTTTGTCGAAAATGAATGCTTAAAAAGTATTATACGTCGTGATGGGACGCAGGCTAGTTTGCAAATGGAACATACACGTAGTATATGGCAGTTATTAGGGGTGCCAAGGATTTCGCCTTTAGCTCAACAGATATTGAATTCAATGTTGCCCCAGGCAGAGGAACCTGTTGTCATTGCAGCAGTACAACAAAGTGTAGGTCAAAGTCAGCCATATATTGAGCGTATTGGTGAAGGTGAGAGTATGGCCAAGCGGCCTCATAGAGTGTAAGCTATAAGGATTTTTATGAAAATATATATAAAAACAAGTATATTATGTTGTCTTGTATGTGTAACTTCTATGTTTTTTAGTATGCAGCAGTCGCGATTTGAACAACTCCAAATACTTCTTGGTAATGTTGATACACATTCAAAATCTATAGCGGATCTATTGTGGGATTCTATAGGTGATCAAAAAGAATTGCAGCGTATGTTAGAACTTATTCATGCGCAAAAGCAACCACGGTTGGAGTATGCTGTAGCTCAAGAAATACTTAGGCATGCCGATAATATTCATGCACTTCTTTTTAATAATGTTGTTTGTTCTTTTCCTGTCTCTATGCGTTGGACCCGCATCAATAATTTACTGTGTCTTTCTGATGCACGGTACATACTTGGCTATGTTGAGCCAGGAAAAATGCTTTGTTGGGATACACAAAAAGGATCTAAAGCCTGTTGGCAGGAGAATATTCCATACGAAGATTACTATAATATTTCTCCATCTTTTGATTCATTAGTTTATAGAGTCAATGATGCTCTTATGCGATGTTCAGGAGAAACAAATACAGATAAAACTTTGATAATAGCAGCCCATGAGAGTGTATATTCTAAACTTGGGGGTCGTTTTGTTCTTGTTGGTCCAAATCTTGAAAAATTAAAAGATTTAGACCAAAGTGAAAGATGTTATAAAATTTTGGACTTTGAAAACCCTGACCGTAAGATTATATTACCTGGCTCAAGTTATTTTAATGCAATGACCGTAAGTGCTGATAATGCATTCATAATTGTTGATGAAAAACGATATGAAGGACAAAGATGTTGCATAGTTAAACAGCTTGTTTCTACTGCAACTGGTGAAGTTTTTAATTTATATGACCAAGGACTTGAGACTATAGGTGAGTGTAGATTTTCACCTTCAAATAGATACATTGCTGTGGGTGCTGGACCGTCTAAGTTTATGGTATTTGATATAACACAAAGAGTTCCGCGTGCTGTTGTAACTATTACGTGTGATGAAGGAGTGTATGGGAATGTTGCGTTCTTGGAATATGATGCTTGCCTTATTGAGCATATAAGTGCTACGCGTGGTAGATCAATAAATATCCTAGATCTTAAAACTGGCCAATCGGTATATACGAGCGCAGTGGCTCAGTATATTGTTGCGCCTCAGGGGAAATTTATTGCGTTAGCGCATGAAGCTGATATTGCATTGTACGATGTGGCACAACATAAAGTTATAAAAAATATTCATGCATCTATTCCTGTAACTGTATGTGCTTTATCAAAAAATGGAACCTACCTTGCGCTTAAAGAAAAAGATGATGAACAATGTCTGAGTGTATATGCTTGCGCATCAGAAAGCCTTGTACTTAGGGTCCCTACGACATGCAATAAATGTATGTTTCATGATAAAGAGGCATATTTACTTGGTATGGTAATTAATGAGTTTAACAAAACTAAATCGATTTGTTTTTGGAATGTGGAAAATGGGCACTATTTAGGCAGTTGGAATGCGGGAAGTACATGTGCTGTTTGTTATAAAGATGGATGTCCGCAGGTCATGGTAAATTACATGAGTACGCCAAAGTCTTTTTGTATTATGCATGTAGATGATATCATAAAACTTGATAGTATGCTTTCTGGTCTTAGTAACATTGAAACAGCATTAAAATTGGCAATTGTATCAAATAGGAATGTTCTTGTAGAGCATACTGAACATCTTCTTCGCTTTATACCTGATGAATATATTCAAAAACAGGGATGCGCGTATGGGCAGTACACAGCATCGTTGCTGGCTGCGTTAGATCGTTTAGTTGATTATGATGCTTGTTTAAATTGGTTGATACCGGCACAGGAAAAACCTTTAACACATACTCCAATGCAATGTCCGGCAAGAAAACGTGTGAAAAAAGAACAAGATGTATGTGAAAAAGATCTTCTTGAAATTGGTAAAAAGCATGTAACATGTAGTAGTGAGAAAGATGATTTTTTAAAATCAAGATCATTACAAGAAAGCTTACATAGATTTTCGATTTTTGGAGAACAGATTCAGCAGCTTGCCGGTTTGCCCTTACAAGATCAAAAAGAGATTATCAGACAAATATGTCCTGCTGAGGTATTTAAATATATGATTTTTTTGAGAAATGGATTACAGGAGAATTCAAGGTGCGTATGTGAAGGTTCATGGCAGTACCAGGCTTTAAGACTATCCTTGATATGGTTACCTGTATGTGAAAAAAATCTTCTCAAGCTTCTCAAGGAATATAACAGAAATCGAGTTGTAGGTTATTACAATAACGTATATCCGAGTGATGATAGTATGTATAGTCTTGTAGCGCTAAAAATACGAGAGTATATTACCTATATTCACAATGGAACTGAAGCTCAGATACAGCAAACAAAGCAAGATTTAGATACGATGTATTGTAAAGTAGTAGGTAATGCTTTTGGATCGGATACAATTTTGCAGCACTTAAAACTTGATGAAAAGACTTTGAATGCTTGTAAGGCTTATCAGCAATATTATGATTTGTGTCATAGCTTTTCTTTAGGTCTTTGTATTATGCCATCTTACATGCAAGAATTATTACGTCATGTGAGAGCTTTTATCCAAGATAAGCGTTCCAGGCTTCATATAGCTCCTATTTGGGTACTTGAACAACTGGAAAAGCTTGAAAAAATTGTTGCGATAGGTGATATTGAAAAACTTGATATGCAACAACGCATGTGTCTTGTATTTTTTCCTCACTTTAAGAGATTTTTTGATTCTTATTGCTGTTGATTGAATTCAGCGAACACAGATGTTTTTGATAATATGATCGTTTTTAATAGTATTTTGCAAGTGGACTGGTCAGCTGCATAGAAAGCAAAAGAGGCAAACAAGTCGTTTGCCTCTTTTTGAACTTTTATAGTAAAGAATCCTATTTATTGAGCTCTGTTACCTTGTTAAGTAATGCTTCTAGTGATATATCGGCTTCTTGAGTACCATCACGATGTCTTATTGTAACCGTATTGTTAGCCATTTCCTTTTTGCCTAGTACAAGCATCATAGGAACTTTTTCTTGCTGAGCAGTTTTAATTTGTCCGGCAATAGGGTCAGACGATTCATCAAGCTCAGCGCGAATACCATGTTTATCAAGTTCAGCCATTATGGAACGAGCATAATCCTTTTGTGCGTCAGTTATAGTCAAAAGCTTAACTTGAACTGGCGCAAGCCAGAATGGTAAGTTTCCCTTATAATGTTCGAGTAAGACACCCATAAACCTTTCAAGAGAACCATAAATAGCGCGGTGAACAACAACCGGGACTTGACGTGATTGATCGGCAGCAATATACGTTAAGTTGAACTTTTGTGGCATAAAGAAGTCTACCTGCACGGTTCCGCATTGCCATTGCCTTCCCATTGCGTCTTCGATGTACATATCAACTTTTGGTCCGTAGAAAGCCCCGTCACCTTCACGTACGGTATAAGGTACATTGTTGACAATAAGTGCATTGCGTAAAGCCTTTGTTGCTTTTTCCCATAATTCATCAGAACCCATTGCATTTTCCGGCTTTGTGGCAAGTGCCATTGTTACTTTATTAAATCCAAATCTATTATATGTTTCGCAAGCTAATTTTATAACTTGTGCTATCTCAGATTCTAATTGATCGGGAGTACAGAAAATATGAGCATCATCTTGAGTAAACGCACGTACTCTAAAGAGTCCATGAAGTACACCCGATAGTTCATGGCGATGGACAAACCCGAATTCCGAGAGTCTCATCGGAAGTTCACGGTATGAACGAGGTTTTTCACGGAAAAGAAGCATTCCTCCCGGGCAGCTCATTGGTTTTATACAATGAATTTGTTCATCGATGCTGGTGAAGTACATTTTATCGCGATAATGATCATAGTGCCCTGAAGTTTTCCATAGTGTTTCATTCATGATTTGAGGAGTTTTTACTTCGGTGTATACCCCTTTTTGCGCGTTGCGCATCCATTCCATAAGCTTATTAAAGATAATGAGGCCTTTGGGATGGAAAAATGGAAAGCCTGCGGCTACATCATTAAATGAAAATAGATCCTGTTGCTTGCCTATTCTACGATGATCAGCTTGAGCGGCTTCTTCTTTTTCACGTTCCCAATCAAGCATGGCTTGTTCGGTAGGGAAAATAGTGCCGGTAATGCGCTGTAGGGCTTGATTATTTTTGTCGGCTCGCCAATAAGAACCTGAAATACTTAAAAGTTTAAAATATTTAAGTTCTTCGGTTGATTTGACGTGCCCCCCTTTGCATAAATCACAAAAATCACCTTGGCATGATAATCCTACTTCATCATCAGTAATGGCGTTAATGAGCTCTTTTTTGAAAGGATTATCTTTAAAAAGTTCAAGTGCCTTTTCTTTTGAAATTGATTTTTGTATGATAGGCAATTTGCGTTGCGCTATTTCATGCATTTTTGCTTCAATTAAAGCCAAATCCTCTTCCTTGAAGTTTTTTTCAGGAAGAAAGTCGTAAAAAAATCCTTCATCTGTTACCGGTCCAATTGTAAGTTTCGTTGTGGGATAAAGTTCTGTAACGGCGTGAGCCAAAAGATGGGCTGCCGAATGACGTAGATTGTAAAGATCGTTATTATGTTCCATGGTCTATCCTTTATCCTTGAAAACCATACATTTGACCTAAAATATACAATAGTATACCAAAGTATAAGAAAATAGTATCAAATAATGAAGCCTTTTTAATGCTAAGCTGTATGCTGTATAATTATAATAAATAATTGAACTTAATTAATAGAGGCTACCATGAAAGCTTGTATTCCATGTAGAGTGTTTTTAGTAGTCTTTCTTGCTCTTCTAGTTGGATGTTTTAGCAAAGAGAAGCATGCTGATTCTATTTTTCATACTGCAAGTATTCCTATAACAAAAGAATTGGATTGTGCTGAACGACCAACAGTGACTATTTTTATACATGGTACTCGAATTTTCCCTAAATTTTACGTACAAGAATTATTTTATAGCCCTGAGGGGCTTAATCATATTAGCGCGATAGAAGAAGCTTCCCATATGCATACGATTGCTCGTGCGCTTGAACAATCTGATCCTCAAAGGTATCCCTATGAACAATTTTATACATTCGGGTGGAATGGAAATTTAGATTTTAAAGAGCGTAAAAAAGCTTCAGAAGATCTTTATAAAGCTTTAAAGGAACTTTGTATTGTATATATAGACCACTATGGTATACGGCCACGCTTACGTATTATTACGCATAGTCATGGTGGGAATGTTGCGCTGAACCTTGCTGCGGTAGTCAGAGAGAGCCATGATACATTGTTTTTTGTTGATGAGCTGATTATGCTTGCCGTGCCTGTGCAGCAACAAACCAAAGATTTAGTTGCCGAACCATGTTTCGGACGAATCTATTCATTATTTTCATCAAATGATATGATTCAAGTTATTGATCCACAGGGGCTATATAACAAAAATATTGATGCTCCTATTTTTTCTGAGCGATATTTCAAGGCATATCCTCATGTATTACAAGCGAAAATTAAGATGCAAGGGCATTTTTTGCTGCATATTGAATTTCTTATGGAAAAACTATTTAAGCATTTACCTGCCATAGTTGATATTATGGATACATGGTATTCAATTGCTCAAAAGCAACCACGTCCTATTACTCACATTCCAACAATAGCTGTGGATAATGATGCCATAAAAATATATCCTCAAATACGCTCTTGATGTCTACGGTGTATTTGCTACATCTTATTGCATTTGTTTACGTCTTAATCTTTCATGTGTTAGGATATCTGCGGTTGTGATGACTAGCCGGTAGGTTTTAGTACGAAAGATATCCTATGATTAATGAGAGCGGTAATCAAGGTAAGAGAAAGATCTATGTACTAGATACGAATGTTCTTGTCTATGATCCCAAGTCGGTACTAAGTTTTGAAGGAGCTGAGATTGGTATCCCAGCTATTTCTCTTGAACAACTTGATGAACTTAAAAAAGAAGAGACTACTAGGGGTCGTAATACACGCGAAGTGATACGTATTCTTGATTCATTACGCCAAAAAGGGTCGTTGCGCGATGGCGTTCGCTTAGATAACGGTGGGTTTTTACGGGTTCTTTTTGTGCCTGAATTTAATCCTGATGAATTTCCTTTTAAGATGCGTATTGAAGATAATGAGATTCTTATGACTGTTGTTTCTCTCCAGCAGAAAGGATATCATGTTATCTTTATTTCAAAAGATCTTAATTTGCGTGTAAAGGCTGATGCTTTAGGTATAGAAGTTCAAGATTATCTCAAAGAGCGTGTCTCAGAAACTGTTTTTTATCATGGATGGCGTCGTCTTCAGGTTCCTGCTGTGCAACTATCGAAAGATATACCGCAGGATTTGATAACTTTAATTGATGAAGATACGCTCCTTCCTAATGAGTTTATTCTTGTTGAAGCTCAACATAATCCGTTTCACAATCGGATATTTAGATATATGGGTGGTAAAAGGGTTGTTCCTGTTGTGGAACCGACATTTCCATGGCCGCTCAAAGCACGTAATCCACAGCAATTAATGGCACTTAATTTACTCTTGGATCCAAGCGTTCAGCTTGTAAGTTTGTTTGGTCCTGCGGGAACAGGTAAAACATTTTTAGCCTTATTAACTGCTTTATATCAGGTCCTTATACAAGAAGACTATGAAAAACTGTTAGTTTCACGTCCTATTATCCCATTGGGGCGTGATATTGGATATTTACCGGGTACCATGGAAGAAAAGTTGCGCAGCTGGATGCTTCCTATATATGACAATATGGAATTTATAGCGCATGCCGCGCGCGCTGGGCATCATTTAGATACGGTTAAGCAGGAGTCTCGTGCTCAGCGGGGAAAGAAACCTTATAGTAAACAGGACCGTAAAGGCTATATTTCTTTAGAAGATTTGATCCGTTCAGAAAAATTAAGTCTTGAGGCTATTACCTATATGCGAGGCCGATCTATCCCTTATCAATTCATTCTTATCGATGAAGTCCAAAATTTGACGCCACATGAGGTAAAAACATTAGTAAGCCGTGTAGGTGAAGGCAGTAAAATGATCTTAACCGGAGATCCATATCAAATTGACTCACCGTATCTGGATTTTGCGAGCAATGGTCTTGTAGTTACAAGTGAACGATTTAAAGGTCAGCCTCTCTTTGGTACGGTTTACTTAGAAAAGAGTGAACGTAGCCAATTGGCGCAGTTGGCAAATGACCTTTTATGATAAGAATGTCATTCAAAATGGTTATACAAGGGGTTGCAGCGTAAAAGTCGTTTAAAGATTTCCCACAAGGCGTGGAATAAAGGACCTTCTTTAAGTTTGATAATGGCGAATTCTGTACAGGATACGGTAAATTTACAGTGTGCTGGTCCAAGTAACGGACGTAATCCAACCAATAATGTTATGAGCAGTGTGCGTATACTCTTTGAGAACCATGCGGCAAAATTTTTGGCTATTTTATACATGAGATATTTTTTGTGGAGCTTGTTGGTAGGCAGACAACAGCATAGCACGCAATTGCGAAAATGGTATTGCGGTGCCCCCGTTTTTTACTATGATTATACAATCATAGGGAGCTTCAAATAGTTTTTCTTCATCAAAAATTGCTTTTAAACGGCGGCGAACCTTATTGCGTTTTGTGGCATTTCCTACTTTGCTTGGTGTAACAACCAAAAGATGCCCCAAAGGAAATCTTTTAGGGGCTAATAAAACATCAAGTCCCGGCTGTCGCAGGACACGTTTTGCCTGTAAAAACAATGCCTTTATGTCCTTTTGGGTAAGTGTAACCGCTGAACGGGCGGGACTGATCATTTGGCTAGGAAGGATTCGGTGATTAATAAGATGAAACGGCTAAACGTTTGCGGCCTTTAGCACGACGGCGGTTGATAATCTTTCGACCGTCATGGCTTGCCATACGCTTTAGGAAACCGTGTTTACGTAATCTTTTTTTATTGCTTCTTTTAAACGTCGTTACTGACATAATTTATCCTTATAGCTAATATATATCTTCAATATGTATAAAATACACTAGGTTTTCTATTAAGTATAGAGAAAATAAGGTTTTTTTCAATGATAGAAATAGTCAATACCATAAACTGTAGTATTTTTATTTTGATTATACTTCTCAGTTGTTAAAGTGAGTCTCAACGAGAAAGGGTGCTCAAATAACGTTCAACATCGAGTGCGGCCATGCAACCAGAGCCGGCCGATGTGATCGCTTGCCTGTATCGTGGGTCGGTAACATCTCCTGCGGCAAAAACTCCGTCAACTGATGTATGTGTATTCTGTGTTACTTTAATATATCCCAAATTATCAAGTTCAAGTTGATCTTGTACTATGGCGGAATTAGGTCGTAGTCCTATGGCTAAAAATACGCCATCAACAGAAAGGAATGTTGTTGTTTGATCTTTTTGGTTTGTAACGGTTATTCCTGTTACATGGTTGTTGTCGCCATGAATTTCTGATACGGTACTTGAATAGATGATCTTTACCGTGGGGAAGTCCAAAATCTTTTGCGCAAGGGTAGGGGCGGCAGTTAATTTATCGAGAATATGAATAACGGTTATATGGTCGGTGTACTTTGCGAGTGCAAGGACATATTCCATAGCACTGTCGCCACCGCCAATAATGGCGACTTTTTTGTTTTGATACAGAGGTGCGTCACATGCGGCACAACTTGAGACGCCCTTGCCCCAATATTCTTCTTCACCGGGACAATTGAGCTTTTTAGGCAGCGACCCTGTTGCAATTATAAGTGCGTCTGAGGTAAATTCTTTATCTCTATGAGTCCAGATTGTGAACGGTTTTTTTGAAAGATCTGTTTTTATTATAGTTTCCGGTAAAAATTCACATCCTGCGTGGAGTGCGTGATTTTGTATGTTCATCATGAGTTCAGGACCCATTATGCTTGTTTTGCCTGGCCAATTATTGACAAATGCTGTACCCATGAGCTGCCCGCCCGGGTTTTTGCCTTGTATGATTAATGGGTGAATCTTAGCCCGAGCGGCATAAATTCCGGCTGTAAGTCCCGCGGGACCAGAGCCAATTATGATAAGATTGTAATGCTTGGTTTGTGCCATGTGGATAACCGGTTATTTTTTTGTTAAATGATAAATAATATGGTTCAAAGCTTTTTCACGCAGACAATAGGTCATTAATTCTTGTGTAATTATGGGTTCTTCTTGTCCACGGACTTTTGTCGAAGGTAGTCTAAAATGAATAAATTCGCGTGTTCGCATGCGCTTAGTGAGATTTAGATAATTTTTTACGTCGTCATGCGAAATTTCAAGGTGTTCCTTAAATGCTATTGCATCCATGAGAATGGTTTCTTTGACCTGACGCTCAGCAAGCTGTTCAAGTGAGCGTTGAAAATCTTTTTGCATTTTATAAACAAGATAATCAGGGTTAGATTGTATTGTGTGTAATAATTCTTCTTGCTGTCTGAGTACCAAAAAATGTGGTGCATTGAACATATGTTTTGTAAGCATTAAGCGGCACGCTTCATCTATCATAGTTTTTCGTTGAGAAATATCATTGCGATACGAAAATACTTCTATGAGTTTTTGATGAAGCTCTTTGTTGGTTTTGATTCTGAATTGTTTTTTAAGGGAATCAAGGCAAACATAAGCATGAGAAATAATATCTCGTATTGTGATATGGAAGTTAAAGTTACTGCCAGCATCTTCATTGAAATATTCTTGCAGTCCTTCATTATGTGTAACTATAACGTCGCCGATATTTTTACCTAAAAAAAGCTCTTGATACGTTATATCAGCTTCTTCGTTACCAATTTTGAGCCATAAATTTTCATGGTACCCACCAAGAAGAGGCTCTCCTTCTTCGTTGGCAAGCATTATATCAAAGTTGACCCAATCGCCTATGCATATGTGCTGTTTAGCAAGTTGTTCTTTGTTGTGCTCTTCTTCTTCGATAAAGAGTTCTACTTGTCTATCAAGATCTTTATAGCGTTTGCGTTTAGGCGCTTTAAAGGGAAAATACTTCCATTCCATTATATCCATCTGAGAAAAAACTGTGGCAGAAAATCTATAAATTGCATTGGTATATTCATCCATAGTTATGGCTGTAAGGCGAGGAGAGCCTGCCAGTAGAACTTTTTGGTTTCTCAGTTCTTCATATAAAACGTTTATGACGAAGAATTTAAACAAGAACTCGTGGACTTGGTTGAGTATATGTCCTTGGTATGCCTGTTCTATGTAGCTTAAGGGAGCTTCATTTTGTTGCAACCCATAAGGCTTCGAGTGTTTCTGTTGGGCGATTACTGCTTGCTGGTAGACTGTCTTGACGATGTCCGATGGGACTGTCACGGAAATTGTGCGCAAAACAGAACTATCATTATGAGCAATATGTATACATTGAGACCAACTTTGAGAGTTATGTGTATGAGGCTGCTTCATTGAAACCCCTTTGCAAGAATGGTGCAAGAGAAGGGACTCGAACCCCCATTCCCTTTCGGGAACTGGAACCTAAATCCAGCGCGTCTACCAAATTCCGCCACTCTTGCGAGAGACCCTGGTGGGCTGCCTTGGACTCGAACCAAGAACCTGCAGATTAAGAGTCTGTTGCTCTACCAATTGAGCTAGCAGCCCACGTATAAGTTTTTATTGACACCTTTTATTGTAACAAAAGGATCAAGAAATGGAAGATATTTTTAAAAAAGATCTTAATACATAGTGAACGTATTAAACAGTTTTGATGTCCTGTTCCTTTTTTTGTGCCAGTTGTTCAACTTTATCTATGTTATTTTTCGTAATCTTCTCTAATATATCAGAAAGACGGTTGAAAAAATTTTCTGAAATAACCTTGTCTTTTTTGGCATCACGAATAATATTGTTAAAATCCTTTCTGATATTTCTGATGCTTATGCGGCTTTCTTCAAGCTTTTTGGCAAGTATCTTTCCAAGCTCTTCACGACGAGTTGTACTCATTTCTGGAAGTTGTATACGAATAATAGCCCCATCGTTAATAGGAGAAACGCCAAGGTCGCTGCTACGGATTGCGCGCTCAATATCCGGAATAATGCCAGCATCCCATGGTTGAATAGTTAACAAACGGGATTCAGGGGCTGCAAGGCTTGCGAGATTCTTTAAAGGCATCGCGGCAGCACCATAGCAAGATACTTGAATATCTTCAATAAGGGATGTATGAGCACGGCCAGTCCTAATCTTGATCAATTCACCTTCAAAATGTTTTATGGCTTTGTTCATCTCGTCTTGCATTGCTTTTTCGAATGATTTGGAATCATTTTCTACTAATGTTAATTCAATCATAAAATCCTCATATTATTATTCAATACTAGATCCAAACGTTTTGTCTTGTGCTGCATGGATGATAGCGTCAGATTCAAAAACATTAAATACACGTATAGTAAGGTTCTGTTCAGATGCCAATGCAAAAGCTGTAGCATCCATAATTGCAATGCGGTTTTCCAGCGCATATGTATATGAAATATGCTGCAGCCGTTTGGCATCTTTATAGGTGCGAGGGTCCCGGTCATACACGCCATCAATCGAGGTTCCTTTCCATATCTCTTTGGCCCCGAATTCAAGAGCTCGTAATACTGCGTTGGTGTCAGTTGTGAAATAAGGGTTTCCTGTGCCGCCTGCAAAAATGATACACGAATTTCTGTCAGCTGCTTCATTAATAACGTATTGATTAATTGGTTGGGCAATTTGAGGGCAATCTAACGCTGAAACAAGTATGCAATCCAACCCTGTTCGGACCATTATATCACGAAGCATAACACCGTTCATAACCGTTGCGAGCATTCCTGTGGTATGAGCCGACCACGGGGATAATCCATACAGTTTTCCATGTTGATTCCCTCGAAAGAAATTACCGCCCCCTATAACAATACCAAAATGATACTGTTCAGATAACAATTTTATCTGAGAAGCAATGCTGGTAGCCAAACCAGCATCAGGCAATCCTGTTTGTTGGTTAATAAATATCTGACCGCTTAGCTTAAGAAGGATCCTCGGGTTTGTGCTCATCGGATACCTCCTGCACTTAGTAGGAACCTATCTCAAATCGTGCGAATCGTTTGATCTCAATTTTTTCGCCTGTTTTTGCCATAACGTCAGTTAAAATATCTGAAATGGTTTTTTGGTCGTTTTTGACAAAAGTTTGACGCAATAAGCAGATTTCATCATATAATTTTTGAATTTTGCCGCTGATTATTTGTTCAATAATTTTCTCTGGTTTTCCTGATCCTGCCAACTGTTCACGGGCAATTTCTTTTTCATGTTCCAAAAATTTTGCGTCAATTTCTTCAGGTTTTAAATAAAGAGGTTTTAATGCCGCTATGTGCATGCTTATGTCATTAGCAAGATTCTTAAAATCATCAGTGCGGGCAACAAAGTCTGTTTCGCAATTTAATTCCAGTAATACACCGATGCGACTTCCCGGGTGAATATAAGCATGGATAATACCTTGAGCGGTTTCACGTTCCGAACGTTTTGCCGCAACAGCAGCGCCTTTTTTACGTAAAAGCTCAATTGCTTGTTCTATATTACCCTCGGTTTCTTCAAGAGCTTTTTTGCAATCCATCATTCCAAGACCGGTTATTTCGCGTAGTTCTTGGATGCGAAGCATATCAACTTTTTTTGCCATAAACATCCTACATAAATAGATGATAATTACATAACTATTTATTGATAGTCTGCCAAAACTGACATTTTTATCAATGGTTATTTGTTTATGGGCATAAACGTATAAGAATAATCTTCTCTAAAGTTAATTATAGAGAGGAGTTATTTTAAATTGATCCAACTTATGCGCGCAGTAAAATATTGGTAATATTTTATGCGAGTTGTTACATTTTTTCAGGTTGACTGATGCCAAGTAACGTTAAACATGTGTGCAATGTATCATGAAGAATCTTAATTATGTAAAGGCGTCCTCTGCTCTTTTCTATATTATCATTGTCGATAACGCGGTTTTGAGCATAGTATTTATGGAACAGTGTTGCTAATTCTAATACATAGTATGTCAAAAGATGTGTCTGATGATTTTTGCTTATATTTTCAAGTAGTTCCTTGAGACTTACTATTTTTTTGATGAGAAGCGTTTCTTCCCTGTCGATATATTCTATGTCGGATTCTTTGATAGTAGAAAGGGCTTGTTCATGACTTGCTTTTTCCAGGATGCTGTTTGTTCGTACGTATGCATATTGAATGTAGTAAACAGGATTTTCTTCGGTCTTTTTGAGTGCTAAGTCCAAATCAAATATAAGTTGCGCGTCAGCTTTCTTATTGAGATAAAAGAAACGTGTGACATCGGTACCGACTGTTTCTAGTACGTCATCGAGTGTTACAATATTCCCAGCGCGTTTTGACATACGCACGAGTTGACCACTTGCTTGCATGCGTACTAATTGGTACAAAATAATATCGAGTGAGCATTTTAGTTGTAATGCTTGCGATATTGCGGTAAGACGTGTTGCATAGCTATGATGGTCTTGTCCTAAAACCATAATGAGCGAATCGAAACCGCGTGATGCTTTATTTAAAAGATATGCTATATCGGCAGCCGCATAGGTATATTCACCATCAGATTTGCGTACAACACGGTCTTTATCGTCGCCAAAGAGTGTAGCTTTGAACCACAAGGCGTTTTCTTTTTCATACAAATATCCGTGCGCGTTGAGTAACGATAATGCTTTTTCGATTGCACCACTTGTGTGTAATGTTTTTTCAGAAAACCAAACATCGTAGTGAATGCCATAGGTTGCTAATGTAGTTTGAAGACGTTTGAGTAAATGTTTGTAGCCATAGTCAATAAAGAACTGATCTGATTCTTGAACAACGGACTTGCCATGTTCTTGTATGCATTGTTGAGCGAGATCGATCAGATATTCGCCATGATAAGATTCTTCCGGTAGCTCAATAGTTTGGCCTAGTTGCTGTAATACACGAATTTTTAATGATATGCCAAGCTTGTTCATTTGTGACCCGGCATCATTAATATAGAACTCTTTGGTAACTTGATGTCCTATAAAGGACAGTATATTACCAAGAACATCACCGATAATGCCTCCACGACCGTGTCCAAAATGTAAGGGTCCGGTAGGATTTGCACTAACAAATTCTATAGAATATGTATGTTTAGGATCGGAAGTTGAAAGTTTAAAGAATTGACTACCTTGTGAGCTTATTTCATGAGCTAACTGTTTGATAGTATCCAAGGTTAGTGTAGCATTCAAAAATCCCGGTCCGGCAACTTCAAGTTGAGCGATATATGGATGATTGAATTCGCTTGTTATCTGCATTGCTATATCACGGGGATTTTTTTGTAGAACTTTTGCTAAAAGCATTGGAGCATTTGAGTTCATGTCACCAAACTGTTGTTTGTTTTCATCGACATTAAGAATAAAGCGACTCGAATTTGCAATTGAATGGTCCGCATTGAAGTGAGTTCTGAGATATAATATAAAGGCTTCTTGAATATGTTCAAACGAATTCATGGTCGCTCTCAAACTATAAAAAATATGATGGTATACTATACGTCTACATTATAACAAAAAAATTATCAAAGTCATATTGCTGTTCTTTAACAATAACTATAAAAAACTTGCGTCTATCGTACGGCAGAATAAAATGAGTATGGGTTGTTAATAATTTTTATATCCATAAAGGAGTTTTCTCATGTCATGCTTTTGTCGACATATTTGCTCTTTCTCTACTATATTATTTTTACTTATTGCCTTGGGAACGGCTTATTTAGTGTACCTGAAAGTTCATAAGCCTGCCCCGGAAAAAAAGATTAAAGAAGACAAAGTAATCTTTGCATTTTTGGGTGCTCCCGGATCCGGTAAAGGAACGTTAGCAAAGCAAGTTGTACAGGAACTTGGATATAAACAGTTATCAACAGGGGATCTTTGCAGGGATAATATTAAAAGAGGAACTGATTTAGGCAAAAAGTTACAAGAATATACCAGTAAAGGAGCGCTTGTTCCTGATGATGTTATTTCGTCTATGGCTAAAGAATGGCTTGATGTTAATACAAAAGAAGGTAAGAATATCATTCTTGATGGATATCCAAGAACGGCCAATCAAGCCGAACTTCTTCTTAATATGATCAAAACGTTCTATCCTGATTATAAGTTACGTGTTGTCTCTTTAAATATATCTGATGATGCCGTTGTTGAAAGGTTAGGAGGTCGCCTTATGTGCAGTAATAAGGATTGTGGAGCCATTTATAATATTAAGCAATTTGTAGGTGTTGAGCATCCTGTTTGCGCGACCTGCGGTAGTCCTTTGATTAAACGTGAAGATGACAAAGAAGAAGTTATTCGTGAACGTTTAAAAATTTATGCTCAAACAAGCCAAGCTGTATTGGATACATTTAAGAAAGCAGGATTTGTTGTTGAGGAGATCACTATTGAGGACAAAAGTCCTAAAGAAGTATTTGAAGCATTCAAAAAAATGATTGCATAAATTTTTGAGATATAATTCGATATATCGCTCTCTGCTTTGTTATGTATAAGGTGAGAGCGATATATTTTTTTTACCCTTTAAGTACTACTGATGAGCTATGCTATGCTTAATGTCAGTGTGTCGGATCTTTGCATTAAAGGGGATGCATATGAATAAAAATATATGTGTTGCTATAGCTGCTTGTTGGATAGCTCATAGCTGCGCGTCCATGGATATTGAGATGGGATTGGGATCAATGACGCAGCAGCAAGCGGCATGCGCTAAATCCGGTGTAATCAATCTGCAATCTAAGAATATCATAACTATGCCATATATAAGTTTCAGTGGTGTACATACGATTAATCTTAGTCATAATGAAATTGTTGGGTTTGATCTACAAGAATTATTAAAAGTGATGCCTCAAATTCGTACCTTGAATATATCAGCCAATAAAATTAAGGAATTAAAAACATGTATGTTAAAAGGTATGCCTCACGGCTTTTCACTTGACCTATCAGATAATCCTATATGCGGCATTGAGCCCGGTGTGGAGCAAGTTATTGATGAATTGCGTGATAGAGATATTGTCATTCATTGTTACAATGTTTTACTTAAAGAACATCAATTGTACCGATTGCAGAGCTTGCTAACCCGACCCTCTATTATGCACAAGGCTCAGCAAGTAATTGTTGCCGGATTAGGAGCTCTCAGTATGATCGGTGGGATTGTGTTGTTGGCGAATTCTGAATATCCCTGTCAACGCAGTGAAGCGGATTCGTTTTTCTCCTCAGGGGTGACAAGCTCAACGAGTAGTGCAGTATGCAAGCATTATGGAATGTTTGGTGCCGGCATGGGTTCAATACTTGTAGGTGTCGGTTTATTATTCGGACGGCCTATCATGAGTATTCTTCAACATGATGTACACCAAAGCAAATTGTATTGGTAATGCTCTATTTTTATGATGCTTGCGTTGTATCTGATGACGTAGTAGCTCGATATTTTGTTGTTTCATGTGGAGTAGTAGTTTCTACCAGACCGGATATTCCTCTGATGGTTATTGGGTTAAGCAAAGAACTTTGAGCATAGTCATAGCGCGTGGTAACCGTGATGTCAGTATGTTCAGGAACATGGATTATATGCCTTGTCATAGTGCGATCTACCGGTCTGCTTATCCATTCGATGAGATTTTGGAATCTTTCAGACCATGATGTCGCATGACTTTTTCTGCCGAGTACTATTCGTTTTGTTTCGACAGAAAATTCAGAAGCACCGCCTTCAATCGTTACCAGTCCGTCAGTTATGACTGTTAATTTCCCTTTGCGTGTTTTGTCCGGAGCTTGGTGTTGTGGGTTATATTCAATAATAGCTTTCCTGTTTTTGTTGCGATGGGCATTAATAAAATGTGCCAATAAATATACAGCTCCTGCTTTTAACGCAAGCGTCGTAGTTTTTTTACACGCCGTGAATACTGGATGACGGGTAACGACAGCATATGCTTTTGCTGCCAATGATAGATAGCGCGGGTATGAAAGTGAATCTATGCGTACTGTTAGTGCTGTTATAAAAATGCAGTAAAAAAATTTTTTATTCATGCAAATCCCTTAATATGTAGTAATTAAAGAGCTGCTGGCATGGCTATTTGTTGAGATTCATGAGCTCTTATGTGATAGTGCCAAGAAAATGGTTGTTCTGAGCCATTTATAAACACTCTGCCGCGATGGTTTTGGCTGTGTCGAGTCAATTCTATCTGTTGTTGATGATGAGGAAACTGTTGCCCATCATTGAAAATGCTAAGATCTCCCTGAAAGTTTTCCGCAACTACTTTATCCGGTGTGTGAATTTCTATAGAGTTCTCCGGTTGGCATATTCCATGCTCGTGTACCCAAACAGGTTTGTACAGAGATGCTGTGCGGCCATGAGTGTTGCTAGTAGATGCTATGGAAGGCATGTCAGTGCCTACGGGATGAGTGTGAACAATACGAAGTTGTGCAGATTTTTGGGGACAAACTACTCGTACATTTCCCGTATGAGCATGAATGCGTATAGCATGTATAAGTGAATCAATCGTTACGATAAATTTGCTTCGGTATGAATAAAGATCTGAATTTGTCGTTGTAATATCTATGGCGGTTGAGTCGGGAACTTCAATTATATGATGAAGTGTTTTTTGAGGTTTTAAATGCAGTAGGAATTCTAATATTTTTTTAAAAAATGACTTACGCGTTGGAGTTGTGTACCCATGTACCGCAAGCTTTTTTCCATCAAAATTTTCACTAAAATGTAAACTTGGTAGGTACGAGCCCCATGATGCTCCATAACGATGTGTTACATGGGTTTTCCCATCATGACTTTTGCGTATTGTTACCTTTCCATCAGTAACAATCTCAAGCCTCTCGGGGTTAGACGGGTATGTTGTCGTATCGGTATGGCTGATTTTATGATTGAGAATTGTACGTACGAGCCAATAGCCAATTCCTAAGGTTGCAGTTATTTTAGATATTTTTTTGCATAGTTCCCAGCTTTGTGCTGCTGTAATGAGGGGCATGTCTTGCATGGCTCTTGCTGTATATGTTCCTGACAACCCTAGTATGAGCAATGACATACAGAGTATGCAAGGTGTTCTTCGTTGTACCATAATAACTTCCTTACACTATTATTTTTATGGAAATTAGGATTTTTAAGGTCTCTATAGCTATCTTAGCGTATTTGGGCTATAGTGTCTACAGGCATAGGGGGTAGATTAATCTTGAAAAAATATACAGATTGGATAATATATAACCATGAAGATAGCCGTATTATTGTCAGGCGGTGTTGATAGTTCCGTTGCTTTACAGCTATTACATAACGAAGGACACGACCTGACAGCTTTTTACCTTAAAATTTGGCTTGAGGATGAGACTTCATTTCTGGGGACATGTCCTTGGGAAGAAGACCTTAACTATATACAAGCAGTTTGTAAGCGATTACAAGTCCCATTTAAGGTTATTCCCTTACAAAAAGAGTACTACGAAAAGGTAGTTTCATATACATTGGCAGAAATTAAAGCCGGGCGGACACCTAATCCGGATGTATTTTGTAATGCGTATATCAAGTTTGGGCTCTTTTTTGATCATATAGATAGTTCGTTCGAAAAAGTAGCAACAGGTCATTATGCACAAACAAGATCTATTGACGGTGCAACCGAGCTCATTGTGTCACCTGATCCGGTTAAAGATCAGACCTATTTTTTGGCCTATTTAAAACAGGAGCAACTTGCTCGCGCGCTTTTCCCAATCGGACATTTGTATAAAGAACAGGTACGCCAACTTGCTGCTCAATACGATTTACCTACTAAAACAAGAAAAGATAGCCAAGGAATATGCTTTTTAGGAAAACTCAGATTCCAAGATTTTATAAGACACTATCTAGGTGATCAACCGGGCAACTTGGTTGAGTTTGAGACAGGTACGATATTAGGAACACACAAGGGTTTTTGGTATTATACAATAGGCCAAAGACAAGGTTCCGGGCTTGCCGGTGGTCCTTGGTATGTTGTGTCAAAAGATCCGATTACAAATACCGTGTATATTTCCCGTTCATATTATGAGCCTGATAAAAAAAGAAATCAGTTTATCATACGTAATTGCAATTGGATTGCGTATGAGCCTAAAGTTGGGCATTATCAAGTTAAAATGCGTCATGGAAAGTATAGGCATGATTGTTTGCTTATCCCTGGAGATGGAGATAAGGCTACAGTTATTCTTGCCGATAATGATCAAGGAATAGCTCAGGGCCAGTTTGCGGTACTTTATGATCATAATACGTGTCTTGGTGCGGGGATCATTGATGAGACAGTTTCTTAGTCTATAGAAAGCAGTGTGAAGCGCGATGTATATAAAGCGCATAGAAGTGATATTATAGAACTACATTCTTAGAGAAGGTTTAAACTTTAACAGGTAGTATAGCTATGAAATTTGATCGTCATTTTTTTAAAACATTGTACATGTGTGAAAAGCGTATAACATTCCCTACCGTTTTGACGCTGTTACGTATAATGCTCACTCCATTGATTGTTGTTGCAATGATTAAACAATATTGGGGATTAGCCTTTGGTGCGTTTGTGTTAGCCTCATTGACAGATATGTTTGATGGTATGCTTGCACGCTGGTGGAACAATAAAACAGCACTTGGTGCTTGTTTAGATCCTATTGCAGATAAAGTATTACTTATATCCTGTTTTTCCGCGTTGGCTTTTATTCATACACCGCTTTTTGCAATTCCTCATTGGTTTGTTGTTTTAATCCTGCTTAAAGAGTCTGTTATTGTTTTTGGTAGTATGTTATTGCTACTGTCTGGAACAGGCTTTGTTATTCATCCAACATATCTTGGGAAAATGACTACGGTTGTTCAGATTACCTTTATTGTATGGTTATTTGCCTGCTATTTTTTGCATTGGTTACCTATAAAAACGTATAATGTTTTGGTAGGTATTACGGTTTGTTTTATTGTGGCATCATTTGCACAGTATGTTGCGATTGGATTACGCTATTGTATAGATATGGTGAAAAAGATATGAAGTATAAAAAATATACTATGTTTATTGTGCTGTGTGTAATTCTGGTTGGTCTTTGTGTACACGCGCAGAACTTTGTTGTCAACAAAAAGAATCCTCAGAAACAGTCGATGAATAAACTTAAAGAGCAGTACGCAGATGAACTTGCAGATAGTATAAAATTAATATCTGGTTTGCAAAAACAACTTGCTTCTTTGCAGGAACAACTTATTGATGAGCTTTATTGTTTATTGGACGATGATATTTGCGCAACAAAAAAAGAGCTTGATAGGCGCATCAGTTGTGCCAATGACTTAAAAATCTATCTTGAAAATGAACTGCACTGTTCATTGCCATCCAAATCTTCTTTTGTGAAATCTACCGTTAATGTATCTCAAAAGTGTACTATAGACAGTAAAAGTACGAGTACACATTAATGGGTAATTAATAATCTGACTCACGAAAGGGACGGTGCAGTGTGCCCATAATTCAACTTACTCATGTAAGTAAGATTTTTCATGTCAAACAAAAGCAAGTAGGATTCGGTGCAAGCTTCTGGTCTTTATTTAAACCGCGTTATACAGCTATACGCGCGGTAGAAGATATATCGTTCAGTGTAGACCAAGGAGAGTTTTTAGCTCTCATTGGTCCAAATGGTGCCGGTAAATCGACAACCATAAAAATGCTGACTGGTATATTAATGCCGTCAGCAGGTACGATTAATGTATATGGTTATAATCCTTTTGAACAACGGCAACAGCTTGCGTATCATATAGGAGCGGTGTATGGCTCACGTTCGCAACTGTGGTATCATTTGCCTGCTCAAGATACGTATGATTTGTTTGCGCGATTATATGATCTTGATGACAAAGCCTATAAAGAACGGCTTGATTTCTTAGTCACAACATTTGATATTGGTCCATTGTTGACTATTCCTGTCAGAAAATTGTCGCTTGGCCAGCGTATGCGTTGTGAATTGGTAGCTTCGTTATTACATCAACCTAAAGTTTTACTGTTGGACGAACCGACTATCGGGCTTGATTTAATTGCCAAGCAGCAAGTACGCACGGTACTAAAGCAACTTAATGAAATCGAGCGTACAACCGTTGTATTAACGTCACATGATGTCGGTGATATTGAAATGCTTGCACACCGTACGATTATTATCAATCATGGAACCGTAGTTTTTGATAATGCAACTGAGCAACTTAAACGGAAATTTATTACGACTAAAATTGTTGAATGTATTCTTGAACAACCACTAGACATTACATGGCCTTTCGGCACTGTAATTGAGCAAACACCTTATTGTATTAAAATAGCAGTTGATACAAAAAAGACTGCGATAGCTGATGTGATGAGTTTTGCGATGGATCATGGGTATATCAAAGATATCAATATATACGATGAACCGCTTGAAGATATTATTGCGTCTATGTATCGTATGGGCCAAGGAGTAAGGTGATGAAGGTTCCTATGCGCCTGCGTGCTTATGCAGCTATTGCATATATTTCATCATTGTCGCGAACTGCGTTCAGCTGGGCTTTATTGATGAATGGTCTGTCGGTGGGTTTATATATTTGGATATTCACGCAATTGTATACGACAACCTATGCTGCAGCTCATATGCATATAATAGGTGGGCTGACACTGTGTTCCGTCATATGGTTATTAATGTTTGTGCAATGTTTTGAACGAGCGACTTGGCCTAATCCTATTTATAAGATAGATGAAGAAATAAAGACGGGAGCAATTTCATATGCATTACAGCGTCCGTATAACTACATTTTATACCATCTCTTTAGTTTTTATGGGCGTATATTCCCGACATTATTAGGCAATCTTGCCTGTGGAAGTATTACAGCTCTTGTGCTTGTCGGTCCATTTTCACTGAGTATTCTTGGTCTTTTAGGTGGAACAGTTGCTATTATTTTTGGGTATACACTTGATTTTTTTCTTTTTTTTATGCTTGGACTCATGGGATTTTGGGTTGAGGATGTTAAGCCATTCAGTTGGTTATATAGCAAATCTAAACTTGTGTTTGGTGGTGTATTATTGCCTATTGCTTTTTTCCCGTCTTCAATACAAAAGGCGGTACTCTTATTGCCATTTTCAAATCTTTATTACGCGGCAAGCCGTATTATAGTTCAGTTTGATATATGGCTCTTATTGCGGTGTTTGACGGTGCAAGTAGTGTGGATTGGTATCTTGGGCAGTTGCTCGTATGCGTTATTTAGACGTGGGGTGCGTCATGTTACTATCAGTGGTGGGTAATTATATCAAGCTTACGTGGGATATAAAAAAACTTGTTCTTGCAACTGC
>CAZQNW010000012.1:0-23845 GCA_964595035.1 uncultured Pseudomonadota bacterium
TTATGTTAGATTGCGTGACTCCTGTGTTAAATTACTTTGATTCAGATTCTTGCACGGTATTAGGGCGAATTACCTTAACTGCTTCATCAAGAATACCATTTATAAATTTATAGGCATCCTCTTCTGAAAAGCATTTTGCAAGTTCAATAGCCTCATTAATAACAATATTATGAGGCTCATCTGTATGCAAAAGCTCCCATACTGCTAAACGTAAAATTAGCTTTGTACATACACCTAAGCGATCGAAGCGCCAATTGATAAGTAATGGCTTAATAATGCTATCGAGTTCTTCTCGAGAATCTACAACTGCCTGGGTAATTGTACTTGCTGTACTATTTAATGGGATATCAAGAGAAAAGCCTCGGTTAAGATTGTCAATAACCTCACTCAGGCTTACCTCGTATTCGAAAGTTTCCATGGCGTAGAGCAGATGAAAAATTACGGAACGAATGTCGCGCCGTGATAATTTGTCGTATGATATAATACCATCGTAATCACAGCAATAATCTGATTCATCGGCTTCAATCTGCTCAACATTATTATCTTGAATCTTTGGTTCTTTTTTCTTCATGCTCTAGCCTGTGATCGTGTAATTATTTAATGCGTTCTATATATTTACAATCACGTGTATCCACTTTAATCAGGTCACCTTCTTGAACAAAAAGAGGAACTTGGATAACAAGTCCGGTTTCTAATGTTGCAGGTTTGCTTCCGGATCCTTGAGCTGTGTCACCCTTGACGCCAGGAGTTGTTTCAATAACTTTTAACTCCATAAACATTGGGGGAGTGACTGAAATGGGTTTGCCATTAAAATAAAGAACTGTATAAATTGCTTGTTCTTTAAGATAAGGAAGAACTTCATCCAGATGGTTTTTATTAAGAGAGATTTCTTCATAGTTTTCTTGGTCCATGAAGTTATAAATATCATCATCTGAATAGAGATATGCTACTTCCTTGTATTCTAAATCCGGTTCAGGAAATTTTTCAGTAGATCTGAAGGTTTCTTCATGAATAAGACTAGTGATCATATTCTTCATCTTAGTCTTCAGATAAGTTCCGCCCTTGCCCGGTTTTACCAACTGATACTCAAGAATCATATATGGTTCATCGCGGAAAAGAATTTTTAATCCTTTCCTGAAATCGGAAGTTGAATACACAGTAAAATCCTCATTTAAAAACATAATACTTTACACTACAGTATAGAAAAAATATGACGAAAGTGCAATTCCTCTAAAATAGATTTTATGAAAAAGATAGTTCTTGCCTTGACATTGTTGCAGTGTAATAAAAAAAGGGATCTCCCTGGAGATCCCTTTTTTTATTATTTTTTAAATACTTTTTTAAATAATTGATTCTATAATAGCATTAGCAACATCGGTTTCAACAATTCCCTGCTGAATAACTTGATCTCTTAAAGCCAAAAGTTGATCTAAGTTACGATTTATACAGGCTGCTTGCCATTCATCCCATAAGTTGCGCACAGAAATTTCCTGTTGTGACGTTTGAGATGGCATGGTTGGAGTAATTCCCATAGCAACTTCCAGGGATGTGATTGTCTCTAAAAGTGAATCTATATATTGTGTATGTTCAAGGCAAATACGTAATTTTTTAAGGGCTTCAAGGTTTCTGTTTCTGAGAAGGCATTGGGCATATTCATCTATGAGTAATAAGGATGCTTCTTCCTGAACGCTTCCTTTAAAAACGTTTAGATATAAATCTACTACAGCTGTCGTGTCGTTTCTTTCTATGGCTTGAATGAAGCAATTATTGAGAAGCTTCATTGCCTCGTGTTCAGCTGTTGTTTGTCTAATAGCATCTCTATAAATATTGATTATCGCATTGAAATCATTGCGAATTATTGCTTCTTTAAGTGCTTGCATTGCCAGGTCGGTATTACTTGCAATTTCTTGAGGGGTAACCCATACACGATAGAGCATATGCCCCCTGAGTTGTTGTACTTCTTTGCCTATAATGGCCATGATATCTTGATTTTCTGTTAATTGATTTAAGCGATTAAATAATACTTCTAGGTTTTGAATTAAGCCTATTTCTTTGAGAATGGTAACGAATTCTCTTTTATTTGAAAGTTGTTCATATAACCAAGCAAGTCCATTAGTAATAGCCTCTTGGGTGCTTAGGGCTTTTTGCATGCGTTCTATTGCTGTCATGCGAAGTATATGCTCGCAGTCAGTTTTTTCTTGCTCGATTCGTTGTTTTTTCTCTGCGGGTTCTCCCAGCGCTTCAAGCATCATATCAAGTTCCTCGCGTACAACAATATGTTTTTCTAGAAGATGTTGTTGATTTTTTGTTATCCATTCTAGGTCGCCTTCTTGGCATGCCCGTTCATATTCTTTAGTTAATTGAGCTTTAAAGCGTGCTTGTTGACGTTCTAATCTTTCTCGAGCAAGTTGCCTTATGTCTTGTGATGCTGGTAAATAATATGTGAAAGCAGACATCATTATAATGCTAAGTGCTATGTACTTTTTCATTTTTCTTCCTTGATTAAATACTAACATAAATATTAACACTTCAAAGTACTTACATATTTTATTATAAGTTTATACTATAAAATGTCAATATGTAAATTTATTTTGAATAATGTGAAGTTAGGTTGTTTTGAATTTATGTTATATAGGCATATTTTTTCTTGTGATTGCTTACTTTCTCATTTTAGATAGTATGCTTGTAGGAAGGATAGTTTTATTAACGCGAGGCTTTTTATGCATATAATTCAAGATGTAGAAATAGAAGAACTTATCCATGCTGAACGAAAAAGACAGCACAATGAGATTAGCCTCATTGCTTCTGAAAATTATGCCCCAAAAGCTATTTTAGATGCGGTTGGCTCTGTATTATGTAATAAATACGCAGAAGGGTTGCCAGGCAAGCGCTATTATGGCGGCTGTGCTATTGTAGATACTATAGAACGTGTGGCTATAGAGCGGTGTAAAAAGCTTTTTGGGGCTGAATATGCCAACGTACAACCCCATTCAGGCTCACAAGCAAATATGGCTGTCTATATGTCCTGCTTAAAACCAGGAGATACTATCTTAGGAATGGATTTGGCTGCCGGCGGGCATCTGACTCATGGATTTAAGGCTAATTTTTCCGGATCACTTTACCATGTAGTTTCATATGGAGTTGATAAGGTGAGCGAATGTATAGATTATACTGTTGTTGAAGAATTGGCTCAGATACATAAACCTAAAATAATTGTCGCAGGTGCTTCTGCATATTCAAGAATTATTGATTTTGAGAGATTTGCTCATATTGCTCATGATGTAGGTGCATTGTTATTGGCTGATATAGCGCACATATCAGGACTTGTAGCAGCACGATTGCACCCGAGTCCTGTTCCTTACGCTGATTTTGTAACAAGTACAACGCATAAAACACTTGCCGGTCCACGAGGGGCTTTTATTATGTGTAAGCAAGAGTATGCGCAGGCTATTGATAGGACTGTAATGCCCGGTATTCAAGGCGGTCCTTTTATGCATGTTATTGCTGCAAAGGCAATATGTTTCGGTAATGCTTTAAAGCCGGAATTTATTGAGTATCAACAGGATATTATTGCTAATGCCCAGACTATGGCTAATACTTTAGCCGGTTATGGCTATCGCATAGTAGCCGGAGGAACTGATAATCATTTATTTATTGTTGATTTAACAGGGTCCGGTTTGAATGGCAAACAGGCACAAGGAGTGCTGGAGAAAGTTGGATTAACAGTAAGTAGCAGCTGTATTCCATTTGATACGCTTAAACCTTCATTGGGAAGCGGGATTCGCATTGGAACAGCTGCCATGACAATGCGTGGCATGAAAAAGGCAGAGGCACTACTTTTGGCTGAGTTGATTCATGGAGTGTTGCAGAATTGTAGCAATAGCATGGCTCTTGATTCAATAAAAGAGCGTGTAATAGAACTTTGCAAGAGATACCCTATCTAGAAAGTTATAGTAATGGAGAAAAAGACACGGGCATTGAAAAATTTTAATGCTGAGGTTAAGGAACGGCTACCTGTGTCTGTGGTAGCTCATTTTTTTGTATACGTGGCAGGCAAGATTCTCATGAGTGGCATTTCATGTATTATGGCACCGCTTATGATGATATTGCTAAGCCCTGCTGAATATGGACTCGTTTCATTACTCCACGGCTCTAATAATGTAGTAATTGCATGTTTAAGCCTTGGGTTACCTCAGGCGTTAACAGTACATTATTTTCAAGCATCCTGTAACGATAGAGGATCTGTTGTTAACTCAGTTTTATGTACCTATTGCATGGTAAGTATCCCCATTGTTTGTTTTATTATGGTATATCCGCGGTATGTTCAACACTATCTTTTTTTGACTGGGCACTATTCTTCACTTGTGTATGCAGTTGTACTAATATGGTTTTTTTCTTTTTTCAATGACATTATGTTACAACTATTGCAATATAATCGTGCTGCCTTTTGGTTTACCGCGATTCAAGTATTTGTCAGTGTTATGACTGCACTGTTAAATATCCTGTTGCTTGCTTATTATCATGCAGGTGTTGTAAGTGTTGTGTTGGTCCAGTTTGCACTTGTTATGGTTGTTTTTTTTGTTGCAGTATATTTGTATGTCAAATCAGGTTATTACAAAGCGCTCAACTTCAGCTTTGCAGTTCATAAAGCCCGAGAGTTACTAGAACTTGGCGTTCCATTTTTACCTGGTCTTATGTCGGGCTGGTTGTTAGCTGTATTAAATCGATGGATGCTTGCATATTATATGGGTCTTGACTCTGCCGGTATATATTCAATTGCAGATGCTGGGGGTCTCTTGATATATCGGTTAATATTGCATCCATTGCAAGGTGCTTATGGGCCGTCTTTGTTTGATGCATACGGTGATAATGCCAAGGATATTCGTAAAACTGAAAAATCAAATCATTCAGTTATGGTGCTTGTTCTTGTTGGGATGGGTATAGCATCAGTACTAGGATATGTATTGTTCAAGCCTCTTGTTTATATGCTCATTCCTGTGGCGTATATGAAATCTGTAGATTGCATCCTAGGTATTTTACTGGGATATACTTTTTTGATCGGTGCATACTTTGTTTCTAATTTTTTACAATTTAAAAAGAAACGAGCAATTTTTGCCGCTGCACTTTGCATAGCAGTTCTTATTAACAGTGTGCTTAATTGTGTCCTTATCCCTTGTTATGGTATCTTAGGATGCGTTTGTTCGATGGCTGTAGGATGTTGTACATATTTTTTAGTATTGTTGATGTATAACTGCTTACTGTTACGCATGTTGTAAACAAGGTTCCCGTTGTATAAATGGCAACGTATAGGCTATGTGACACGATTCGTTGAGAATACCGTCTAAAGGTACAATATCAAATTTAAGGCCATTATTGAATTTTTCGAGTAGTTGTTCAGCCGTCCATGAGAGCATAGAGCGATTGTTGCATACTTCTTGAACTAAATTCATAGGAATATTTACTACAGATGACGCTTGATAACAAAGACCTGTTTTGTGTTGAATTAACTGTGCCTTGCGCGCCCAAGTTGCTTCAAGTGTGTTGGGGTTTGTGTAATCCATTATTAGAAAATCCAATATAAGATCTTTTTTTCTATAAACGGTCATATCAACAGTATGCGCATAATTCCAGTCATGTATGCCGTCTTTGAATGACCATGTGAGTATGTTATCGGATACCTTTGTATATTGAGGTAAAGGTTGCTTCTGATTAAGCATATAGCAAAATGAGATATGCGTTCCTAACCTCAAAAAGAACCCATAAGCATTGGTTTGCTCAAGAGCTTGTGTAACCTCTGTAAGATCGATATCTTTTTTTACGATTATATCATCAACTGCAAAGCATACGTAGGGCGATCGTCCTGAGCGTAATGATGATATAAGTAGTGGTTTGAAATCTTTAGAAGGTTGTGGTCCTTGTCGTATAAAGTTGATTGAAACAAACCGTTGTTTTACTTGATTGTATGCTGTATCGAAAGCATCATTACTTGCTCGATAGATTACCGTTGTACTTTCAAGGCCTCGTATATGGTGTTCTATCGATTCGCACAGAGCATATAATTGCATTGGCCTATCGAATGAAAAAATTATGAGGTCAACCGTGGGTAATGATGGTTCAATAGTTGGTAATGAACGAGCTTGGTGCAACGTGTTACGGTATGAAATTGCGGCTGCTATACAGTATATGCATACGATACTCAGATTGAGTATTTTCTCGTTCATGCACATTCCTTAGGAAATTCCAAAGGTTGATATGGCTTTAAGTGTGCAATATGATCTGCAAGAGCATGCTGAAGTTGTACATTAACTTTATGATCATTTATAGGATTTGAATTATTGTATATATAAAGAATTTCTGAAGTGCAAGCATAATGATGAGCTGCCATTTCAATCATAGGAGCTAATATAGCTTTATCCCAGCTCATACTATAAAATTTTCCTTCATACATAAGGTCGTCGATATTAATTAATTTAAAGAGCCATGCATAACATGTTCTTAAGTGAGACATAGGCAGTCCTTTATAGGTGCGCATGCTGTTGTTTTTTATGACATGTTTTGGAAAATGTTGCGAGTAGAGATGACCTATGCGACCGGATGGGAACTCTTGAAATTGTCCGTATGTTAACCAGATATTTTTGTTGGCATAGAGACAGTTGATGTATGCAAGAACATGATCATGTGCTAACCAGTCGTCACCGTCAAGTTGTACAATAATTTCATTATCTTTACAAGAGTGAATTGCTTTATATAAATTTGCCAGCGCTCCTTGCCGTTCTTGGTTATGGATTATAGTTGTGCGATATTCTTGTTGATAATTCTTGGTTAAAAGCTGTACTTTTTCATAGGTTCTGTCAGGTGAACAATCATCGATATAAATGACTCGATAATTTGAATATTTTTGATTGAATACCGAGGATAAATTTTTTTCGACCCATTGTTCGTTTTTATATGATGGTATTACAACAACCATTGGTTTTTCAGGGTAGCGGTCAAGGCGAAAAAATATAACGGGAACAAGTACCAAGATACATGTTATTGATAGGAAAAAATAATTTACAAATTTGACTGCTTTCATAACTGTCCTTTCTCATTTCAATAGTGTAACCATAAACGATCTTTAACACTATATGACAAAATGAGAAAGTCAATAGATAATTCACTTAAAGAGGTGATGGGTGCTGTATAATACAAAGCAGATCTGCTGTGTGCATGTGCGACGGCTTATTAAGCATCATAAAAAGATTGAAAAGGTCTTGACAATGTGAACAATGGCCGCATTGGTTGCTTGTTACCAAGAATGTCCTCAAGGGATTTTTGTTATGAATCTTTTGATAAAACGGTATATCTCCATTATTAGAAACCATATGGTCACATGCATCATAGCGTATTATAGTTGTTAAACTTTCTGAAGGCCAATCATCAACGGTGTTTATAGGTTGTTCTCTCCATGGAGCATAGCAGGTATATAAAGGGAAAATAATGTATTCAAGAATTACAGAACATATATAATCGATACTGGCTAAAAGATACTTTTTAATGCGCTTTACCATGTTATCAGGTTTTGTAGGATTATCAGGTATATTGTCTATGAAAGAAGACCTATATTTTTGTACCTGTTGTTCTATGCCGTAACTGACGTGTTTTAATGGACAATCCAGAATAATAATTCCCCGCTTGAGTGCTTGTAGTATTGCATGACATTGTGAGTAGTCAATGTGCAGTGATGCTAAATCTTTTTTGTAGAACTTGGGTTTATTGAGGAGTGCGATGGTATTTATTGCTGTTGCCCCGCCTTTGGAAAATCCAATAAAATTTATCTGTTGAGCTAGCCCTGATTCTATGATTGCATTAAGAACAAATATGGTCGGCAGAATATCAGCTTTTTGTCCAAAACTAGCATGATGAAGTGAAACCTTTTTAGCTAGTCTAGCGTCAGGAAAATCAAAAATAACAGCAGGGGGAATAAACAATGACTTGCGTAAATTAGTGTACTTGTTTTCCTTCCAACCATGGAGGTACACGTTAATGTTGTTTGTTGTATGTGATATGTCTGGAATATATTCTATACAAGGGTCATAGCCCAAATACATCTTAGTTCTGTTGCTTGCGGTTAATTCTTGAAATCGCGCAACCGCATTTTGTTGTCCATAACTTGGTATATAATGTGCACATAACAATACGAAGCACATAAATATTTTCCCCATATATCCCCCTGAATACACAACTATAAGTATACCGTATTATCGTATCATTAATACAATGTCACTATGATCTGAATGACCATTTGTTTTTAGTTAAAGCTATAAGACGTGGATGTGTGTCAAGGCTCCAGCCTTCTGGGTAACAATATGACGTATCTAAAATAATCGATGGTTTATGGTCGATAAAGTAACGATTTAAATGACTTTCATCATGCCATCGAGCGACTAGTCCTCGGTCAAGGTCTTTTTGAATGGTAGATGTTAATGATTCTATTAAATGTACAAATTGTTCTTGAGTTCCTCCGTAAAAACCTCCTGCGAAATAATGTTGTCCCTCAGTAGGTGCTACATAGGCTTGAGATTCAGGGCGTTGCTCATAGGTTCCACGGCGAAATGTAAATCCTGGGTGTAATGTTCCCACTAAATCTCCTAATATCTCATCGCCGACATAATCTACAAATAACATATCTGCATCACAGGCATAAAGGTAATCACAGCCTTTGAATTGTTCCTTATGTTTAGCATAGACAGCAGTGCGCATCATTGAATCATAGGGCCAGCCCATGCGAGCTTGAAATATAGGAGTAATATGCGGATTATTGGGTAGTTTATCTAGGTGATCTGTAAAAACGAAATATGTATGCTTATGCCCGGGTAAAAAATAACGTTCGGCCGAATTGACAAGTGGCTCGACAAATTTTACATATTTTCCTGTTGCCATAATACATAGTCCGATGGAATGTGGCGTTTTCATCGGTTTTAATGGATGTGATGGAGTTACTGCTAAATATAAATATAACGAAGCTATGGCAATTACTAGAGAGCTTTTGAGAAGTTTTTTATTCATATTATTCCTTTTATAAACTAATCGTTATACTTACAATGATTTATATAATTGTATGTGGTGTTTAATCATATGAGGGATTGTGAAATCATGCAAGTTATCCTGAAAGCTTTTATACTTTGCGTAAAGTTTTTTGTCTTCGACAAGTGTTGTCATACCCTTTGCTAAACCTTGCCAGTCATGTTGTTTGTAGATGAGTCCGTTTTCACCTTGTATGACAATATCACGAACGCCACCTGTTTCGTACGTAATGATTGGCAAAGATAAAATGCGTGCTTCAACCAAAGCACAAGGCATGCCTTCCCAAAGGGATGTGAATGCGAATGCATTCCATGTACACATGATGGGTGCGACATCGGTTTTCCAGCCATGTAATGTTATGGCGTGTTCAAGATTATGTTCGTGTATCCATTGTTCATAGACTGGTCGTAGAATTCCATCGCCCAATAACTCTAATCGCACTTCCGGATGCTTTTTATATACTTCATGAAAAGCCTGGAATAGTTCGATATGGTTCTTACCTTTTCTGAATACGCCGCTTGTTCCAAAGATAAATAGATCTTTATTACTTGACTCTAGAGAGGTTTTTTTTGCTTGTATAAATCTAGTATAATCTACTGCGGCTCGTATGACAGTATGCTTTTTGCTGAATCGAGGAAATATACGAATGCCTCGTTTGGCATCTACCGTAGAAACGCATATATAATGGGTAGTAATAAAGCTTGTACATAATTCCAGCAGATAAATGACGGCATGAACTATGGGGTTTTGATGGTTATGAAATCCAAAACCATGTATAGTGTGGACGCGCTTTTTTATACCTGCAAAAAATGCTGCCCAACGTCCCATGAGTCCTGCTTTGGTACTATGTGTATGTACAATAATGTCCGGATATTGCTTTTTAAGGGCGCGGAGTTTGCTCACTAGGGTAAAGAAACAGCTCCATTCCTGGTGAATGTGCCCGACTTCGCGAGTCATACTTGGAATGAGCTGTGTATTGGGAAGTTGTTGCGCACGATTGCACAAATCGCCCTGAGATCCTGATATGAGGCCTGTCCAAATACCATGCTCATCGAGGCCTTCTTTGAGGGATAGACATACTTTTTGCGCTCCTCCCATTTCGAGCTTAGTTATTATATGCACGATGTGCATATTGTGATTGTGCTTCATATATCTCCCGGTTTTATGTGCTATTTAACCAAAAGAACGATCATAAGCGATATCAAAAAGGCATAAATTGCGCATGTGTCAATAAGCCCTTGCGCGAACAAACTTACTTTCGATAAGGTGCCATAGCTGGATGGTTTTTGCGCTATTTGAGTACAGGCTACGGCTGAAGTTCTTCCTGAGCTTATTCCAGGACCGAATGTTCCTATGCCTATACATGCAGCAGCGGATACAAGACGAATGCCATCTAATGTTTTTCCCGGAATAACAGTTTCACCTAAAATAATAAGAGCTATAACAAGCGAGAGGACGATTGGTGTTTCGATTATAGCATTGCTTATAAAAGTCAGTGTTAATAATGATGGGTAAGCTTCGCGATTGATGCTTATACCATGACAGGCGGCTTTTGCAAATGCTCCAAGTCCGATAATTGGACCGAGTGAACTTATGCCAACTGCGGCTCCTGTAGCGACAAGGCGTATGCTGTCAATGATATCTGTGCAAACGGTCGCGCTTGTTTTTATAAGTAACGCGATAATAAATCCAAAGATTATCGGTGTTTGAATAACAGATTGTGATACAAGCATGAATCGAGATATTTTATCAGAAAAAAATGGCTGTCGTGCGATCGACATACATGACTCACGTGCGGGCAGTGAGGAAATAATACCAATAACAAAAGCGGGTAAAGATAATGCCAAAAGAATGCCGAGATCTGCTATATTCGTGTACAATGCGCTCGCTACAGAATGGGTACTAAAGATCATCATAAAAGCAACTGTTAAGCATAAAATTGATGCTGTATCAATTAATGCCATTCCCATAGTTGCAGCTCGCCCTATCTCGCAACGGGCCTGCGGTTGAATATCCATTGCCTTTATAGCACTGCGTCCGGTCAAGCCTTGTCCTATTCCTGCGCCAAACGAGCTTAATCCTACGATACCGGCGATGGTTCCAAAGTGTATGCATTCTGATAATTCTATCATGATATGACTCCACATTCTTGTTCTTCATGTGTAATTGCAATCGATAGATAGGTTAAACTGAGCATGGTAAAGACAAATGCTTGTAAAAAACCCTCAAACAGGCTAAAAAATCCAAGGACAAGAAAATTAAGACCCGTTCCAAGACCAATAACCTCCAATATAATACTTCTTCGAATTAATGAACCATACATACTTGAAATAATGGCGCCGCCAAAGATGTTACCAAACAAGCGAAAGGCCATAGATACAATACTTGCAAGTTTACTGATGATATGTAATGGAGCCATTACAAAAAATGGTTCGATATATTCTTTTAAGTATCCTCCCAGTCCATTTGCTTTGATACCATGGTATTGAACATAGAGAAAAGAAGTGAGGCTTAAAGCTAGTGTTGTATTGATATTTTGTGTTGGTTCCTCCATCCAGGGCAAAATTGAGATGATATTGGATACCAAGATAAAAATAAATATTGACGAAACAAATGCAAAATGTGGGAAGATAAGCTTGCCCATTGCCTGTTTGCATAAACCTATTAAGGTATTTACTCCGGACAAAATAAGATGGCGTAGTATGCCCTGACGATTTTTTAAAATCCAACGGACAGGAAGACATAGAAGAAAGAGTATAAGTAAAATGATCCACGTTTGAATGATTACGTGAACTTCGTCATGTCCTACAGTAAAGAAAGGATGTGTAACTCCTAGCCATGCAAGTGGATGCCATGACTGTTCGACCGCAACCTCAAGGTTATTCACGAGGATATCCTTTATACTGAATTATAACAATCCAAAAAAATACAAAAAAATTCAACATAACCAGTATAAAATGGATTTTTGATAACGGCAACAGATACCAGACTATATAAGCTATACCTGCATAACGAACCAATGTTGACAATATTTGATTAGGCCAGTATTGCCAGTTGTTTTGATCATTGAAAAGGGCTCCTTTTTTTTGCTGTATAAAAAGGAGCCCATAAAGTAATCCAAAACAACAGCCAAGCAAAGCAGACCCTAGATATGACGCCAGCTGTGTTATCATGATTCTTTATTAAACGATCTTCTTAATACCCTTGTAATTCCAATATTCATTTATGATTGCGGATGAACCGGTTATAACTACAAGCCCATTACGTTCATCAACGCTCTTTTGTGCACAATCAAATGCTTCATTGAAGGAAGAACATGCTCTGGCTTTAACCTTCATACCCTTAAGGTCATTTGTTATCTTTTCAATGTCCCATGATTGTGTACCATGGTCACTAGGCATATTAGTTACTGGGCATAAGATAACTTGCCCTGACGTCTTTTTGAAGAAGTAACGTAAGGCGCGCATGAGTCCTTCAATATCAATATCTTTGTTATTGCATCCAAGGACTATTATTAATCCTTTAAGTGGACGTTGATAATGTAACAAACGAACTCCAAGCAAGAGGTTCTTAATAGCATCCAGATTACTTGCATTATCGAGCAATAAGCTAGGTTTTTCTTTATCGAGTAATTGGAAACGGCCCGGCAAGGTATTGACGGTTTCTTTCCAGAACTGTTCAACTGTTCTTCGTGGGTTCAACTCGGCATGACGCTTAGCTTCTAGTGTTGGACGGCCTCGTTGCCCTTTTAATTTTGTTAACAATGTATCCTTTACGACAACGGCATCTCTATTGGCAAACGTATTGACGAATATATCAGCAATTCGTTCTGCTAGTGCAGCACATCGGCCATGAAGTTGTTCGTATGGATATGCTAATTGTGCCAATTTCCTGATAGGCATAGCCCAAACGCCCTTTTGAGCTTCGGTTATGTCCAACATGAGTTGAAGATTTAATTTACTTTGATCTGCTGAGATAACATGTGTTCCTTCTTTGACTATTGAAAGCATGTTTTTGATCAATTCGGCAGGAACTATTGTTTCGTCAGTGATGGTTTCATCAATTGCACGGGTAACTGCAACAATGACAGGGTTGCAGATATTCATCAAATCAATGTAACGTTTATTTCCGGTCTCAAAGAGTGCTACATCAACACCATTGTTTGCAAAGTGTACAATAGCCATCATAGTTATAATTTCAAAGCTATTGCAGTTCAGATTTAGTGATTCTGCAGCGTTAATAACATCGTTGGCAATTTCTGTAAACTCTTTATTAGAAATTGTTTCTTCGTTGATGGCAAGACGTTCATTATAGGTAAGAATATGGGGAGCATACATGGCCCCTACTTTCAAGTTTTCTTCCTTAAGAAGCTTGCTTGTCAAGTGAACTGTAATACTTTTGCCATTAGTTCCTGCAACAGCTATAGCTTTTACCTTTTGAGACTGGTTGCCCAAAGAAGCATCTAATTTTTTCATGCGGGCAACTTGATCGGCTGAAGAGACCGACCAATGGGCATCAAGAAATTCTATAATTTCTGTATAGTTTCGCTGCTTTCCCAAAGGCATTTTAGTCTGGGTATTCGTTTGTTTCCAGGTATTTTTCATATTTTTATCTCCATAGGTTATTAACTTTTACTACAATTTCTATTAACGAGCTCTATAGCTGAATATATCTTAATTTTTGTCTTTCTCAAGAATTTACCAATAGCATTAACCTATCTATTTCTTGTCAAACGAATGCCACTTAAGCATTAAAATGCGTGACATATTCATTAATATAGGATATTTTACAAAAATGTCAAATCAGTAAATTATCTATTAAGGGATATAAGTTTATTTTCAAAAGAAAAAATGATTGATAATTAGATTAAATCTATTTATACTATTAAAAGGATATTAATATTTTATTTTGTGTAGGAATAATGTCAGCATGAAAAATAAGTTTTTAAGCTGGGGTAATCTTCAGCATATTGAAAAAGTAGCAGAAATACTACAAAAAGGTGGAGCTATACTTGGTTCTTCGGATACTGTTCTAGGTTTATTGGCCAATGTATCCAAGGAAGGCATTGAGCTATTAAATCATATTAAGGAACGGGCAGACAAGCCTTATATAGTACTTATAGGCAAAAAAGAAAGAATTTTTGATTTTACAGAGGTTGTTAGCCCCGAAGTCCAAGCTTTAATGGATGCTTGTTGGCCAGGACCTTTAACATTAATTGTAAAGACGCACGGATTAGTTTCTTCTTGTATAACCCAGGGTAAAGGTACTGTGGCTATTCGTATGCCTCAACATACAGGTATTTTAATGTTGTTACGTAGAATTCCTGCTCTTTTTTCAACGAGCGCAAACAAGTCGGGGGAGCCGGTTGCCTATTCTATTGATGAGGTTGATCCACACATAATTGAAAATACGCAAGCGATTATTGTTGATGATAGTGCTGGGCGTGTACGTATTGATACAAAGCCATCTACCATTATTGATTGTACAGGTTCTGAGCTGAAAATAGTCAGAGAAGGGGCTTACCCAATCCAGTCAATCGAGAAGATCATCGGTAAGAAGATTGCCAGGTCATGATTAATTGATTTATTGAAGTAAAGTCCTGTTTTTGGCTAGAATACTGGCAGAGTAGTTTTATCTATAAAAGGGAGTCGGGGATGCATAAGACAGGTTTTTCGCTTATTGAGTTAATGATTGTAGTTGCTATTATGGGTTTTTTAGCCATGTTAGCAGTACCCAATTTCATGCGTTTTTTGTCAAAGGCTAAGCGTGCTGAGGCATATATGAATTTAAGTTCAATATATGCGGCTGAAAAAGCTTACTTTGCTGAACATGGAACCTATTCCTCTGTACTTATGGGCCAAGGTGGTATTGGTTGGAAGCCCGAAGGGTATAATGGAGGTGGCAAGAATGCCAAAAATTACTATACGTATGGTTTTGCCGGAGCTGACGGTACACACTATTTTTCGGGCAAGTTGGAAGGTGGCAATGCGGGGCTTTCTCGAGCAAAGGCTGATGACAAAGGATTTATTGCAGTTGCTTGCGGGGATATTGATGGTGATGGAATTTCTGACATTATTACTGTAGATGAAAATAACAATATTACGATAGTCCAGGATGACTTGGCTGATTAATTAAGATATGAAAAAATTGGCGTAAACCTTAACAAAGCTAACAGTATACCCGCAATTGACAAAAACGGACCGAATGGAATTTTGGTATTGCGTTCTGCTTTACCAAAAAATATCATGATTATTCCAATTATCGCACCAAGGATTGAGGCAATCATAAGCGAGTACCAGGTGCCTGCTATTCCTAAAAATGATCCTATCAGTGCTAATAATTCAAAATCGCCTTCCCCCATTCCCTGTATACCGGTAATTACCTTGAACATATAGGCTATTGCCCATAAAAATCCATAGCCAAATATTGCTCCAATGATGCTTTGAACAAGTGAAATTGGCAAAAGATTAAAATAGCTGCATAGAAAGCCTATGGGAATAATAAACAGCGTTACATATTGGCTGATAAGCATTGTTTCTAAATCAGATCTGCATGTGACAATAAGAGCAGAAAAGAATATAAAATAGGCAGGCATGTACCTTGCCGGACTGATCAGGCAGAGAGTTGACATGATAAGCGCTGTTAAAAGCTCAATGAGTGGGTATAAAACAGAAATAGTTCCATGGCAATAACGACATGTGCCACCCAACACTATCCATGAAAGAACAGGAATATTATCATACCAAGCTAACTGGTGTTGACAATGGGGGCACCTTGATCGTGGCCTTATAATACTCTGCTCGCGGACCAAACGATACGCTACAACGTTTAGAAATGATCCCCAGCACAACCATATGGGAATTAGAAGTAATACAAGAGCCATAATGACTCCTTAATTGTCCTTAATTCTGTCCAATAGTTCATCTACTCGTTGTTGTTTTTCGAATTGATCATCAAATTTGAATACAAGTTCCGGAACATAACGAGAGGGAATGGCTTGCGCTATTGCTTTGCGCAACGATGGCTTATATAAAAGCAAATAGCCTAATTTCTCATTAAACGTATCGGGCCCATCCGGAGTGTAAAAGAAAATGGTACATACGCTCTTATCCGAAGATAATTTAACACGGTTTACGTATATGCCTTGTATTCTGCTATCATCTAGAGTTATTTGAAGTAACAACTCTGAAAATACATGTAGCAAAAGAGATTCTTTTTGTGCTCGTTTAATGGCACTAGACTGATGATGTACCATGCTTACTTTTTAAGAAGACCTTGGTTTGCCATACGCAACATATTTTGCTTAATTGCGCGGACCAAACGTTTGCGACGTTTTTGTGTTGGAGATTCAAAATAGACCGTGCGTTTCATGTCGCGAACAATGCCTTCACGTTCAATCTTTTTCTTTAGTTGACGAAGTGCTTTTTCGAGATTGACATTAACGCGTACTTCGATATTCGATATTCTTGGCATAGTACCTTCAACAGCCTTTCTTGCTACTAAATTACCGTGAAACTTTACGACTTATAGGATAAGTTTATGTTTTTTTATGAGCTTTGTCCAGTTGATAATAAAGCTTACTTCCTAGAAGAATGCGGTGAAGGAGAATAACAGCGTTGTACTACGATAAACGCCCTTTTGCTTAAATGGAGCTTGCCAGAGCATGCCCAGCGTTATCGCGGGTGAGATATCGTAATAGAACCCGATATTTCCAAATTGTGTTTGCCAGCATGACCTACATTCAAGCGCTTCCGGTTTGAAGGCGGGATCGCATTTTTTAAGTTTTATAGAGTCATTTCTGTGTGTTACGATCATATACTGGAAATAACATGAAAGACGATCTAAAAAGTGATAGGCCTGCATTTTAAGTCCGAATTGCCAGTTGAGACCTGGGCATACGGAGTAGTCTGTTCTAAAAGGATAGATACCACTTTGGTAAATACTTGTTGGCATTGGTTGATTACAATAATCGCGGGAGAAAAAGTGAGTAAGCCCAAATTCAGCTCCGATAGCCACCGTGTCTACAAAGTCTAAGTCTATTCCTAATACGCCTCCTACGGAATGGTGACCATTGTTTCCAAAAGGAACGCTGAAAACTTTATTCGGACATTTTTCTTTGCCGCAGGCAATTTGAGCGCCGAATTCAGCAAAAGGAATTGCCAAAAGTTCTGACCATCCATCACGGTCTTTGTTAACAGGAAATGCGCGTCGCCACCATGCTGTTGCCCTGAAATCTTCGATGCCAACTTCATGAAAACGGCACAAATCGTAGCATAAATCTTCCGCGATCTGTTTATATTTGCATACCAAATAACTCTGGACGTTTTCTTTTGTGATATCTCCAGTTGCGCAGCATGCAGTACCTGTTTCACATATTTGAAAGGCTCCCGATTGACAAATATCGGCGAAACCTGTTTGTAACATTATTCCAAGTCCCTTAGTAATTTGAAAATCAAATTCAGCTCTTATTCCTCTTTTGCGGTACCTTACAGGAAAATTGAGAAACCCTAGCCCTGCTATAGCTTCGTTGCCCGTACTTTCATAGCAGGTTGTTGCCACGTCTTCACAGTTTGCTTCGGTTAATGAATCTTTTTCCTGAGTTTCTTCAAGGTTGCAGCATAAACATGGTTCGGCAATGTCTTGAGGAACGCTTATATGTCCTGGAATATCATTGGGAAATAACTTTTGCTGTGCGGCAATCAAGGTAGCTGATGGATAATTTTGCACCCCTTGTGGAAACTCACCAAAAAGAAGCGGAATAAGGCTCCATCTGCCATCAATATCACCGCATCCTATTATGCATTTATTTATGTCGCGAGCACAATTTGCATTTTGACCAAAAGGAGAAAAATGGAAAGCAAAAAATTCTGACCATTCATAAATAGGGTCATGCCCTTTCATTTCTTCTTTTATTCTCGTGTATAAAAAAGTATGCGGATCAAGTGCCGTATACATAGGATATGGGTCTTGTCTGGAATATTGTGAGAGCTGGCAAAAACTGGTAAAAGAAACTACTAATAATACAAATGGCGCAATGTGTAAAGATTTTTGTATGGTATCTATCATTATCTTTCCTTCCTTAATTCGACTTTGTGTTTAGATATACCATCATTATTGTTAAAACGTCAACTGCCAGAGTTGATATTTGTAGTTGGTTTTTCTATTTTTTTGTTTTATATTCAATTCACTAATTTCTAAGTTATAGTAAAATTTTTATTGGGATATTGCAGTGCTTTTTAAGAAAAATGAGCAGAATGCTCTGTATTGTCATTATTATCAAGCTCATGTTATGCGTGATCAAGCATGGTTCTTTGTTGCTGTTGTGCGTAGCTATGAGCACGTAATGTTTGATCGTACCTTTGATGTGCATGAAAGTATCTTTGAGTTTTTTGTTCCCCAAGATATGGAAAAGCCATTTTTAGAGATCATGAGTATACTACAAGAACAAGGTATTATTTCCGATGTTCACAGACTGGATAATCGCTTACTTGATCCAACCCAGATTGTGTAATACATTATAGAGTCTGTAGCTATTGGTAGAAGTTTGAGAAAGATTTTTGTTTTGTGATTTGACATATAGAGTATGGTTTTGATACCTTTTGTGCTAGGAAAAAGGGAAGTATGTAAGAAGAGGGAGTGGCAATGTATAAGAGTTTAAGGGTGACGATGTCTGCACCTCACATTCCGGCACAGTTTCTTAAAAAATATATTCAAAAAAAGGCTTTGCAGCTTGAGTTAGAAGGAATGGCGCAGGTGATTAAACCTGCGTCAATTGTTCGTATAATTGTCTATGGTCTTAAGGATGATGTTGATAAGTTTATCGACTTTCTTCACAAAAACCCAGGCAATATTGTGCCTGATGCTATAGAAGTAGAACCCTTTATGAAAGAAAGTGACTATCGAGGAATCTTTCGTATTGTAGAATGATTATTGGTTTGTAGATTTATTTTTTTTTGAGATTTAAGAAATACAATCTTTTCTCTTGTGGAAAATGTTCAAGCGCATATCTGAGTGTCGTACGTGGCATAGTTATGGCATAATCTTTAAGAAAATCTTCCAAAAGTTCTTGCGAGCATCTTTTGCCAACCTCACGTAACATCCAGCCAACTGCCTTTTGAATTAAATCATGCGCATCATGAAGTAACATAATGGCAAGGTTCATTGTATGTTCCGGATTGCCTTTTTTAATGAAAGCGAATGTAGCAATAATAGCAATGCGTCTTTCCCATATAAGATTTGATTGTGCAAGTTCATACAGAATGGATACATCCTTATTATGTACAAGGAAATCTCCCACTAACATTGGGGCAGAAAGATCTACAAGATCCCAGTTGTTAATAGAGTGTGTGTGCGCTCTATATATGTCATACATTTCTTTAGGATATGTTTTTGCCTGAAATATCATAATAAGTAACGCGCACATTCTTACTTCGTGTATTGGACTTTGAATAAGTTTTTCGAGTTCATGCACATGTATATTTTTGTACGCAGAGGCAATTTTTCGAATATCAGGAACAGGTATTCCCCAAAAAATGTCTCCTTCGGCATATTCACCTGGCCCTGTTTTAAAATAGCGTTGTAGATGCTGTGCTTTTGACGGAGAGCCTAAATTTTTTAAGGCGATTATTATATCCTGTGAGTTCATTGTATTACTTTCATCTTTATGTAATTTTTTGGGGTATGGCATGTCAAAGTTACATATTAGTCATATCAACTTATGCATATCTTATTACTGGAATGTATTACATACGTACACGATGTAATTGAATGAATCAATTGCGTAATCGTGATTGTATTGATATTACATCAAAAAATAAATTATTCTATAGTTGAGTCATTAAGGTATACCAAAGAAGGGGTATCATGCCAAGGGGACTTGATATAAAAATATACACATGTCTGATAATTATTGTGTTCATGGCGTTATGTACAGGAACAAAGAACATGCGGGCTGATGATATAACATTGTACAATCATACCGATATGCCCATATATGCAGGGTTGTATTATGTAGGGTCAAACCTCCTTGGTGTAAGTAGCGGACCTGCGGAGCGCCAAGGTGATATCATAGAAATTCCTGCGATGAGTTTTAGGGTTCTTAATCGTCCGCCATGGAGATTCTTGACGCATAATCGAGAGATTATTTTTTCTACACGTGCCGATGAGTTGAAAAAAAATCTCACAAAGAAGGAATACAAAATACTGCCGAGTAAGTCGGCGGGTTATAAATTCGGCAGTATCTACCACATAGTCAAAATAAATGGTGTTATTAAGATGTATGGTGATGTAGATTACAAATTGTTACATCCTACCGTTTCAGCATTTGTAGAAATTACAAAGCGTTCATTTCATCAAACGGCTGATTATTTTAAGCAACATCCTTATGCCAACGTGCAGGCTGTGGTGCGTAAGGGATCTGACCTTTGTTCTGATGAAGTTGCCAGTATTGCCAATCGTTCAGTAAAAAATAAGTTGGCTTTAGAGGCTGTGCTCAAGACGTCATTAGATAAGGATTATGTGCCACGCATCGGATTTTGTACGAGCGGTGGAGGAGTTCGTGCCGCTTTGTGTGCGTTCGGGTTTATGGAAGGGTTGCAGCACATAGGACTTTTAGACGCGGTGGCATATGCCGCAGCTATTTCAGGTTCCACTTGGACACTTAGTAGCTTTTTGCAGGCAGGAAAACCGATAACATCATTTAGACAAGATTTTTTAAATGCGGTTACTTCTGAACATGTGTTTTCTCCTAATGCGGTAGTCGATTCATTTTTGCAGAAGATTGTGTATAAACAACCCTTGGATCTTGTCGATTTATATGGTGTGTACTTGGCGAATAAATTTTTCAGGAATGTTCCTACAGATATTGAAAGACAGCGTTTGTGGTTTTCTGAATTTCGTAATAAGGTGCGTGATGGCTCATGGTTCTTCCCTTTATGTACGGCTGTAGAGGTATCGCAGTCCAAGAAGAATCCTGCTTGGTTTACATTTACTCCTTACGAAGTTGGCTCAGATCAATTAGGGTTATATATTCCTATATGGGCGTTGGGAAGAAAGTTTGCACGTGGTGTTTCTGCCGCGGAGAATAATCCCCCTGAACTGCGTCTTGGTTACCTTATGGGTATATGGGGCTCAGCGCTTTCCGGAACTTTTAAACAATTATATGATAAATCTGCCAAAAATATTATTGGTCAGACAGGGATTGGGAGGATTATTGAAACAATTCTAAAAAAGACCGTTGGCCCGTTGCAAATGGCACCTGTTAAAGTTGCCAATCCATTTTATGAAAGTGACCAGTCACCTTACGCCCATATTGAGGAGCTGACATTCATGGATTCCGGCTATGCATATAATATACCGCTTTTGCCGCTCATGAATACAAAGAGAGGAATTGATATTATTTTTATTGTTGACGCGTCGGCAAGTCTTTTTAGGGGTGAAAAGGCACATGCTTTAAGAAATGCTGAGTCACATATGTTTGAGCTTGGTTTGAAATTTCCACGTATTGATTATACTCATATTACACAACGTGCTGTGAGTGTTTTTACCGACGCAGATCCTGAGACGCCGATAATTGTGTATGTGATACCGGCAAAAAATAATAACCGACCGGAATTCGGTGATCCGGAAACATATTTTGCCTCTACGTATGCAACAGGTAACTTCAGTTACTCAAGAGCCAATGCAGAGCGGTTGATTGATTTGATGCGCTATAATATTATTGATAATAAAGATGTAATAATGGACGCAATCAAGCAAAAGATTAATCAGAAAATTGATATTAAAAGTAAACGTGCGCACCATGCATAAGGGGCTTGAGGGTTGATTTTAACGATTTTCTATTCAGAAGTTATGCAATCTAACATAAATTCTCTCCGGCAGATGAAACCTGATGACCACTACTATCAGTTTTTGAGGCTGCAACGTATCTAATGGCATCTTTAGTTGAATTAAATTTCATTGACAGAATTTCTGTTAATGTGTAACTCCTGTTCTGATACGCCAATGATTGTGTATGAATGTAAAGTAAGTAAATATCTTTTAGTCTTCAATAATTTTTTTAGTACGAAGTTTTTTCAACGAACTTCTGTGTGACTTGTCTCGTAAACGAGCTTCTTTAATGTTTTTTGGAACTTTTGTTTTCATACGTTTTTTAGGGATATACAATGCTTTGCGTATAACAGTTGCCAGCGTTGCCAATGCTGCTTGTTTATTCTGTTGTTGACTGCGTGATTCGCAATTGTGGATAACAAGTACCCCGTCATCGGTTACGTGTGTGTGTATGTTATTGAGTACCCGTAATTTTTGTTCATCAGTTAATACGCGTGTATTTTTGATATTCCAGTAAACGCTTACTTTACTTTCTGTTCTATTGACATGTTGCCCACCAGGTCCTCCAGATCGGCTGACTTGGACTTTAATTTCATCTGCCGGAATACTGATTCCATTTTTTATATAAACATCATCTTTCATGGTCTACTCTTCTTTTTATGGAATAACGTTATTCTTTGTGGTTATTAATTTTTATACGTTTTCTGTGAATTGACGGGCAAAACCGGCAATAGTGTCATAGTTAAGTTCGATATTATCAAGAACAATTGTTGGTGTTTTTAAATATTTGGATTCAAGAATAATTAATTTGCCTGCAAGTGTTGCTTGTTTTGATAATGCCTTTGTATCACGAATATGAATACCAAGAGCTTCAACGGCTACTCCCATAATAGTAGGTTTTTCAAGTTTCAAAATATTGTTCCAAGGAATAATACCAAATTGTTGTATCCAAATACCCTGAGGATTAATTATTGCCATAGGCGCTTTGCGTAAAATACGATATGAGCAGTAAATAAGGTATATGATTATACAAACGATGATGATGAATAGGCTCCATTTAAAAGCAAGAAACGGATAACTTGTAGAATGTGATTTCAACGTATAAAAAAGTAAAAAGAGCATGATTGCAAGCCATGTAAATCCTGTATTGCAGAGCTTTTTATAAAAATTTTTATTGGTGTTGATAACCAATTCTTGGTTCATTTGCTTCCTTGCGATTTTTAAATTCTTAATATGACAATTATTTGTTTAGTAGTATGTTGCATTTACTATTGTTTTGCAAGTTCAATAATGGATTGCTATTCAGTTCTTTCTGATTGATACGTAAATGCTATTTCATCAAGTAAGCTTCTAATCTATTGACAGCGGATCATTTTTCTTTTTAGTTTCTACTTGAGTGAATAGAATTGTTTTTTAAAACAAAGGGGTTTAGATGAAGCTTAATTTTTGCCCGCTGTTTTTGTTGGTGACTACATTAGGTGTCTGTGCTTGTTCATGTGACTGTTCAAATGAATGTTGCATGTGCTACCCATTTTTTATCCATGTAGGTTCTGGTTATTCTTCATCAATGTGTGCTAAAATCAATCCGGATCCTGCGATTTGGGATGAAGTTAAAGAAGGGTATAGCGCTAAGCTGGACCACGCAGCTGTTTTTGAAGCTGGGCTTGGCTACAGTATAAACGATTGGCTTGCTACTTCTGTGATGGCTGCATATCGAGGTGTTTATCGTTACAAAAAATTTCAGACCTTGCAAACGGCACAGACTCCTACTGTAGGTGATACTAAAACACGTTATTTTGACTTAGAAAATACGAGTGTTTTATTTAACCTTATTTTTAATGGAACTAACTGCTGGTCCTGGCATTTTTGTAATTGTATGTCTTTAGCGCCGATTCTTGTCGGTGGTATAGGTTTAGCACAGAATAGGGTGTCAAACTTTCATGCTGTTTTA
>CAZQNW010000013.1:0-2188 GCA_964595035.1 uncultured Pseudomonadota bacterium
AGACCAAGAAGAGAAATGTTTGACTGAATTAGGTGCTCGTGGGGTCGAAATTCGAGCAACATGCTAAAAAAGCTCATGATAATTCCAACCCCCGGAGCAAATGATCTTTTTAGTTAGGGCCGTTTCTTCTTGTACGATGATAATGTAAAATTGCCTTTCTTATATAATCTCTGTTCAAAAAAACATTATTTTTCATCATATTGATAACTGTCCTAGCAGTTCTGACGGGGTAAACAAAATTAAGGGTATTACAATGATTTTGAAAACAAGTTCCTACAAAATCAGCTGGAGTTTCTCGGTCGCGTGCATCTTTTGCAAACCTGATGTAAATGACTAATGGTGCGTCTTTGTTATCGCTCATAAATATTCTAAATGCTGTATCGATTCTGTCCCTAAAAGGTGCATTTGGCAGTCGTGCTAAATTTTCATCTTCCGGATTCCGTTCGTCTGTATTGAGATCAGGAAAAGGAAGAGCGTGTGATTGAGCATATTGCGCAGCCTTTATTAATGCATTGCCTTTTTTATTTTCTTGGTCGGCTGATGCATCAACAAAAATAAGGATATCTGCTTTACGGTTGCCATATTCACCGCTGACAGGAGGGTAGGGAAGGTTAAATGCAAGTCCGGCGTCAACCATCTGCATATTTTCTTGTGCTGCAATTTCACTCGTAGGCATTCCAAATGTAAAATTTTTATATGCTGCAGCCGCAATTTGTCTTTGCTCGTCTACAAGTAACAGTGGTTTGCTAAGCCATTCTAGTATACTATCTTTATTTTTAGATAACTCTGAGTAAGCTCTACCAACATTGAGGGCAAATGCGGAGCCGAATATAGCTAAATTAAGTGCAAGAGGTTGTTCGCAAACGCGATTTGTTGAATTGCCTCCACTAAAATTTCGGCCTAGTGCCCATGATGGTATATACATCCCTGTTGGCCTCGACACACCCGCTGGTGATTTCCCTAGCCATGAAGCTCCAATTTCATATGGGGTAAATTCATACCATCTATTTTCAGGTATTACGAGGTCATTTGTTTTTCCGTCAGCCCTGATTGCAGTATAAATAGGAAATGGTAATGCACCTTCCTGGACTCCTGCACTTTGATGTGACAAATATGTAAAACGTAAATTTTCGGGCATTAGGTATTGCAGAAGATATCCACCATACAGATCAACTGTTGTATAGGGAAGATTATGAGATTGTTTATAGTAATATGGAGCTGCAAGGGTAGCAAGTACTCCCCAGCTTTTGCTTGTTAGTTCTGAAGGGTTAACCATGTGATCAACTTTAATCTGGTTTATCAATGCATCTGAGATGCTACGTATATCCCTTCCGGAGGAAATCCAAGGTCCTATTGCCCATGTTGATCCCGATAATCCACATACATAGGTTATTGCGTCTAACAAATTGGATTGTTCCAATCCTTGTAATGCGCCGAGTGTGGACAACATCGCGCGAACGCCACCGCCACTAGCGACTACGGCAATATGAGGACAAGGTGTATCCTGAACAATATTCAAGCATTTGCGGACTATGCTTTCTCTTTTTTGTATGCAGATTTTTTCTTGATCCGATGGAGTATAGCCAGTACGTACTCTTGCAGGTTCTTCAGGGTTAGGTGGAGGTGGATTGCTATGTTCAAAAGACATTTTATAGGTTTCATTTATCCCGTTCCAAGCATTCCAAAAATTTGGGATACTTCGCTTTAATAGACTTAACCTTTTTGTGAGGTCTTCGTAAGGGCTTTGAATGTTGGTACTGTATCGGTGTTCTTGGTTTTTTTGCTCGGTGATTCGTCCGACAGTTTCCAAAGATAATATATCAGAAGCATCGTAAAAAGTATCAGAATAGACATTCGTTTGTAATTTATTGTTGACTATTTGTGAATACTTATTAATAAAAACAAGAGGACAGGTTTGATTGGATAGTATTGGCTCATTTCTGCTAAACAGTAGGCATATTAAATCATTTTCTACCCTGTAATTATTTTTTATTATTGTAACGACATCGGGAATTTTACTTAAACTGCCGGCGAGAGGTATGACGTCTTTGTCTTGGGTTGTATTGGAAATTATTCTACTGAAATTTATTGGTCCTCTTCTGCCTAAGAGGGATATATACTCACATTTGATGTTAATACCTTTAAGCTTGGTATTGTCATACCATGATTTTATCTTTCTTGTCAGGCC
>CAZQNW010000013.1:2288-22957 GCA_964595035.1 uncultured Pseudomonadota bacterium
TAATACCTTTAAGCTTGGTATTGTCATACCATGATTTTATCTTTCTTGTCAGGCCCGCGCTAATTTCTGAATAGAAATTGTAAACACAATTTGTTATCTTTGCATAAGGAATATCCAAGGGTTTGCCAAAGGGGTGCAGAGCGCTTCTTTCAACAACAACCGGATCAATAAGAATAAGTGAATGTATAGTGCCACTATGTTTTTTTATGGCTTCAAATACAGCCAATGAATTATTGCCTGTGGCGAGAATTACGATGTGTTCTAAACCGATATTTGCAAGATGACCGGAGATGTTTTCAGCGTTGAGGCTTACATGAATTTGTCTTTGCCGGTCAGCTTCAAAGCCGAGTGATATGTTAAATTGTTCGCCATAACTATTAATTAGTTCGCTGAGCTTAGTTTTTTCTGAATCTTGGCATGCAAGAATATAATGTACATCACCAACCGGTACAGCAGCAGCTAAAGATTTATTGGTTGGTACCATTGTAAACAAGACTATAAATATAAGCAATTTGGTAAGAGTATAATTTTTATTCATAAGACGTCTCCTTCTTTTACGTTATGAAGAAAAAAATAATTTCAAAACAGGATTATACCTAACGATTTAATTTTATAAAAAATCATATCGTGATTTCAATAAAAAATAAAAAATTAAATATATAACGGCTATACAATGTCATATGGATCGTTGGTCTTAATTTATGGAGATGATTTAATCTAACGTGAGGGTGATAATTGTTAAATTAGCCTTGTTTATAGGATTTTATGCAAGGGCATTAGCAAGTATCTTAATAGACCCTGCTGAGCTGAATAGTTTAATGTCAGCTTCCCCTGTTCCTAGTGTGCCTTCAATATTTTTCTGTATTTGATTCCATGCTTGGGTATTTAACTTTGTTGTTTGTGAAGCTAATGTGACATAATGGTCTGAAAATATTTTTCCCTTTTTTGCGTGAGCGGTTAAATGCGCATTGGTGTCTTGAGGCAGTGATACCTGTAATGTGCCGGCTGCATTAAGGTTGATTGAGCTTGTTGGAGCGATATGTGCTGCGTGTAAACTGATTGATCCGTTTGCTGTTGTTGCAGCTACTGATTGTTTTGCATCATTAATTGCTATGTTGCCATTTGTGGTGGTTGCTTGAATTGTACCATGTGATTGTTCAATTTTTATTGAACCATTTTCTATGACCTGAGCAATAATTTTATTAGTAACATGAGCGATTTCTATCGTTCCGTTTTCTGTTGTTGCCCATACTTGTCCGTCAAAGCGTTTTACTTTAATAGTTCCCTTGTTTGTTTTTAATCTGACGGCCATGTGCTTTGGAACCATGAGTGTATAATCTACAGAACCTTTAACTGATTCTTCGGCAAAAGTAGTAACAAGACGAATAATATCAGGGTCTGAGGTGTCAACTTTGATGGTTATTTTTGCGAGGTTGTCTTTGGAGGCTTTTTTAAGGGCTTTGAATGATATAATATCTTGGTTCCAGTCTGTTTTTATTTTGATCATTCCTTGATTGTTTTCAATAACGAGTGTTTTTTGTGTGGAGCGTGGAATGTCCTGTTGGACGATTTCTGTTCTTGTATTAGCTCCGAACAAAGAGGCTATCTTTTCTTTTGTTTGCGATAACATGGTGTTTATGGAAAATGCTGAGATGTTAAAATAGGTTGCCGTTATGCTGAGGAATGTTAGGATAGATAATGTTGACGTCTTCATAGAACTCCTTAATAACAAGGATGAATATAATCTATATGGTACCTTATTATGAAGTCTACAAAAATTATTACTAAGATTCAAAGAGCTGTACGTACTATCATGGAACAGTATGGTTTAGTATGTACTATTGTTGATGATATTGGCAATCACGGAGGAACGGCATATCTTGTTGGCGGTGCGGTACGTGATCTTGTGTTGGATAAGCCTCTTAAAGATCTGGATATCGAGGTGCATGGGCTTACCTTAGAATCGGTTAAAGCAATTCTTGAAATGTATGGGTTTGTGGATCTTGTTGGAAAGTCATTTGGTGTTTTGCGTGTCCGTAACCTCGATGTTGATTGGTCGTTGCCAAGAACAGACAGTGTAGGGCGCAAACCAACGGTAAGCATTGACCCTCATATGGGCATAGAGGCAGCGCTGAGACGGCGTGATGTAACGATGAATGCTATGGCGTTGGATCTTCATACCTTTCAATTAATTGATCCGTTTAATGGTCTGGCAGATATTGAAGAGCGAAGATTGAGAACGCCGGACGTTACATTTTTTGTGGAAGATCCATTGCGATTTTATAGAGTTATGCAATTTATCGGGCGTTTTGAAATGATGCCCGATGATGAACTTAATGGGGTATGCGCGAAGATGAGTCTTAAGGGTCTTTCTCGAGAGCGTATATGTGATGAATTTGAGAAATTATTATTAAAATCAGCGCGACCTTCATTAGGGCTGCGTTGGCTTGTATCAATTGGTAGAATACGTGAATTGTTACCGGAACTGGGTGCGTTACTTACGGTCGAGCAAGACCCCGGTTGGCATCCTGAAGGGGATGTGTTTGAACATACCATGCAAGTTGTTGATGCTGCCGCACAGCTGCAATATAGCAGTAAGCGTGAAAAACTTGTGATTTTACTGGCAGCATTGTGCCATGATGTAGGTAAAGCTATTCGGACCAAAATATATGATGGTCATATTGCAAATTTAGGGCATGCGCAGGCAGGTATTCCCATTGCAAAAAAGTTGCTTTCACGTATTACCTTAAAAAAAGATCTTATTCCCGCAGTGTTAAAGCTTGTCGATTATCACATGGCTCCATTTCTTTTTATTAAAGATAATGCCGGGCCTGCCGCATACAAAAGATTAGCAAAAAAATTAAGCCCCGATGTGACAATTGAGATGCTCGCAAAACTTGCCCGTGCAGATCGCATGGGCCGTAATCCTCAAAAGGGAGCCCCATTGCCTCAGAATGGTGAGGATGATATTACATTATTTTTAGAGCGAGCTCGTGAAGTTCTTGTTGCAACGCAGCCGGAACAAGCATTATTACAAGGACGGGATTTTTTAGATGTTGTAGCTCCCGGCAAAGAGCTTGGAGTATGTGTTGCTCGAGCATATGAATTACAGATTGACCAAGGAATCAAAGACAAGGATCAACTTAAAAAAATGGTACTTGATGAGTATATTAAAGGCCTTATTACGTAACTTTGGGACTATTTTTTGATTATTTATTTGATATACTGATTGTGGTTTTTTATAGCTACATCTGTTCAATCTAACCCATAAGGAGTTTTATTATGACGACTCTCATGATTGTTGGACTTGTATTTCTTGTTATAGTTGTTTCTTCTGTTGTATGGGTAATAGGTGGTTACAATGCTCTTATTCGATTAAAGAATCTTGTTGACGAAGGTTGGAGCGGAATTGATGTGCAGCTTAAGCGTCGCTATGATCTTATTCCCAATCTTGTTGCTGTAGTAAAACAATATAGTATTCACGAACAATCAGTTTTGGAAAATGTTACAAAATATCGTTCGGTTGCAATGAGTGCAACAACAGTAGCAAGCAAATCAGAAGCTGAAGCCGGGTTAACTCAGGCATTAAAGACCTTATTTGCGGTTTCTGAGAATTATCCTAATCTCAAAGCAAATGAAAATTTTATGTCGTTACAAAAGTCGTTGATGGATATTGAAAACGATATTCAGCTTGCTCGTCGTTATTATAACGGTACGGTGCGTAACTATATGAGTGTTAAGATGTCATTTCCAACAAACATTATAGCTTCAATTTTTAGTTTTGCGCCGGCTTCTTATTTCGAGCTTACAGCGTCTGAACAACGTGAAGCACCACAAGTTAAATTTTAATGAAGAACTTTTATTATGATGAATCAGATGCGCAGGGCTTTAGCTCTATGTGTATGTTGGTTATGTCTACCTTATGTATATTCGTATGAACGTATTCTTAATTGGAACTCTGATATAACAGTACAGTCGGACGGTAGTATGCGTGTTATTGAGCGCATAGTTGTTAATGCCGAAGGCAGAAAAATTAAATCGGGGATTAAACGAAGTTTCCCTACGCAATACAAAAATAAGGTAGGGTTTCGTTTTTCTGTACCTTTTACTATAGAGGACGTTCTGCTTGATGGCGGTAAGGTTCCATATAAGATTGTAGAACATCATAATGGCATAACAGTGTACATAGGTGAAAAAGAACGGTTTGTTAGCCCCGGAGTACATGCGTATACTATTGCTTACAATACAGACAAGCAATTAGGTTTTTTTGATGGTTATGATCAATTGTATTGGAATGTAACCGGGATCGATAACCCATTTGAGGTAGAAAGTGCTTCGGTACAGGTACGTATTCCAAAGACGATGTTGAACGGAGCCATGGTTTTGCCCCATATGTTGCATATTGAAGCTTACACGGGTGATGCAGGATCTCAGGAGCAAAATTATAAAGCATATATTGGTTCTGATGGGGTTGCTTATTGTGCAACGACACAGGTGCTGCGTCCTTATGAAGGGCTGACCATTGTTGTGAATTGGCCTAAGGGTGTAGTTGAAGAATATTCAAGATTTTGGGTATATGTAAAAAGTAATCTTCATTTAGTGCTCCTTCTTTTTGCTTTGCTTTGTGTTTGTGGGTGGTATATTGGGGCTTACTACATGAGTCGCAAGCATATTAAAATAGGAACGGTTATTCCTCTATTTTATCCGCCGGATGATGCTGATCCTGGAGCGTTGCGTTATGTCGAAAAGATGGGTTATGATAGCAAATGTCTGGCATCAAATATTGTGCAGATGGCAGTGCATGGGTTATTGGTAATAGAGCATGTTCCAGGAAAATTTTTTTCGAATGATCATTATATTTTAAAAAAACGTCAAGATGTTTCGGTCGAAGCAACATCATTAGAAGCTGCCTTAATGCAGATTTTGTTTGGAAATTCGGACACATGTTCGTTGTTATCTGTTAATCAAGAAAAGCTTAATAATGCAAAAACTCTTGTATCAAATACGTATGAGCTTAGATATGCTGTTGATTACTTTAAATCTAACAGCGAATATATAAGCATTGCGGTGCTTATATCAATTGTTGCAGGGTTACTCGCACTAGGTATAGTACCGGGTTGCTATAAAGATACATTGTTTATAGTACTTATGGGTATTCATGCAATGATTCATATTGTTATGAGTATTATATTGCCGAATTACTCTCAAGCAGGGCAGAAATTTAAAGAAGAGATTGATGGTTTCAAGATGTTTCTTGGTACAACAGAAACTGAACGGCTAAAAACTGTAGGGACTCCGCCAACACAAACCCCCGCATTATACGAGTCATATTTGCCGTATGCTATAGCGCTTGATGTTGAAGAACAATGGTCACATAAATTTGTTCCTGTATTTAAACATTTAGAACAGATAGGACAAGCATATCAACCTGTATGGTTTAATCCGAGCCATCCGTTTATGCCGAGTGATTTATATTTCTTGGGGGCAGGCTTTGGGCGTTCTTTTGATCAGGCTCTTGTATCTGCATTGGAACCGATAGCCTCTTCTCATACTCCTCCGGGTTCCTCATCAGGTTCAGGAGGTAGAGGATATTCCGGTGGAGGTGGTGGCGGTGGCGGTATCGGTGGTTGGTAGATTGTAAGTACTGTTTCTTTTAAAGATTATACGTTGTGGGATTATGGTTGCCGAAGTTCTTTATTTGAGGTGACTATACATGGTACACTTTGTACGATTTGTTAATAAGACTGTTATATGTAAAGAAAGGTATAGTGCATGAAAGACATGTTATTAGGTAATTCGCTGTGGACTTTGGTTAAACAATCTGATGTTGTTACAAAAATAGTTTTGTTAATACTTTTGTTCATGTCTATTTTTTGCTGGGCGATTTTTTTCTACAAGATCATTATGTTTAGAATCAAGCGTAGACAACTGCTTGAAGCACTTCCTTCTTTAAAGCGTGTGACGAGTATTGAAGGGCTTATTACTGTAGCAAATAGATTTGCTAATACATTGCCCGGATATGTTGTATCTAAAAGCCTTATTGAGTTTAAACATGTGATGCAGGGTGATGACGGGATCAAAAATATTGTGACGCAGGATTCGCGTGAACAAATTGCCGGTGCCGTTGATCAGGTTGTTCTTGATCTTGTTGCCACAGAAGAATCTTATCTTCCATTTTTGTCTGTTTCTGCGGCCATTTCACCATTATTAGGATTATTCGGTACTATCTGGGGATTGGTTGATTCCTTTGTCAAAATTGGTCAGATGCAGTCAGCAGATATTGCTACAGTTGCACCGGGTATTGCCGAAGCTCTTATTACGACGCTTGCGGGCCTTATGGTCGCAATCCCAGCTTTAGTAATGTATCATTACTGTATTAATCAGGTTAGGTGGATTGAACGCCAACTGTATGTATGTGCAGATCAGATTGATGATATCATGAGAAGCATGTGTATAAAGGAGAATTAAATGCGTTTATCAAGACGTCGTAGAAAGACTACTTTAACGGTGCCTGAGGTTACATTAACTCCTTTAATTGATACTGCTTTAAATTTATTAATTATTTTTATGATAACGACTCCCATGATTCACAATGCGATTAAGGTTAATTTACCTCGAGGCAAAATAAAAGAAGACGCTGGAGCTATCCAAGATGTATGTGTTTATATTGAAAAAGCAGATCCCTTACATAACAAAGGTGAACAGCTTTACATCAATGGAACATGTGTTGCATCAAAGGATCTTATAGCAGAACTTAAAAGGCGCGTTGGAAATGAGCAAGGGAAAATGGTGTATATAAAGGCTGATCGGGATGTTAAGCATGGTACAGTAACAGAAATTGTTGATCAGATTAAATGCATCGAGGGAATAGCGCATGTTGCATTGGCCACTCAACGAGCATAATAAATATTTATTGTGGTTAGAGCTTGTTGTAATATCCGCTGTTTTGCACGGTATTCTTGGGGTTTTACTGTTTATATTGTATCCCCGAAAACGGGATAGCTTTTGTATCGAGCTGGGTAAAACTAAAAGTCCTACGTTGTTTATGCCTCTTAGAAGTGCGTCGTCTGTAACACGCGCGGCTAGATCTTCGCGCTGTGGAGCAGGGCATGGCCATATACAAGGAGGTATAACACAGGATGGAAAACTTACTCAACCAGTTGCTGAGTCTACTCCTGTTGCGCGCAAGGCTCGGTTGGCGAGTGATGTTACACTTGGCTTTCAAGATAAAAAATCTGCCCAAAAGACAGTAGCACGTGGGAAAAGAGATTCAAAAACAAAAAAGGCTTCTGCTGGTAAAACATCTTGTCGCAAGAAAAAAGCGCATGGCGCCTATAAACCTGTTAAGCAAGCTAAAAATACAAAAGTGAATTCAAAAATTGAACCCGCCAAAAAACAGCCGGAAAAGAAAGAATTGCCAAAAAATAGTAAGCATGAGCTTATGAAACCGGTAAAGCCTGTACAGCCTCAAATGCCTCAAGAACCCGAACCTGTATCTCAACCGTCTGTTCAAGAGCCTGAAACAATCCAAGAGTGCAATGAAGTGCAGTCAGGTGCACAACAGGAGGTGCCGTATGTACCGGATGATATGCTTATTCAACAGATTGTCTTAGGGGATGAGCCTATTGATGGCGACTGTATAAGTGCGGAACAGGCGCGTATGTATGAATGCATTGAACAAGAAATTGTTTCTCGCTGGCGACCTCCTTGTGGTTTATCAAAAGATTTGGTTTGTCATATAAAATGCAGTATTGATAACGATGGCAGCGTTTGTTCATGTATCACAGAAAAATCTTCAGGGGTACTCATCTATGATATGGCAGCCCGTATGGCATCTTTATCCATGAAGTTGCCACGGTGGGCTTGGGGAAAAGATTTTACCATCGTATATAAACAATAGGAATGTTATGAATATTAAGCTCCATTTGGTTAAAGGTGTTTGCATTTTGAGTCTATTGTTTGTGTTACTTAGTGTAGCGCAGGAAGTTAAGGAACAGGGTATAACGGTATCAATTGCTGCCGAGTCCTACGGTAAGATGCCTTTAATGCTTTCTGCATTAGGTCAAGAAGCTCAAGATCTTACTATGTTAGTTGATCTTGTACGACATGATTTATCATGGAGCGGTCAGTTTGATGTTTCTGTTGACCATGTAATGGCTGTTCCTACCAAAAAAGAGTTGCTTGCATATGCATTACGAGGTTTCCCATTAGTTCTTTTTATACAGCGCGAATCTGACGGTAGAAGTTTTGTGTGGCGCTTATATGATACAACGCAAGCTTTGATGATTAAAGGAAAGAGGTTGGTCAAAAAAGGTCCTGATGCCAGGATGTGGGCTCATGAATTGGCTGATATTCTTTGGCCGGTTCTTACAGGGCAAGAAGGCTTTTTTACTGCTAAAATTGCGTATTGCAAGGAGGTTAAATGTAAGAGAAAAAGACCATATAAGTATTTATGCGTAGCAGATTATGATGGAAGTAACGAGGTGGTACAAGTCCCTACCGTGGTAGTTGCTCCTCGATGGGGGAAAAATGGGCTGTTGTTTTACTCTGAATGTACCAATTCGAATATTCGTCTTAAATATATTGATATACAAGGTAAAGTGCATATAGCCTCAAATTTTGATGGGTTGAATATGTTGCCATCTTTTTCTCAAGATGGAACAATATCCGTTTATTGTGCTTCCAGGGGTAATGGGAATTGCCAATTATACTATTGCGCTCCAGGAATCTTTAAGCAATTAACTCATAATGAAGGTAATAATGTTTCACCTTCATTAACCGCTGATGGTAAAAAAGTTTATTTCTGTTCAGATTACGCAAAAGGGAAACCTGCAATTTATTGTATGGATATAGATTCCGGTACAATTAACGAGATAATTTCATCAGGTCTTTGCCCTCATTATTCAGATAAGGTTAATAAGCTGGTATATATCAAACAGGTGCAGGGTGTGGGGCAACTTTTTGTATACGATTGTTCTTCTGGGGCGACGGAACAACTTACATTCGATGCGTTGAGTAAGGATGAGTGTTCATGGTCTTCTTGCGGCAATTATATTGTCTATTCCACAGGATGTCCTCCAAAATCACGGATTGCGATGCTTAATGTTTTGAGCCGCCAACGTTATTGGATCACAAGCGATAATGTTGTATGTACTTATCCTTCTCTTTCTCCGGCAAATATAGCATGTTCTATGCCGTCTTTGGGGGATATTAATTGTATAATGGATCATAAGTTTTTCTGATGTAATAGTGTGCAACATGAATGCCGACTTTGTCTATGTACAAAAAAATAACTTGATCTTTTTTGATATTTCCTTATAGTAATTATATACAGAATTTTCAAATAATTTATTAAAAGATAAGAATTATACTACATTCATTACCTGGAAACGGGGAAATGGAGGGAAAGAGCGGTCTTTGTAAAAGAAGGCCGTTCATTATTTTCATTATTTATGATATCCCCAGAGAGGGCTTAAGGAGCAAGTTAAAACAACAACAGATGGTAATTTTAAAGCCTAAAACTGTTTTGTAATGAGAGAGGTTATGGTTGATCTAACAACAAAACGGTGGTATTCTATATTAGAAATAACGACCAAGGTGTACGGGTGAATGGAGGGTCATATAATGATTTATTTAAGTATGCTTAATTAAGGATCGATACCTATGAAATCAAGAAAAATTTCTAATCAATTTTTACCTGGCGGCCCACAAAATTTCATGAAATTTTTGATGGTGGGTTTTTTATTATTTTTAGCCTTAGGATCTTTGAATCATTTTACACAGCAATACAAACAGGTACAGTACAGTTATTCTCAATTTTTGAAAAAAGTTGAAGAAAATGGTGTAAAAAGCATCCGTGTTTCCGGGCAGGAAGCTGTGGGTGAGCTTAAAGACGGATCTCTTTATGAAACTACCTTGCCTGAACGCTATAATCAGTGGGATATGCTAAAGGATCATGGTGTAGAAATAACCTTTTTAAGTGATTCAGGTAACTATTTCTTTTGGGTGATTTTAGCTTTATGTGGGCTTGGATTGATTATTGGTCTGTTCTGGTATGTATTACGCCAGATTCGTAATGGGTCTAATGCTCCCGGTAATATGTTTCCTTTGAGTAAAAGTAGGGCAAAAATGTTTATGCCTTCTTCTATTAAAGAGAATTTTGATTCTGTTGCGGGTGCTGCAGAAGCTAAAGAAGAACTTAAAGATATTGTAGATTTCTTGAAAAATCCTAATAAGTTCCGTCGTTTAGGTGCAAAAATCACACGTGGCGTTCTTTTAGTGGGCGAGCCTGGTAATGGTAAAACCTTGTTGGCTAAAGCAGTTGCCGGAGAGGCTAATTGTCCATTCTTTAGTATTAGTGGGTCTGACTTTATAGAGATTTTTGTTGGTGTTGGTGCAAGCCGTGTTCGTGACTTATTTGCTCAAGCACGAAAGTCTGCTCCAAGTATCATTTTTATCGATGAACTTGATGCTGTAGGACGTCATCGTGGTAATGGTATTGGCGGTGGTAACGATGAGCGTGAGCAAACTTTAAATCAACTACTAACAGAAATGGATGGATTCCAGACCAAAGAGGGTGCTGTTATAGTGCTTGCCGCAACCAATAGACCGGATGTTTTAGATAAAGCTTTATTACGTCCCGGACGTTTTGATAGACGTGTAGTTGTTCCTTATCCGGACTTAATAAGCCGTGAACAAATTTTGAAGGTACATGCGAAGGGCGTGCCTATTGATCCCTCAGTTGATTTGAATGTTATCGCGCGAGGTACACCGGGGTTTTCTGGAGCTGATCTTGCGAATCTTATTAACGAGGCTGCGATTACCGCATCTAAAAATAATCAGGATTTTGTTACAATACAGGATTTTGAAATGGCACGTGATAAGGTCGTTCTTGGTAAAGAAATAAAGAGTATGGTTCGTACAAAAGAAGAACTTCGCATTACGGCTTTTCATGAAGCCGGGCATGCCATGTTAACCTTATTAAAGCCGGAATATACTGATCCTTTGCATAAGGTTACCATTATTCCAAGAGGACGTGCGTTAGGTGTTACCTATTCATTTCCTGAAAAAGATAAATACATGGTTTCAAAGAAAGAGATGGAGGCGCAGATATTGACACTTATGGGTGGCCGCGTCGCGGAAGAAATTGTTTTTGAAACGGTAACGACGGGTGCTGCTCAAGATTTTCAAATGGCGAGTTCTATAGCCCGTGATATGGTATGCCATTATGGTATGTCCGAACTTGGCAAGGTTGTTTATACACAGCATGATGGTGGGTTTGTGTACTCACAAAAAACAGCTGAACAAATTGACCGTGTTGTCAATGCCATTGTCGATCAAAGCTATGCTACCGCTATGGACTTACTTACAAAAAATAGAGATAAGCTCGAATTGCTAGCTAACACATTGCTGGAAAAAGAGACGATGCATGCGGGAGAGATTTATGCATTGCTTGGCATTGAACCTCGGCAAGAGTTTAAATTTGTATAAGATTTTTACATAGTATCGATATGAAGTTTAAAAAGAGTCTGTTTGTAATTAGTTTCTTGCTTGGCGGGTTTGCGGGGCAAGTTTGTTGCGAGCAAAATAGTGGTTTAAGCAGATTTTCTTCCCTAGTAGGTCCTGTGCTTCGTGTGTTATCTTCTCAAAGACGCATAATGCCGCAATGGCTTTCTTCTTCGTGTAATAGGGTATTAAATGTGTGCAAAACCTACCCGGTTTCAGTAAGTCTATTTGCCGCTCATCTATGTGTATATGCTGCTCAGCTTTATTATGGTCACGTTAATGGCTCTGATCTGAACATGAAATTTGGAAAATGGAATAGCGCTGTACAGCGCGGGCAATGGTGGCGATTGTGTACGAGTATGTTTTTACATGCAAACTTGTTGCATTTGGCTATGAATAACTATTCTCTCGTTAATTTAAGTCCATTAGAGCAACATTTGGGGTCAAAAAAGTTTTTTGCATTGTATATGGCATCCGGCATTTTTGCCAATTTGATGAGCTATTTATTGGGGAAGCCGCAATGTTTATCTGTAGGAGCTTCCGGAGCCATATACGGCTTGTTGGGTGTTGCCTATGGAAGAGCCATCAAGCGAGGAGGTGTTTCTGCCGGTGTCATTGCCAAAAGCTTAGCTCCTGGTTTTATTTTGTCGATTTCGGGTGCGTTGCCACAGCAAGATAATGTTGCTCATGCCAGTGGGTTGGCCGGTGGGTATATATTAGGAAAAATATTCGCCGATTAGATAATTTGAAAAAAATGTTTATTTTAGTACACTATAGGAACATAGGAAAATATTAAAATTTGCAAACAAGTATAGTTTTGACTGAAAGGATTAGGTTTCATGGCTCGTATATGTGATATCTGTGGTAAGGGACCACGCGTTGCCAATTTAGTAAGCCACGCTAATAATCGTGTAAAACGCTGGGTTTATCCCAATACCCATAAAATGCGTTACACTATTACCAACAGTGCCTGTAATAAAGTTCATGCAGGAACTGTTTGTGCAAAGTGTGTTAAAGCAGGCAAGGTTACAAAGGTTGTTTAATTAGTTTTGTGAATTTCTTAAAAGGTTAACAATGGCCAATATTAAATCGGCAAAAAAACGCGCTAAACAAAGTGAAAAAAGAAGAGTTATTAACGCTTCTCGTAGATCAGCAATAAAGAGTTCAACTAAGGGTTTGCTCGATGCTATTGCCCAAGGTAAAGATATTGCAACTCTTAAAGAATTACTCAAGAATGTTGAATCTCAAGTTGCACGTGCTAAAAATAAGCATACCATGCATAAAAACGCGGCAGCTCGCAAGGTAAGTCGTTTAGCTAAACGCGTACAAGCATTCCAGAAATCCGGTGCTAAAGCTGCATAACGAATATTAGTTATTCACATGATATTATATGTATTCAGTAAGTCTGATTTGTTCCGGCTTACTGAATTTTTTTGTTACATAATAGTTAGTTGATTGCTTGTTGCCTGGTTTTGTGGAACAAAAAATAATGGAATTTCTTGTTCATCGCAGGTATCTTCGTTAGGAGATTCTTGAAAAGATTCAGATGTAACTTGGTTATGTTCAATATGATTACGATAAGCTATCAAGAAATTTCTCGCAAGCTGCGTTGGTACCCGTGATGAGCCGCCATGTTCTACTAAAACTATTAATACGAGAGGTTTTTGGTCTTGAAATTTAAAGTAGGAAGCAAACCAAGCGTGAGGGAGATACTCATCTCCTAACTCTTCTTTTGAAAGTGCACCTACTTGAGCGGTACTTGTTTTTGCAAAGATATCGAATCCTCGTAATCTTCCGATCCTTCTTCCTGTGCCATGTATAACAACTTCTTGCATCGATCGTTTGATAAATGCAAGTGTATCTGGTTTAATGTCTAAACGGTGTTTCTCGATAGGTTCTTCAATGAGTATACGCGGTTTTACAAGATTACGTGTAAATATGCTGCCAATCATGCGGGCTATTTGAATCGGTGTTACGGAAAGGTAGCTTTGGCCGATGGCAACGGATAACGTATCTCCTGGCCACCATCGTTCACGTTTGGTTTTTATCTTCCATGCTCGATCTGGTATAAGACCTTCTTTTTCGGCAAAGATAATACCTGTTTTTTGGCCTAAGCCAAATCGCCTTGCATAGTCTGCAATGAGATCTATATTGATTCTCCGGCCTACATCAAAGAACAAAATATTGCATGATCGAGCCAAACATTCACAGGCTGTCAATGTGCCATGGCCTGTATGAAGGTTGCACATATATTTGTGATTACCGAACATATAGTATCCTGGACAAAACCACAATGTGTCTGGCGAAATAATGTTATGTTCAAGGGCTGCGCACATGGTAATAATCTTGAATATTGATCCCGGTGGGTAACAGGCATTAAATGCCCTATTAAGAAACGGTTGTTTTTCTTGTAATGAGAGCCATTCTTCTTGAGTAAAGCGATGTAAAAAGAACTCCGGGTCGAAATCGGGCCTTGAAACAAGTGCTTTAATGGAACCGTCCTCTGGATCCATGAGAATTATAACGCCGGATTGATTATCTGGAAATATAGAATCTGCAATGGTTTGTAGTGTAAAATCAATCGTCGTATTAATATTTTTGCCTGCGAGTCCCTTGCTCATTTCTGTTTCTGCAAGACTTGTTCCAAAAGAATTTATTGTTCTTAAGCGAGATCCTTCAAGTCCCTTGAGATCCTCTTCGCATATTTTTTCCAAACCCATTTTACCGAGAGTTTGGGCATCCATATTGCCAAGATACCCGATAATATGACATGCAGTTTTATGGTGCGGATAATGTCTTTTAAATGTCGTTTCTATTTTGATGTTATCTGCCGCTGCAAGTTGTTCTTCAAGCTGACTGAGCTGTTCAAAACTAAGATCTTGAACGAGGAGTATATCTTTCGAATAACGTTCTGTATGAACGAGCGATGCCCATAATTCTGTATCTTCACACAACTCTTTTCCTGTTATTTCGGTTATTTTTTTAAGGATTTCTCGCTGTTCGTTTGTTAGTGTACGATTTCCTGTTCCGTGCCAGTATAGGTTTATTGCCGGCCGGTTAGTTGCAAGTAGTTCGCCATGAATATCGAGAATATTTCCACGCAATGAACGTATTTTTTCCAGTCGCATATAATTTTTTTGACTTTGAATAAAAAGTATATGCTGTTGAATGATTTGAAGATATATTAAGCGGGAGAGTATAATAACTGCTACGCTTATGATAAACGTACATATATGACGAATCTTAACATTTATGCTCTGCGAACTTACATCCATATGGGTTACGCCTTATGACGTTTAATCATGCTGTTTATTGGATGAATAGTATCGCATAAATTTGATAATCGTTCAATGGATACATGCGTATATCGTTCTGTGCTTGCAACAGTTTTATGTCCCAAAAGTTCTTGTATAATGCGAAGATCAACACCTTGACTTAATAAGTGTGTGGCAAATGAATGGCGTATTTTGTGTGGTGTAATGGGACGATTAACTTTAAGAAACTGTCTGAACATTTCTATAATGCGTTGAATAGAACGGCTTGTTAAAGGTCTTCCCCATTGGTTTAAAAATAGTTTTGCGGTTGCATTGTTGGTTTTGGGGCGCTCATGTTCTATGTAGGCGCAAACGCGTTCTTTTGCTTTATTGCCGAATAAAACAATGCGTTCCTTGTTTCCTTTACCAATGATGCGTATGGTTTTATTATCAAGATCTATATCTTGCATGCAAATATGCACAAGCTCGGAACAACGAATACCTGTCGCGTACATAAGTTCAAAAATTGCTTTATCGCGTAATGGTCGTTGTGTTGGCAGTTCATTGTCTTGGACTTCGTCAAGAAGGTGGAATACTTCATCAACACTTAAGTATATGGGTAATTTTTTATCGAGTCTTGGGCGTGCAAGTTTTAAGTCAAGTTTGATGCCTTGAGTGCGTAAAAATTTTTCGAATGATTTAAAGCAAGATAATTTTCTTGCTATAGAGCTTTTGTCTATTTTTTTGTAATAGAGGCTTATTAAAAAGCGTTCAATAATTTGTCGACATGATAAATATTGAACATCATCAGTTGGGAGTGCTTTCCAAAAATCAATAAATTGATTGATATCAAGTTGATATGCGCGTTGTGTATGTTCAGACAAATTCTTTTCAACTGCAAGATACAGAAGGAACTCGTCTCGTTTCTCTTGAAAATCTTGCCAATTATTAATGGTTGTTTTGATATTCATACTCTTTAGACTTTTTTAGAATGACTGATCTGATCATATATCTAATCAAGGATAAAAAAGATATTGGCATTGTGCAATAGTTTATATTATTTAATCGATTAATTCAGCAATAAGCACATTATGGAACATTAAGCGTAAGATTTTTTACGGGCAGCGGTGCGTTTTCTCCTCGTGTATGCATAGTGTTGAATTGTTGATTATTAATAATATACATTTACTGTAGGGGGAGCCATGAAACATATGAAATATACTTTATATATCTTGTTATGCGGTTGGTGTGGATTGTTTTTAGGAGCAGAAGAGCCGAATATTGAGAAGTTGAGTGAAGCAAAACTGTTAAAAATAGTAGATCGCATTAGTAAAGAGGTTCAAAGTAAACGACGTGAAATTAACCAACTAAGTGCGAATCCAACGAGCGAATCTGTATTGCAATTACGTATGATATTATATCAGGACATTAATCATAATCTGGCATTGATGCAGGAAATTCTTGAAAAAAGAGTCTATACAACTAGTTTTGCGGAGGCTCCTGTTTTGAGGGTGTTTTCTGAAAATGTTGTGAGTTTACTTGTTGATCTTAGAACTAAGATAATCAAGGCTTGTTTACGAAATAAGGAGTTATGTAAAAGAAGAAGCCTCTCCGTTCCTTATAAACCTTAGATTATTATTAAAAGTTGAGCGTTTATATATTTGTTGATTCTGGATTTGAATAAATAAGCTGAACTATGTGTTGAAAACTGCTTTGCATAATTGCTTCATGATTTTTAAGCACGATTTTAAAGATGTTAATACCTTAACATCTTTGTAGAGTAAGGTATTAACATCAAATTAGAATAACGAATTTATTTGATTGCTATGTATTTTAAGCTTGATATAGGGAGGGCTTTATTATTGAATTTCTTGATATTGACTTCAAAATCTTCTTCGATAAGATCTAGTTTAAAGCCTACATTTTTGATAATGTTTAAATAATCATCTTTTAATAATGCACCCAAAACACATGTGCCGTGAAGTTGCTTGTCATTTTTTTGTTCAATAGATAATTCCTTAAGAAGAACTATATCAGAAACATACATTTTCCCACCGGGCTTGAGAACACGATATGCCTCTTTAAATGCCTTTTCTTTATCACTAACAAGGCTTAAAACACAGTTGCTTATAATAATGTCTACGGAACCATCCTCTACCGGGAGCTTTTCGATGTCTCCTTGACGGAAATCTATGTTATTATAACCATATTTATGAGCGTTTTCTGTTGCTTTTTTTACCATTGCGGGAGTCATATCTACACCAATAACTTTGCCTTTAGAGCCAACTTTACGTGCAGCTAAGAAACAATCTAATCCTGCCCCTGATCCTAAATCTAATATGGTTTGTCCTTCTTTAATTTCACCTAGGTTTATTGGATTGCCACAGCCAAGCCCTAAATTAGCATCAGCTAATTCATCAAGTTCTTGTCTGGTATAGCCGATATCCTCGGATATTTTTGCACGGCAGCCGCATGCTTTGCCACCAAAACTGCAGCTGGTACCTTGTTCTGCTGTTTTGGTGTACACATCTTTTATATATTCTTTGGTTTGAGGGGTGTTTGTTGGTGTGGATTGTTTTTTTTGCTTACATGTACAATTACAGCAACAAGGATATTGAGAGCAAGTGCTTATTAGTACAATAAGACATACTATACTTAAAAAAATCATTATATTTCTCATGAGATCTCCTTATAAAAACGCCTGTTATTTTTTTATGGCAATATATTTTAAGCTAGATATTGGTAACTCGTCACTTTTGAACCATTTTTTATTGATTTCTGTATCTTCACCGACAACCTCAACTGTAAATCCGGCACGTTCGAGTTTCGATAAGTATTCATTCTTGAGCAAGGCTCCAGATACACATGCGCAAAGTAGTTTTATATCCTTCTTTTGTGTTTCTGAAAGTTCATTAAGAAGAACTACGTCAGAAACGTACATTTTCCCGCCTGTTTTTAGAACCCGATAAGCTTCTTGAAATACCTTATCTTTGTCTGGAGCAAGATTAATTACGCAGTTACTTATGATGATATCGACGGTATTAGTTGCTACAGGAAGGTTTTCAATATCGCCTTTGCGAAATTCAACATTTTCGATCCCATATTTTTCAGCATTCTTGCGAGCTTTTTTCAACATTTCTGGTGTCATGTCGATGCCTATAACCAGTCCAGATTTGCCAACTTTTTTTGCAGCTAAAAAGCAATCGAGTCCGGCACCTGATCCTAAATCAACAACAGTATAACCTTCTTTAAATTCACCTAAACTTACGGGATTTCCGCATCCTAATCCTAGGTTAGCATCGGCCAGGTCATCTAGTTCTTCTTTAGAGTAGCCAATTTCACCGGAAATATCTGAGCCTCCTCCGCAACATCCACCGCCAAAAAGACTGCAAGATCCTCCTTCTTGAGCTACTTTTCCATAAGCATTCTTAATGGATTCTTTAATATTTTTCTCGGAAGATGAACAACAGCTTGAGCTTGAGCTGCAACAATTTTTAATGGAACAGCACGCCCTTTTTTGGCTGCAGTAACCAGTACATTTGAGTACCGCAACAATGATGCATAGTATTGTGACTCCAGCAATATATAACATTGGTTTCATATAAGACTCCTTCTATGATATGTTTGAAATAAAACTCTATGTCATTATATCTACAATTTCAAATGAGTGTTTTAGAGGAAGAGCGGTACATATATGAGCAGATCAGCTAAACGTATTGTTACTGAGTTATTTTTATGTCCATAATTACAAAATTATAGACATAAGTCTTCAAAATACATAGGCTACAGCTAGTAGAAAGTATTTTATTATTGTAATTTTACAACGTAAGATTTTTATGGATAATATTTTAAAGGGTGTTAGTTTTGATTCTGATGCGCGATTTTTTTGGGATACGCTTATTGGAGACTTTCTTAAAGCAGTTGATTTGAAAGTGTCTTCAAAGACAACATATAACAGTCAATTAAGAAGCTTTGCTTTGTGGCTCAAAAGACAAAAGATTAGCAAGCCAGATGAGCAATCTATAACAAGCTTTTGCAGTTACCTTAAACATGATAAAAATTGTTCTGACTTGACAATTAAAGGGTATTTAGCGGCGCTTAAATCTTTTTTTTCATGGCTCAATGAGGCACATGCATATCCTGATATTGCACGAAATGTACATGGACCAAAATATGTGTATAAACCAATAAAAAATAGCCTTACATCTTCGCAGGTGAAAATTCTATTAGATTCGATTGATCGTACAACGCTTGAAGGTAAACGTGATTTTGCCCTTATTAATCTTATGATTGGAACCGGATTACGGTGTATAGAAATCAAAAACCTTATTCGAGGAGATATTGCAGATTGCTGTGGGCTACAAGTTTTGTGGATACGAGCAAAAGAAGCCAACGGTGAGGGTGAGAATATATACCTTTCAGAAAACGTATTCAAGCCTATAAAAATTTATCTTGAAGTACGTGAATCCACAAGCGATACAGATTATCTCTTTATATCTCACAGTAAGAAAAATTTCGGTCAGCCGCTAACGGTGCGTTCTATATCGCGTATAATAAAGAACCGATTAACTGATGCTAAAATTGATTATAGCCGACTAGGCCCGAACAGCTTACGCTATACATCAGTACAATTAAATTTGCTTATGCATACTAACCAAGAACAGGCACGTAGTATGGTGCAGAAGGCAGATATTAATACAATGCTTGCTTATATACGCCAATTAAAAAATCAACAGATTAAGGTTTCTCGTAAGAAAAATAGTAAATTATTCTGAATCTTTTGTATGAATTGAGTGGAAGGGTGGCTCAAATTGCTATGTCTACACTGTATAAGGATAAAAAAAGAAGGGGTCACCTTAAAAATAATGGGCAACCCCTTCCGCAGTGTGTTACACAATACGATTTACGCAATATGGTCTATTATGTCGGCAAGTTGGCATTGAAATTTTAGTCTATAAAGATAAAAGAGCTTTTGCGCATTGTTGAGCATATTCCATACGTGTAGACCTTTATCCCCTAAATGGGCTTGCCATGTTTCCAGCAATGAACCTATAGAGTCTGTTGTTAGGATTAGGTAACGCTTTTCATATTGAGAAAGTGTTTGCATGGTATCTTCAAGAATAAGCTGTTCTCGCTCAATAGCAGGAATGGTATGTAGTATATTTTCCCATACGGTACTAATTATGTCATGTTCACGAAGTTTTATCTTGGGACGTACACATAATATAGTATGTACAAGCGCCTGAAATTGCTCATAATTTCCCCATGGGGTTAATTCTTGTTGCAATAAACGTAGAGCTTCGGTATTTCTATCTGTAACTGCCTTTGTAATCACGGTATCAAGAAATTTGAAGAATAAGTTAATGATATCTGTTATGTCTTGATGTACAGCTTCCTGTTGGGATGCTGTGTGTGTGCCATCTGCAGGAGCTATGACGCCTGAATGCTGGTCTGTAGATTGTGCAGGAAGGTCTACTTCAAGAGGGTAATGTCTGCATAAAGGACATTCTGCATGCCTATGCTGTTCTATATCTTGTAGGGCGTAAGGCCATCCGGTAAAGTCCGGGGATGCTGAGTAGCGTCTGCGCCATTCTGCATCGTGCATATTGGTATAAAGTTCCACTGCTCTTTTTTCAAGTTCCTGGACATCATCGTTGCAAATAAATTGATGGCAACATCGGGTAAAGCGAGCTTTTTCGACACCAAGTTCGCCAATAGTGCTTGCGCATATTGGGCAGGCTTCATCACCCTTAAGTAAGTTGTGTACTTCTTGGCTTGGGGCTTTTTTGATTGTTTGCGCCGCTGGCGTAGGTTGCTGTGGTTCTAAACTTGCTGCCATGGCCATAGCGAGAGCAGCTTCATAAGGAATATCGTCTTGTGTGGTATAAGTAAAGCTTGTTGTTGCATGGT
>CAZQNW010000014.1:0-10610 GCA_964595035.1 uncultured Pseudomonadota bacterium
AGCAGTATCTTCGATAGACACATATTCAGGACAAACTTCTTTCACAGTTCCATCCTGATAAGGACTGATGAACGACAAGGAATCTAATAAAGTTTCGCGCAGAGATTGCTCACGAACTTTCATAGGTTGTTGGCTGTGCTCTACAGATATTTCTTTCTGTTTACAAACTTGTTCAGATGCGCCCTCTTGAACTGAATGTTCTTCTCGTTTTTCAACAGGTTCAACCGTACATGCTTGTGAAGTTGAGGGAGTTTGTTGCGCAGATTTTTTTGGCTTACGAGCTACACGCTGTTGAACTTTCGCAGTAGGTCTTAGTAATGAAGGATCAATCCACTCATGCCTTGCTAATGCAGCGCAAGACCCCGATGGGGCTGAAGGCGAAGGAGCTTCTTGCCGCCTATCTACAGGAGCATCATCCAAAAATGTAGGATCTTGAAGTGTATCTTTGAATCTCTGGCCATCATAATCTTGAAGAAAAGCAAATAATTTCTTAGCTTTTTGACAACTTTTTTTACCCGTTCTTAGGGCTGCATCAATTTGACTATGTAACTCTTTAATCGTCCGTTCATATAAGGAACAGCATACGCTACTCAGGCGCTGATAACCTGCCACAATTGCAGAATTTATTTCAATATTCTTGCGTTCGATATGTGCCACACAACTTTCATTGACCCTCACACGAGTACACATCTGCTGATCTTGCATAACAACTAATTGGCGTCTTTCTTCCTGTGCCCCTTTTTGAAAAAAAGATATCGATGGTTGTGGAACTTCTGCCTTGGGCAACTGTAATGCCATACGTTCCCTTAACTGTCTCAACAGTTCATAAAACTCAAAGAACTGCGGTATCAAAGAAATATAGCGGTTGCTTTCACCGCGATAAACCTGCTCATTATATAGGCTTCTTGCTAGCGCAACAAGTTCTCTATCCTTTGAAGAACGCACCTCTAAACGTCGGTCATTGATTACAGCAAAAGCCTGATGCATAAATATTTTACCTATAAAACGAACCTCTTCATCATCACTTGTCAATAAAGACTTAATAAGATTATGGTCCGGCTTTGTTTCACTTAATGACATAAAAAGAGAACGATGCGCCAAGAATGTCCCAATAGCTTTCGGTGTTGTTAAAAAAAGGACAAATGTATCACATATCTGCCCATCACCAGGCGTTAAATACACTTCATTTCGTTGGATAAGTGCAATTTTCGATACAATAAATTCCTTTTGTTGTCCATCCTCAACTTTTTTTTAAAGCAGCCTGCAGGTGTTCTAATGCATCCTGCTGCTTTTGTTTATTTCGCGCCCCTAAGGCTACATCTGCCTTATTGGACATAGCACGGATATAGCTCAAATCATGCTGAAGATGTAATAACTGCGCATACGATTGTAATATTTGGCAGTACTCCGCTACCGGAGCGTTAGCTGAAAGTTCAAAAAACTCTCTGTTAACAACCGGAACCTGTTGCTCCATCGCAGCAATAACTGTTCCACTAATCATCACACTTAAAAAACTGATATAAAAATTTTTACAAAACATATAAGATCCTCTTTTGAAAGTTAAAAAAGCTTAATTTAATTATATATCTCATTGAAAAAAATATCAAATAGTAAAATCAATTACAGGATTTAAAAAGTCATAGAACAGAGTTATGCAACCGTTCAAGAAAATCCCTCTCGACATTTAAACCCGTTCGTTTTATATCTATTGAAAAAGTTATAGGCATTTAAAAAAGTGAGCAGCATGGCACGGATTGTTATAATTGGAGCGGGGTTAACAGGGTTATCAGTCGCGTATCATTTAGAACAACACAATTTCTTTGATTATATAATCTTCGAAAAAGAAAGCATTCCTGGAGGACTATGCAGATCTGTAAGAGCTGATGGCTTTACCTTCGATTATACCGGCCATTTCTTTCATAGCCCATCAGCTTCAATGATTGATTTTCTGCAAGCAATCATGCCCAGTCCTCTTATTGCTCATAGACGCAGATCCTTTGTATATTCACAAGAAACATATTCACCTTACCCTTATCAAACAAATCTGCATGGATTACCGGCTCAAACCATAATTGACTGCATAAAAGGGTACGTGGAAAGATCTCCACGTAATAGTACATCAAACTTTGAAGACTGGGTTCTTACCTATTTCGGAACAGGATTTGCACACCATTTCTTTTTTCCTTATCAAGAAAAAATATTCGATTTTCCAGTCTCAAAATTACGCACAGGGTGGCAACAGGCTGTACCTCAAACATCGCTCGAAGATATCCTTATAGGGGCATTATACCCTCGAGACATTGACTCTAAAGGGTATAATGCTCAATTTTGGTACCCCCCAAAAGGTGGCATCGATCATCTTATACAATCTTTTTATGGTGCATTAAAAAATCCTGTACAATTAAATCATCCAATTGAATATATCGATACCCATAATAAATATATACAATCTGCTGACGGCCATAGAGAACCTTATGAGCTGCTTGTCTCAACCGCCCCTCTAAATACCTGTTTGGCCATGGCAGGCATGGAAGAATACGCTAAAAAATTAATATGCAATAGTCTTATTAATATTAATCTTGGTATTAATAGACCTCAGCTCACAACACATCACTGGGTTTATTACCCGGAAAAACAGTACCCATTTTTCCGTATAGGATTCCCACATACTTTAGATTCTATGGCTCCGGAAGGACAAAGTTCCCTTTCAATTGAAATTTCAAGCTTAGCACAACCTTCAGAGGAACAGATTGCATATAGTACTGAACAAGCAATTCGGCATATACGAAAAATATTTGATCTGCAGCCCTCGGATATATCATTTCAACAGACATTATTGTTACCTTACGCATATGTAATCTATGATTTTTGGCGTGAACAACATCTTGATAGTCTTCTTAATCATTTAAAGCAAAGAAATATCTATTCAGTCGGTCGTTATGGAGCATGGAAATATTCAAGCATGTATAACGCCATTGTCGACGGGCAAACGATCGCACAAACACTTATAAAGGAAGTAGCATGATATCTAACAGCCCTTATAACGCACTACCTGTTCTTGTTACCGGAGGGTGCGGCTTTATTGGGTCACATATAGCCCAAGAACTCATTGCGTTAGGAGCGAACGTCACCATCATAGATGATCTTTCAACCGGAAGTATGGCGAATATTCATCATATAAAAAATCACATACGTTTTATTCAAGCTACAATTACAGATCAACACGCATGCCTACAGGCAACCAAGGGACAAAAACTTATTTTCCACCTGGCAGCACTTGTTTCGGTTCCCGAATCTGTAGAAAAACCACGATTATGCCATGAAATTAATGTAGACGGAACCTTTAATATCTTAGAGGCTGCACGTATAAATAAGGTCAAACGTGTTGTTTTCTCATCCTCCGCGGCAGTGTACGGCAACACAGAAGAACTTTGCCACGAAGATATGCCTTGTAATCCACAATCACCCTATGGATTTTCTAAACGCATAGGAGAACTTTTATGCCAGCAATATTCAGCTTCTTATAATCTTGAAACAGTTATTTTACGTTACTTCAATGTATATGGACCACGCCAAAATACAGACGGCGCTTACGCTTCAGCCCGCGCAAAATTTTCTTACCTGATGAAACATAATATGCCTATTACAATCTACGGTGACGGACTCCAAACCCGTGATTTCATTCATGTTGAAGAAGTGGCTCAGGCAAATCTTACTACTGGAGTAGCTTCCATTGCACCCGGAGATATCTTTAATATAGCGTCCGGAAAAAGCATTACATTATTAGAACTTATCAACCAATTAAAAGAGCAATTCCCTCACTATAATCAAAAAATTAATTTTGCGCCTGCACGACCAGGGGACCTCAAGCATTCACGAACTGATTGCTCAAAATATGCATCACTCGCGCGCCAATGTCATGTACCCGCTATGTCTAATACACAAGGAGCAACGCTCTATGTCCCCTATAGGCACAGCAGTAAGCATCAACAATTTTAAATGGCAAAAGCAAACTCATTTAACGAAAGATTACCTACTCCACACCTTCGTAAAAAAATGGTATCATATATACATATAAGTAAGTGAAAATTTTAATCCACCTTACAACTTTATTAAAATACTATGAATACCAATCGTGACTATTATGAAATACTTGGTGTAAGTAAAAATGCCACCCAAGAAGAGATAAAAGCTGCTTATCGCAAGCTTGCCTTAAAATATCACCCTGACCGTAATCCAAACAACAAGGAAGCTGAAGAAAAATTCAAGGAAGCTGCTGCAGCCTATGAGGTCCTTTCTGACACCGATAAACGCAAGCGCTATGATCAATTTGGGCATGCCGGCATTGAAGGTAATATGGGCATGGGTAGACAAGATATGAATATGGAGGACATATTCGAACATTTCGGCGATATCTTCGGCGATATTTTTGGCATGGGACAACGACAAACCAGACGAAAAACCGGTCCAACGCCAAAAAGAGGTCATGATTTATCTCAAGAATTACAAATCACCCTCAAAGAAGCTTATACCGGAACAAAAAAAGAAGTTGGTATTTACCAGTTTGTTGCATGTGAAGTATGTGGCGGTAAGGGCATGGAAAAAGGAACATCCGCGCAGACATGCAGCCGCTGTTCCGGCACAGGACAAATACAATTCAAGCAAGGCTTTTTTATGTACGCTCAACCTTGCGATGTATGTAATGGAGAAGGCTTTACTATTCCCTCACCATGTAAAGCATGTAAAGGTCAATCAAGAATACAAAAATTCGATAAGTTTACCGTTAACATTCCTAAAGGAATTTTTGATGGGGCAGAACTTCGCATCTCCGGTAAAGGAGATGCCGGAGTATATGGTGGACAATCAGGTGATCTTTTTATACATGTAACCGTATTGCCTGACAAGACTTTTTCGCGTGTTGATGATGATCTTGTATGTACAATAATGCTTACCTATCCTCAACTTGTACTCGGTTCACAAATCGATATTGAAAACATCGACGGCACCAAAGAAACCATTAAAATTCCAAAAGGATGCCCGGTAGGAGAAAAGATTATTGCTGTTGGTAAGGGATTCCAAAGATTGCGCAGCAAAAGCTATGGCAACCTCGTAGTCATAACCAATTGTCATATTCCTAAAAAATTATCAACAGAAGCAAAGAAACTACTCACAGATTATTCTGAACAGATTGGAACCAGTACCGATAATCATGAAGGATCTATACGCAGTTTTTTCAAAAAATTTTTAGGCTAAGTTCACGTAGATCTTGAAGTTTTAGCAGAGCAACCCTACCTAGATAGGGTTGCTTCTTTATAACATGTTATATACCAATGCCTCTTTTTTTGACACTCTTTTGAGAGAGTGCAATATGACGACGCTTATCCAACCCAATTTTTTGGATAAGATGATAAAAAAAATCTCTATCTGCCCCTTTGACAACAGCCTGTTCATGAGACTCAGCAAGAACGACCGGATATCCTCTACCCTTAAGCGTATTATCTAAAATCATACCGGCAAGAGTATCAACCAAATTTTCATCCGCCGCAATCCACGCGGGAATTTCAATGCGGGCAATTTCAGAACCTACATGAATATAGAAAAAGTAGGGTTGTATATGTTCAGGATATGACAAACTCAACTTTGATTTATGCTTAAAAACAGTCGACCTAGTATAAGGCTCAAGGAAAAAACTGCACACATGAACATCAAGGATATGATCCAACAGCACATGAATATTTTCCTTAAAAAACTCTTCTTGCACCGCAAAGCGCAATAAATTCACAAGATCCTTATTGCGAGGAACACTGATGTAACCCGCATAAGGAACTTGAAGCTTATACAAAGCATCCAGACTCGCACAATAGCGTGATAAAAATTCAAGACGCAACATGGAATCTTTTGACTCCAAATGCCAAAAAATCAAAGAACCGTCAAAAAGCAGCAGCAACTGTTCATCAGGAATGCACTCCTTTTTTAACTTTGACGCAATGGCAACACCTGTTAAAAATTCATGCTCTTCTCTACGACAGTTTACGACATCTAGGGCATACCCTCGCGTAGAAAGCTCATCATCACCATCAAACACCCTAGGATTAGATTCAAACAGAACTTTACGTCCTTCAATGCCATAACTGATAACCACTAAGCCAATATTGATAAGAAAACAGGTTGATCCTTGATGCCTATCAGGATATATTTGAGACCCATCTACGGCAATCAGCGTTTTAGATTTAATCTTCTTGGCATCAACAGCATAATATTGCCCTATCTTGCCATGCCACTCAGATAGCGGAACATTAAAGTCTGATGTTTGTACAGCAGCTAAGAACAATTCATTATGCGCGATCGTCTGCCAAATAGCTTGTGCTTGATTAAATTCGTCAGAAACATCCTTAAATATACTGGATGAAATATGTTCCAGTTCTAACAATACCTTTGCATAATCAAGCAATTAGAGCTCCTTTTTACAGCAATTCATCAGCTTCCTGTTCTTTCTGATAGGCTTGAATGCCATGTTGTAAAGCATAGAGCGGCAATAACGCACAATGCAACCTTGTCGGTCCCAAGGACATACCTATTAACGACATTATATAATCTTTATCTAAAGCCAATACTTCTTGTAAAGATTTACCCTTACATAATTCAGTTAGCATAGAAGCAACCGACTGACTTAAAATACATCCTACGCCAACAAATTTAAGGTCAGCAAGGATACCATCATGAATGTGACCTTCCATCTGAATCTGATCTCCACATGAATGATTATATTCTGTCGAGGAGAAATCAGGATGTTCTAGTGTTCCCACATTACGAGGATGATGGTAATGTTCCAAAAGTCTTTCACGGTATATTTGTTCTGGATCCATAGTTCTTAAATTACCTATAGTATAATAAGTTCTTATATCAACAATAAAAATAAGCAGCAATAGTATAGCTCTAAATGACACAAGGTAAAACTACTAAAACATGTCACCATTTGCTATCCAGCTATAAACCTATACACTAATTTTAAGCCTACAATTACCAGTAAATAATTTCTATTAAGGGAAAAATAATGAAAAGCACCAACTGTCATGTTTTAATAGCCGGCATACTAAGTCTTTTAACCTTAAATATAGGAACCGCGCATATCATTTTTGATTTGGGAGGGGTTCTTTTAAACACAAATAAATCCGCGGTAACACATAAGGCCGGTCTTTTAAAACTGGCTTTTTTTGCATTAAGTACCATGTCAAATCCCCGTACAACATTTTTTACTATACTGGGCGAAATTAACCCTTATTCCGAAACTGAGATCATCCCTTGTGATGAAACAGGACAACAATTGCCGGGAATTATGTGCGATTGGCTTAAGGGCATTCCTTCTAAAAAAATACTCGCAAAAATTGAGAAGAAATTAACGACTGCCCATCCCCTTTGGGACCTCGCCAATGCTATTTTTGAGCCCAAAAGCATGGCTAAAACGCAAGAACTCATCAAAGAGGGGACCATGTTCGTCCAAGAATGTATCGCTCAAGGACATTGCGTCTACATATTATCTAACTGGGATGCTGAATCATTTACACATATTTATATGAAATATCCGGAATTCTTCAGCTTATTTTCCGGCATAGTCATTTCCGGTGACTGCGGGCTTTTAAAACCGGATCCTAAAATATATCAGCATCTATTATTGGAATACGGTCTTGATGCATCTGAATGCTTTTTTATTGATAATCAACCGGAGAATATATACGGCGCTTTGCAAACCGGTATAGCCGGTTCGGTTCTCAATTTAAAAAAAGGAAAACCTGATTTTGATTCGGTGCGTTGCGACTTAGATACATGGATTAATACTACACAACAATACTTAAAGCAGTATAAAGTTAATGCTTTATTCTGAACGTTTATAATGCTTGATTACAATAGGAATAAAAGCAAGCAAGATAAGAATAACGAATATCGTTATAATAGGCGGCGTTAAAATATCCTGAACTGACCTGATTGTTGCCAGTTCACGGCCCGCAAATGAATACAAAAGAGCTATCGGAATAAATCCAATAACCGTTGTCCAAACGAATGTCCACAAATTAATATCAGATACCGCAGCCAGAGAATTAATTAAGAAAAATGGGATAATTGAAGCATAATGAACCATCAATAAATAGTTTGCTCCATACCTTTTCATCTGTTTATTAAAACCATCCAGCTGATCCCCAAATTTGCGTTTAACCCAATTGCGTAACACATAGCGAACTACAATAAACGCAATTAAGGAACCTATAGTAGCTCCTAATGCACCGTAAACAGTACCTAGCAAAGCTCCAAATAAATACCCTCCCAAAAGAGAGAGCGGAGCTACACCAGGAATACCTATCGCTATAGTAAGCGTATATATAGCAACATACATTAAAACAGCTAATACATAGTGCTGACCAACATAGTATTTAAATGCAATACTATGCGCCTGTATTTGTTCTAATGTTATAAAACGACCAAACCATGAAACCATAACAAACTTTCCTATAGCAAATTTCGCTATAACTAATATCAATAAACCCAAAAGCCAAAAAAACTTCCTGAATTTCATGTATAACCCTTAATGCATACCGTCACTATCAGTATCACTTAATAAACTATTTGAAATCAATAGTTGATATTTTTTATTTTAAAAATTCAGTTAAAAACATTAAATCTACAGACACTACTTAATTAAGTTAATTTCAAACGAGCCTGCCGAGAGCAAGAAGCTCCTTGGATCTCACCTGTCTGTCTAAGCAATAAACATATTCCTTCGTTAAGCTGATCCAGTCTTTTCCCAAATTGCAGCCCATAGTCTGTCAATAACTTCTTCTGTTCCTCAGATAATGTAGTATAACGTTGTTCAAGTATATCTATTCGTGCAAGAATATCCATATTTCCACGTGCAACTTCACCTTCAAGCAATTCCAATTGTTGTAAAATATCATGTAATTGCTTACTTTGCATATCTTCCGCTGTTTGTACAGCCTGCAATTGCTGGCTATAGTGTTCTTGCATATCCTTAAGCCCTTCCAAACTAACCGCTACCTGCTTAAGTGTCCTCTCTGTTCTGTCTACTTGATCAGGCAATGAACCCACAAGCCATAAACTCATACGATTATGAATATATTCCGCCAAAGAACGGGCCGCATAGCAAACTAAACCGGAACATTGTCCTAACATACGACGTCGAGATCCGGGCAATATCCAAGGAATTAACGCAATAATTGTACAAGAAACCCGTGGATATGTTCGAACAAAAGAACACCCTTTAAAAACACAAGAAACTGCTAACATTGTAGCCTTACTTAAAATATGCTCGCTATGTTCTAAAAAACCGGCAGGCTGCTCTACAGTTACGCATTTTGACTCACTGGAGCAAGCCACTTTAGCAGTCTCTTCTTGATTTGCTTGTACGATACCAATCAAACAAAAAGATACAAACAATACTATTACTTTGCACATACTATTATCCCTTTAATGTATACAACGTTTATTATCATATTCAGCATTACAATTCCATCATGTAATAAACAAGAATAATAGGAGCTCTACTATATGTGAATTCTTAACTTACTTGATATAACGGTTGGTACCAGTGTGCATCACATGCAGCTCTAAAACCTTTTTGCTGCACACGATCTGCAAAATTAATAATTGGTTCTACAACAGCACTTTTTATACCACTATATACAAGAGACTGCACCATCCTAGCAGCAACCCCTCGCACAAAGGGAGATATGTGTACCGCGGGAATTCTAAGATTTTTCAAAAGACAACTGTTAACTAGAGCAGTTAAACCAACAGCCCCTAACTCAACTAAAAGATTACGGGCAAAAACTCTTCCGTCAACACGCGGTTGATCTAATGATGCAGAAACTCGTGAACGATTAAGCATAGATCGAAACTTTTGAGGTTCTAGAACAGCATAGCAACGATGTAATTTCCCCTTTTCTTCACAAAGAAAATAAGAAGCTTTATCTCTGCAATCCAAGAGCTTGCTAAACCTCGCAAACCATTGTCCTACAAATCCCAATATTGATAACAATGACCACCTAGAACTATCCGGTCTTTGACCAATTTCTTCAAGACCAGAAAAATATTCGCCCAACACATGTGTTACAAGCAAGGAACCTATTTTATTAAGACGCGATTGTTGTACAGGAGCAGAAATCGGAAATGCGTGTTGTATCCCCCTATATAAAGCTGATGCTATACCAGTAGACCTAGGCATAGTGGTACGATCCTGCCGCTCCATACAATTGGCTAACGGCATTGCCATTGTAACAAAAAGCCCCATAACAAGGTATCTACACTCCATAAGTAAACCTCACATTTTACGTACTTAAAACATCCAGCAGTCGATCAATTTCTTGTTCTGTAGTATATGCAAAAGTACTAACGCGCACCGAAGGACCTATCCCTAGATATTCTGCTAAAGGCTGAGCACATTGCAACCCGGCACGAACACATATACCAAACGTATCGCAATATAAAGCAACATCATGAGGATGCCACCCCTGTATGTTAAAGCTTACTATATGCCCTGATTTTCTCAACTGGTCGATAGGACCATATATAACAGCTTTTTTTGAATCAATGAGCCCTTC
>CAZQNW010000014.1:10710-21791 GCA_964595035.1 uncultured Pseudomonadota bacterium
TTTTTTATATACAATACGCCAACCCCAGTTGGCCCCATAATCTTATGGCCGGAAAATACAAGAAAATCAGCCTGCATTTCATGTACATTAATTTTTTTGTGCCCTACCGATTGTGCCGCGTCAACAAGCACCTTGGCACCAACTTGATGAGCCTTACTCACAATAGATGCGATATCATTAACCGTTCCTAAGACATTAGAAACATGACACACTGAAACAATTTTTGTCTTAGGACCTATCATTTCCTCAAACACTCGCATATCAAGCGTACCATCAGCAAGCAAAGGCACAATTTTTAATACTGCTCCCGTTTTTAACGCGCATTGTTGCCATGGCAATAAGTTTGAATGATGCTCCATGGCTGTAACAATAATATCATCACCAGGTTTCACGTTATTAAGAGCCCATGTACTTGCTACTGCGTTGATACCATCAGTAGCTCCATGAGTAAAAACTATTTCATCAGGCATAGCACGTATAAAACCGGCAATAGTTGCCCGCGCATCCTCGTAGTATACGGTAGCTTCTTCGGCTAAGGTATACATACCACGAGATATATTAGCACCACACGTACTATAAAAATTCGTTATAGCATCTAAAACTATCTGCGGCTTTAAGGTAGTTGCCGCATTATCAAGGTAGGTCAGCGGAAACCCATTAATATATCTGCGCAGTACAGGAAAATCCTCACGCCTCATTAAACAATTGCTCTTCATCGCATTTATGAGTTATAAATAATTTAAATATTTAGTCTATTTGAAATTCTTATATATAAGAATATCATGGATAATTTTTTTGCATAGTCTTAAAGACTATAATCATATTGTTTCAATTTCATACGTATACAGGATACCAATTTCTTGATCATATCATCGGAACACGATCTTAGTTCCAAATCCGCCAAAAAACTCTGTAAAAGCTGCCCTATATTGATTTGAAACAGATCAAGTTTTTGCTTACCTGCCATATCAATGGCTTTAACAGTCAAACTTATGGCTTTGGGGATATCATTTTTTATGTGGAAATACAACATTGCAATCTCAACCATTATGTCAGGGCATGAACTTTGCGCAAGTTGATCAAAATAAGAGGTGGCAATATCCCATTGTTGATTAAGTACAGCCTTGAGGCCCAAAAAATAGTTCCTTATCTCTTGAGAAATTTCAGATCGTGCTATCTGATCATCAATATACTTAAAAATCTGCCGAGCGACCAATTTAGTATACTTATTTTTTCCCTTGCCAATGCTACAAACCAATACCAGGAGCGCCCTTTTATTACCCTTACTTGCGGCAATAAATAAATAATGCAACGCTTTAGTATAACTTTTTACAGAATCTTCCATGAATTTAAGAGCAAGATAACCTAAGCCAACTTCTAACGCGGCAATTTCATGACCTTTATCGGCTAAACCCTGTAAAAGATCTATCCCCATACGAATACTTTTAGACAAAGGAATATCACTAAAAAGCTTTTGCCTATACAGTGATGCCAGAATATAGGTTACTTCATCATTATGAGCATCAAGTTGATGAGCTCGTTCTAATAAAGGACGAATATCATCATATGAACCGGGATGTTCTAATACTCTTTTTCTGACACACACAAGATATTTTTTGCTTAATTCTTGAGCCGTCAAAACCTTAGATCCATTGCAAAGCGCTTGTTCTAACCGTTTACACCCTTCTGATTTAAAGTGCTCAAAATCAATAAGATTACCCATATAGCGAATCCCATAAGCAAGCCCTAAAGCAGCAGCAGCATCTCCATTGCCACGATCCGCAAGCCTCTCCAAACAGGCCCAAGCTCCTGAGTCATAAATACAAGACGCAAGCGACACATCCTGCGAAAATCTATCCGTCCTATCAGCCTCTGCATTATGTATCAAATATAATGCCTGTCTTATATTTTCAGGAACATCGGAACACATCAATAAAGCTGCCGCATAGTATGCGGCGATAATTTTTTCCCTTGATATTTCACTCTGCGATGCAATGATAACAAGTTCTTCCATTATCTCCTTGATAATATGTTGTGGAACTTGTTTAATTTTTAATGCTCCTAACAAGAAAATTAAAGCTCTGCTCTCCAGTTTAGGAACCTCTGTACCATGATTGTATAAAAATCCTAAAAAACTTAGTGCGGAAGAACACCCACGTTCAGACGCCATAACAATATAATCCAGAGCCTGTTCTTTCGAAACACCAAGATCTTTGTCATGTGTTAATATAGCTATGCGAGCCATAAGAACTTGCGCGCGTATATTCCCAACAAGAACTTCATTATTAAGAAGCTCTATGAACTTTTTATTGAGTACCAATTCAAAAAATCGATCCCTGTCCTTTGCTTCGTATTTGCGTGCATTGGATACAGCTTTTTCAATGGCATCAAATGCCTGAGATCTACGGTCACTTGGCAATTCAATAAAATCTATTACTGCTTTCCCACAAGCGCATAAAGCGAAGCTTGGATCTTTGTCAAACCACAGCTTAGCCTGTTCTATATAACCTCTTCGCAAACACAAACAACCCATAACGTAGTAGTCAGTAGACAACGTATCTGATACAGGCTCTGCCAAGCCATGACTAAGCAAGGTGTAAGCTCGGTCTTCTTGGCCGGCAGGAATATCTGCATAACCGCCATGCATGGCAAGAAAACACCCAACAATACGACTGGCAACTTTATCTTCAGGAATACGCTCAAGTACCATTGATGCAAACTTATATGATTTCGCTATATCGGCCTGAATACAACATTGGCTGGCCGACTCCAATTGTGCGTTATAGCGATATAATTGAGCGAGCAAACGTAAGTCATCAACGTTACCTCGCAAAGCAGACTCTTCTATACGCGCAAGAGCCTTTTTCATCTCTTCAGGTGCCAAATCCTTCTTTAAAATCATCAAATAGCCTAATTCTCTATTCGCGTCTTCTGAACCAATCCGCGCAGCATATTCCATATATGCCAAGGCAAGTTCCTGCAAATCTTCTTGCTTACATATGCACCCTAAATGTAATGCTAAAGACGCGAGATCCTTTTCAGGAATAACATGACCTCGAGACTCTTGTATACACCTCAAAGCCTCCTTCATAAGAGCACTTTTTTTGAGCTTAGGTTGAGCTATACATGTTTCTATACCAAAAAGCATTGCCAGCATCAACGATGCTCTCTTATTACCTTGCTCTCGAGCTTCACGCAGTGCCAAAATACATCCGGAACTATGCGCATAGCCAATAGAGTCTAACTGATCTTTTTTTGTTTTTCTCTTCAGACCATCAAGAATAGCGACAATATCACTAAACGGCACTGATTCATCCAGTCCTAAGCGGCACATTTCTATTATACCGGTAGCATTACCTTCTAATGCTATTTCGCGCAAAGCATGCCAACATTCCTTATATAAATCTTGATCAACCTCGGGTGAAACAAGGACCCGCGCATATAACATTCCTATTTCGCGCGACGAATTTGTCGTATTTTTACTTAAAATTTTAGCGCAACAATAAGATGCGTAAAAATTTTGATGTCCTTGTGCAAAAGGGTGTAAGTACTTATATGCTTCTGCACCATTACCTTGAGCGTAGAGTATAGTTCCTAAAATAAATCGCGCTTGATCATTATTTTGAGCCTTTGACAACATATCAAGAGTATCATGATCAACCATTGAAGCTAATAATGCTATCCATGCTCTTCCTTTACGGCTTTTTGACCATTCCTGAAGTTGAGTATATGCAAAAGAAAAGGACTGCTTTGTTCCAAGACCATTAATATCCATAAGCATGCGATACACACAAGCCTTGTTAATACCTTCTTGAGAAGCTTTTTTAAGCAAAAAATATGATTGCTTATAATTTCTTTCATAAAAAAGAACAAAACCCAATAACATTGTTGCCTGCATATCGCCCGATTCAGTAGCTACTTGCAAGGCCTGATGAGCATGTGTTTTTTCTATTAACTGACAAGCTTCCTCTAAATCTATTTCTGACAACCTAGGAGCTAATACTTCTTGCACATAGTTAATAACACGCTTGTCATGTGTAGCCGCGTATAATCGCGCAAGCAAGCAACAAGCCTGCAAACTTCCGTTACTATGTAATCGTTCCTGTATTGCTTCAAGAGCATCCTTATAATACGTGCTTTGCCTGGCTCTCTTTGACATAAGAGGAATAAAATTAAGTACCGAACTGATTTCTTCAAGACTTTCACGCTTCGATTCCATCCTACAACAAGCCGCAACTTCTAAAAATCTCTGTTGTCTCCAGGCATCAAAGGCTCTCCTGTAATCTCCTAACTCACATGCACAACGCGCTAACTCTTCAAACGATTCAATATGTCCATGTTGAGCTGCAAAAGAAAAATAGCGTTGAGCAGCGGCAAGCCCAAATTCTTGCTCAGGAACACCTAAGTTACACTTGCACATACACCCTAATTTATGTACCGCAGCAATTTGTATCGACCCAATACCATCGCCTTGAGTATGCAAAATATTATGAAAACCAACATAGGGCTCAACAACCGGTTCTCTGCCGTCTAAAAGGTCCAAGAAACCATCCAATGATCTTAAATACATATGCCACACATCACGAACAGTTCGTTCTCTTTCCATTGTATACATCGTCGAACAAGCAAAAAGTAACAGTATTAATGCCACTGTTTTGCTAGCGATTTTTGTTGCTCTATTCACGTTTCTTTTACTCCTACACATTCAACGCAAAAACAAAATCATGTCATCAAACGACATCAATTAAACAGTTTTAGCATTTAGGTATACTAGAAATATAATTCAGCAATGTACATAATAATGCTTTATGCTCAAGCTTAAAAGAAAAATTTTTCTCTATTTATTTTTAATCCGGCAAACATCTGTCAAGCATACAAACAATTTCGTTATATACATTCTTATGTAAATCATCTACGCAATAAGATAAGCATCGCGCTTTAATGAGTACATGCACAGCCTGTTTTTCACTAAGCCCACGCGCATTAAGATACCATTGCTCAAGTTCATCACACATCCCAATAGCTGCTCCATGCCCACAATGTACATCTTTGCTTGCTATATTAAACGAAGGAATAGCAGAAGCTCGGCATTGGTTTCCCACCATAAAAACAACTGTCTTTTGAGCAATAATAGCCTTCTGTATACCTTGAGGAACACATATCATTGCTTTATGATCAAACTGAGCTTTTTCAGATATAAAACCTTGTACATATACATCACTTAAGCTATGTGAAGCTATGTGTTCTTGCAAAGTATTAATGGTACACTGCGCAGCATTACCAAGAAAAGGAAAGATACGCACAATGGCTCGCGCATTTTCTTGCATATGAACAAGAACATGCTGTACATAACATGACATATCAAGATGGGCAACTTGTATATAATAAACAGTGCTTCCATCAAAACACATAATATCAACATTGTCGTATATATGATCTGTTAAAAAAATAAGTTTGGTGTCACGTCCGGCAACAAACTTAATATTTTTTAATGATTGGCAACCCTTATCGCATAAATAAAACTCACAATCACTATCAAGGCTAATGGTTAATGAATCTGAGTTTTGCGCATACTGTGAAATATCTACCATGGAATCAGACCGATGTTCCGCTGAAAGGTTAATAGTAACCTGATCGTTAATATAGTGCATCATCTCACCCTATTGATTTATCCATTTCGAGCAAGATAAGACGATTCAACTCAAGTGCATATTCCATCGGCAGCTCATTAACAAAATCAGTCACAAAGCCATTAACAAGCAATACGCGCGCCACTGCAGCATCAATGCCGCGGCTTGCAAGATAAACCATCTGCGACTCGTCTAAAGAACTTACACTTGCTTCGTGGCCTATGCGTGCGTCAGGCATAGCAACATTCAAGTATGGGCTTGAGGTTGCTTTTGAATGTTCATCAAGTAATAGGGTATCACATTGCACATGAGTATGCGCTTCTGTAGCACCTCGTTCAACATTAATACTTCCCGCGTATGATGCAATACCACCTGAATGGCACAATGATTTCGATACAATAGTTGCGCGCGTAGAACATCCACGATGTATAATTTTGCCACCTGTATGCTGATGTTGTGCTGCTCCCGATACAGCCAGCGACATCATATAGCCTTGCGCTCGATCTCCTTGTAAAATCATACATGGGTATTTCATAGTAGCACAACCGCCAAAATTACCATCGATCCATTCCATATAGCCATCAGCCGCAACCTGAGCTCTTTTAGTGACTAAGTTATATACATTAGTAGACCAATTTTGTATGGTAGTATAGCGTACACGAGCTTGCTCCGCTACAAATATCTCTACAACGGCACTGTGCAAAGCTTGTGTTGAATACAAAGGAGCGCTACAGCCTTCAATATAATGTATGCAACTTCCTTTATCCGCTATAATCAACGTACGTTCAAATTGGCCCATATGTTCAGCTTGTATTCTAAAATATGCTTGTACAGGCAATTCAACTGTTATCTTTTCGGGAACATAAATAAACATTCCTCCACTCCATACAGCACTATTAAGAGCAGCAAATTTATTATCGTGAAATGGGACAATCGAGCCCATGTATTTCTGAACAATATCAGGATATGCTTGAACGGCATAATCCATTGAGCAAAAAATTACACCTTGTGCGCGCCATGATTCTTTAAGACTTTCATACAGCACTTCAGATTCATATTGAGCACTCACACCGGCAAGAGCATATTGTTCAGCTTGTGGAATACCTAACTTTTCAAACGTATCTTTAATCTCTGCAGGCACATCTTGCCACGAATATGCTTGCGCTTGGAACGGCTTGCTGTAAAAACAAATATCATCAACATCCAATGCTGAAAGATCAACACCCCATGTCGGCAACGGCAAAGCATTGAACTGCTCATATGCCGCTAAACGCCAAGACCTCATCCAATCAGGTTCATGCTTACTCGCACTAATATATTCAATAACAGACTGCGAGATGCCTTTTACATAGTTGTCGCATGAAGAATGATTAAATTCCTTCATAACCACCACAATGTATAGAATCAATTAAAGAAGAATCACCTGAACGCATAATAGTTCCTGCTTGCATGATATGAACACAATCAGGACGCAACAAATCTAAAAATCCCTTTTGATGGCTAATAACCAAAAAACTTGCCAAAGGATGCTGATCACGATAAGTATTAAGTACACGCGCAACTAATAATTGTGTATCAATATCAAGCCCGGAATCTAATTCATCAAGAATAACTAACTTAGGTTGCAATACAAGAATCTGCAAAAGTTCCAGTTTCTTTTTTTCCCCACCTGAAAAGCCGCTATCCAAGGGACGATGCAACCAGGATCTGCTCACACCAATCTGATCAGCCGCACTTTCTATCCTTGCCGTATAATCGACTAAAGAAAAAGCATCAACATCACGAGCACGAACAGCTTCTTTTAATAAAGAATAAATTGATAATCCCGGAATAGCTACAGGAGCTTGGAAAGCAAGAAAAATTCCTTTGCACGCACGTTGCCAATGAGGAACAGAAAGAAGGTCGCTACCCTCATATATAATACTACCTGATGTTACTTTATAGCGAGGATGCCCCATAATGGTATAAGCCAATGAGCTCTTTCCTGATCCGTTTGCCCCCATCAGTACATGCATTGTGCCAGGTAAAATTTGCAAAGATATATCATGCAACACATTTTTTTCACCTACAGACACGAAAAGGTTTACAAGCTGAATAAAATCGCTTAAGCAGATATGATGTAAATCTTCATAAAAGTTTGTTTTCATAATAATGTAGTATAAATATAAGATGGACCATTTACAACGAGTCATCTATTTTTATTCAATATTTTTTATGGTACATTGCTTATAGTTCATGCCCTTAAGTACATAATGATACTAAGGATTTATTATGCTACATGCATTGTGTCTACTATTATTAACATCTATACTTGCAATGCTGACATTCCCCACGACTGCCATGCCAGAACAACAAGCGGTTCAAGCCCGGATAGTACATTATAATACTCAAGCATCATTGTTATATGAACAGGCTTTTTTTTTAGAACTTCTAATTGCAACATTAGCATCACGAAGATATGATGAATTTAATGCTGATGTAGCCTTAGCTCATTCCAGAATTACGACACAGGTTATATCCTCTATTGAACATAGGGAACTACCTTTTGACGACGACATCCCACCGCATGAAATATTTTCTCTTTCAAACATATATTATGTATGCATGTATCTTATCAATCAAAATACGTTTCACAAGCTATGTAATGAACTGCTCTGGATAAGACAACATCATGAGCTTAAGCTTTTAACTCATATGTTAACACTCTTATTGGCCTTTATCGAACACCATAAAATAAGCCCAAGCTGTAGTTTATCATACCTTAATTCACAAGCTCAAAATTTTATACAACTTATACAGTACTATCAAAGAGAATGCCCCTCTCTACGTACTTCATATACCGAATACGTACGTATATTAAGAGAACAGGTAATTTGCTATGGAGGCGCAACTCAGCATCTTTTTCATAAATATTTCAAACCCCAGCAAAAATTTTTGCCTTTATTACTTGATAGTAGTACTGAACCAATGTTATATACGTCCGTAATGCATGATGCCACAGTATACCTTTATGAATATAACCAAACTATGGATATGAAACAGCCTGCTAAAAAAAGAAAATCTGAAGATTCAAAACCGCAAATTCCTGTAATGCAGTTTATGCCGTGTCTCCCTCATTTTTTAAGAAATCATCATGATTTATTTACAGCCTATGATTACCAGGAATATCTGGCATCGCATATTGCCCATGTTATAGAAAAACCTGATGAACTTCCTTTGTTTTTACAAGATTTTTTTATATCGTATCGCACAAACCATGAAGCACTCCAATACCTTTTTGCGCACTCAGACGAGGAACATAATATTCTAGGAGCAAATTCACTAGTTCCTTTACAAGAGGCTTGTAAGATACTTCAACATATACAAGAACATCCGGCAACTACAAAACATTACATACAAGAACTGAAAACTATATTAGAAAAACACTATCAAGAAAGAATAGCGTCATAACTTATAAAAGTACACGTACAAGTTCATGTAATGTTATACATCCTTGTTGCACCTTGGATAACCCATCAGTAATTAATGGTTTCATTCCAGCAGCAAGCGCCTGATTAACTACTATATCTATATCAGGCCTTTGCATGATTTTAGACCGGAGAGAAGGTGTCACCGTTAATAATTCAAAAATTCCAATACGACCTTTATACCCAAGATTAAAGCACTCCGAACAACCTGCCCCTTTATATAATGGTATAGGCCCATACCCAAGTCTATTCAAAAGCACAATTTCCTGATCATCAGGATCAACTTTGACACGACAACAAGGACAAATAGTACGTGCAAGGCGCTGAGCTAAAACACCACTCACTGCCGCATTAATTAAAAAAGGTTCAATACCCATGTCAATAAGGCGCATAATCACAGTCGAAGCATCATTCGTATGGATAGTGCTTAAAACCAAATGACCTGTCAATGAAGCTTCAATGGCTACTTGAGCAGTTTGTTTATCTCTAATTTCCCCAATCATTATGATATCAGGATCTTGTCTTAATAATGAGCGCATACCTGTTTCGAATGTAAATCCTACTTCGGGATTAATTTGAGATTGAGTAATACCTGATAGTGTATATTCAACAGGATCTTCTAAAGTTACAATATTTTTTTCAGAAGAAAGTAACGATGACAATGCAGCATAGAGTGTCGTTGTCTTACCTGAACCGGTTGGACCTGAAACTAAAAAAAAACCACTCGAGCGCGCCAGCAATGTCCTAAAATCGGCAAGCATCTGCTCGCTAAATCCGAGTTTTTCGAGTGCAACCATGTGCTGATCACGATCAAGAATACGTACAACAACTTTTTCACCATAAATAGAAGGGAATGTTGAAACACGCAAATCTATATCTTGTCCCTGAACATTAATTTTGAACTTACCATCATGAGGAACACGTTTTTCTGTCGTATCAATCTGAGCTAATACCTTGATGCGTGAACTTATATGAGTTATACCTGAACCCGAGATCGTTTCTTTATCATAAAGAACCCCATCTATGCGCCACCTGATACGCAACACGTTTTCATACGGTTCAAGATGAATATCTGACGCTCTATGATCAATAGCATCACAAATAAGCTTATTAACAAAATCAATAACAGATTCTTCTTTCACAACTAATCCAATACGTCTTCATCGCTTATCGGAAATGTATCATCAAAATCTTTTTCAGCTTTTTCCTGGCGTACCCAACGATCCTCTAGACGCTCAGATCGGAGGTCAATGTCTTGAGGAACCTCCGTAATCGCTTGGTCATAAAATTCTGTTATGGCACTTGTTATATCCCTTCTAATACCCACTGTAAACCGAACATCATAGGAAACATAATCACCTATAATAGACAGTAATCGCGGGTCATCAGGCTCACTGGCAACAACAACCAAAATATCATCTTCAACATCCATAGGAATAAAGGCATAGCGATGTAAAATATCTTTAGGAAATTTATGAAGAAGAAATGTCTGAAAAAAGTAACCTACAACATCAACAGCAGGAACCTTATATAATTGACTCAGAGCTTTTAAAATATCTTCTTTAGCAACAAGTCCTTGTTCAAGTAAGAAATCATCAAAATGCTCTTTGGAAGATTCTTTAAACAAGCGCTGCAAATTATATGCTTCTTTATCGGAAATAATTTTATTTCTCAAAAGAATATTCGTAAGCTCTTTGGCAAATGAAGCATGCTTAACCATAAAGCTCTCCTTAGCCAAGACGAATTCCAATTAAAAACCCAATAAAAAAGCTCAAAACAAGAATTACATGTGCCTTCACCCAATTCCAATATGCACAAAGCAATGTAGAGTCCTGTGTTGACACAAGACCAAAGCATTCTTGCAATTTATCTACATTGAAAGAAAGATTTATAATCTGAAATTGATGAAGTAAGAATAAACCTAACAATGTTAAAACAATAGTAATAAACGCGCCGCTAAACCGTTTTAATGAATAACCTATCA
>CAZQNW010000015.1:0-16090 GCA_964595035.1 uncultured Pseudomonadota bacterium
CACAAATTAGTCGACGATCATATTTCTGGCTCGTACATATCCAGAAACTCAATAGTAGAAACCGCTCCCCCATAACAACACATAGTATCACATATAACAGGAACAAAAAGATCTTCTTGCTTTTGTATTAAAATAGTAATGTTTTTTGTTTCCTTATTGTAATAATATAACGTCATGCAATCATGGTCAGGATTAAAACTACTAAAATAAATCCGTGATCCTACTTCTTTTGGAACAAAAGGCAAAAGAGATTCATATACTCTTGCCGGACCATACGATAATAACTTTTTAGATATGGAAAAAACAAAAAGAGATTTTGCATGCCATGCTCCAACTTGTTCGAAAAGTTCTACATACTCAAATAAAAAGACCTTGCCATCGCTACCTTTATCAACTAACACCGCTCCCCTAGTTGGCGAAAACATCTGCAACATGACATGGGGAGAACTTCCTAAACTGATAAGATTTTCTTTTTCTTTTGAAGAAGCATGCAAAGGCAGTACACAAAAGTTATATCTACTGTATCCTTCCAATTCAGTAGATTCAATAAAAAAAAGGTTGGAATCCATGTAATTGGGATATATATAATCCGCATCGGAACTCTTTAGTACACACGTCAGAATTTCATCAGATGTTAATGTAAATAATGCATAATGTCCGTGTGCTATAGCATGGAAATAGCAGGTTTCATCATCAAGCCAATGGACCAATTCAATGCCATAAATCGGTTCATAAATTTCAAGAGACCTAACGGACCGCTTTTCAAAATATTTTATGCGAATACGGCCATTATCTATAAAACTGAAGCCTAAAAAATTGGGGAGCAAGACTACCCCAGCCGGGTTATACCAGGACATGAGCATTTTTATCGTATTTCGAGAATCAATATTCATATCATAAAGTTCGCGTTTCTGGTGTAAATATTGATTCAAAATAAGTATATGAGTAGTCCCGGCTACTTTGTATTCTGCTACAGGATAGCTATAAAGCAGCCTATCACTTTCTGAAGTAGAAGTATATGTGACCAGATGTATTAAAACCACACCACAAAAAATTAATATTGCCTTCATAATCTTCCCTCTCTATGTATGCTAACATAAGAAATATATGAGAACAAAAAAAAACCACCGCATTGACCGAAATCAATGCGATGGAAAAAAGGAGAGTAGTAATGAAGCCTAAATTAAAATAATTGAAAAGAGTATTCGAAATAACATGAAAACACAATTTCAATAATTCAATGTTAACCGAATTATTTAGTATGTCAAGTTTTTTAAAACAAATATATGCGTATTTTTATAGCTCACTTCAACCTTGTTATCAACTAGTCTATACGATTCTTTATAGTTGTCAAGTTATTGAAAATAAAAAATACTATATAATAGCGCATAATCACTAAGATAGTACAATTCGCTGTCCGCCAAGTGTTTTTATCATACCACTAAGCCAATCCGAAGCAAGTGGTGTCGTTAAGATTATCTGCCCATGCAAACCGCACAAAATTTTTAAGCACAATTCTGCCCTTTTCCGGTCAAAATCTGTTAAAAAATCATCCAGTAATAAAACAGCAGGCCCTTTTACCAAGGCAATTTCATGAACTTGAGCCATTTTTATAAGCATAACGAGAAGCTTTTGCTGCCCTCGAGAGGCATAGATCTTGGAATGATTATCTTGAAATTTAATGACAAAATCATCTAAATGTGCCCCGAATAAAGACCGTCCCATGATAGTTTCTTGCTCGTATAATGAAGAGTGCGCTTTAAACCATTCTTCAAAAGAATACTCTTTAAGATCAACCTTGGGTCTATAATCTATGGTTAACGTATAGCTCCCATTAAACATTTCCTGAATAAGTTTCTGCGCCTGTTTTTCAATCTTGGTCAACAAAGCTATGCGTTCTTGTTGTATAAAGCGGCTTTGTTCCCAGAGTTGTTGTGTCCATAATTTGAATACATCGAGGTTAGAACTTCTTTGCGTAATAAGACTTGTCCTTTGGTCAATAATTTTTTTAAGATCGGCTAATGTTTTTGTAAATAGAGGGTTCCCTAAAATAAGTGCCGTATCAACAAAGGTACGACGCACTTCGGGTCCACCGGTAATAAGTCCAAGATCATCTTCGGTAATCGTAATAACCCTGTATGATTCCATCAGTTCCTTATAAGAACAAATAGGATGCTGATTAAGCTTTACCGAGCGGCGCTTACCTATAAATCCAATCTGGATTTCATGATCAGCAGGTAATAACTCTCCCTCGTCTATATGAAGCTTAATAAAAAATGATTCCTGCCCATGCGCTACCATATAACGAGGATTGTAGGTCCTAAAAGACCTTAAATAACAACCATAATGCATGGCTTCAAGTAAACTTGTCTTGCCTGACCCATTATCACCTTCAATAATAACCAAATTTGAATCAAATTTGACTATCTTATGAGGAAAGCAGCGAAAATTTTTAAGTTCTATGGAATGTATTTGCACAACTATACCTATTACGAACCCTGTACTGCAGAAACTGGCATAACAAGATAGAGCATTTGCATATCTTGTTGCGAAGACTGAAATATAATAGGGTTAGTAGAACCTTTTAAGTAAAAAGATACATGTTCATCCGAAAAAGCCTGAAGTCCATTTAATAAATAAGGAGCATAAAAACGAATATCAAGAGATCCCCCACCAAAACTATTCATAGGAACATCTTCTTCAAGCTTTCCAACTTCTTTATTAAGCATAGAAACTTTAATGTTTTTTTCATTAAAGCAGAATTGTGTTGCGATAAATTGTCCTGATAGCAAACAAGCTGACCTGCGCAATGTCTTTATAAACGTATTGCGATCTACAACAGCAGGAGAAAATCCTTCACGCTCAAGAATTGCCTGATAACTAGGAAAAGGATCTGCAAGAAGTCGCGTAAAGAAGTTAAAGGTATTACCGGAAAAGACTAATTGGCTACCACATGTTCCCAAAAATATGATAGGTTCCGACAACCCTTCAAGCAATTTCTTTATTTCAAATACAGCACGACGCGGTAATAACCAGTTTTTTGAATCCTCTAACGTATAGCGTGAAGCGGTAACTTGCGCTAAACAATGTCCATCGGTTGTCGTCATCTTCAATCCTGATGAAGAGATCTCCATCAAAAGACCGTTTAAAGCTGGATTTGCATTGTTTTGAGGAATCAAATAAGCAACGCTATTAAGAAAATTAAGCAGAAAGTCAGCATCAAACTGCATCAGATTTTCAATACGCTCAGGAAAAGGAGGAAACTCTTGAGCATCTTTGATATGCAAAGACAAGTTCACTGCTCCCGCCCTTAGTTCAAGCTGAGAACCACTGATGGTAAATTCAATTAACCCCTCAAGCTCTTTGACCAATTCAAAAATGCGCCTACCGGAAACAAGGAATGAACAAGGTTCTTCTAGAGTACTTGCCTCTAATGTATAACTTGATTGTAAACTTATTTCTAAATCAGTAGCCTTGAGTACCAATTCCCTATGCCCTACCTGAAACAAGATGGATGACGTTGCGTCAAGCGTCGTACGCTTAGTACACATTGGTTGCATCGACGCCAAAATAGTCATTAAAGATTTTTGATTAACAGTAAATCTATTATCCATATAAAAACCTTTTCTAAATCAATCATAGACACATTAATACGTGGGTATTACATAGTGTACAATCAAATAGAAAAAGACGAAAGATTGATTTTTAAGAACGTGGATGCTTAGCATCATAGATTGATCTTACATAACTTGTATCCAAATGCGTATAAATCTGAACGGTAGCAAGATTCTCATGCCCCAAAAGCATCTGTAATGAGCGTAAATCTGCCCCATTTTTAAGCATATGCGTTGCCAAGGAGTGACGCAGCATATGAGGTGATATTTTTTTTTGTATACCGGTCTTAGCCCATATTTTTTTGATAATTGACCAACAAGCCTGACGCGTCATCGGTTTTATGCCACCTTTATAATAGACAGGAAACACGTAGGGAACATCTTCTATTGTAGGATGTTTGTCCTTAAGCATTTCAACAGTACTTTGCCTATATTGATCTATGAGCGCAAGAACGCTTTCCGGCACAGGTATAAGCCTTCCCTTGCCTCCCTTGCCTCTAACAGCCAATAGATGCACATCATTCCGTATATCGGTAATACACAACCCGGTAAGTTCGCTTATTCTCATACCAGTCACATACAAAAGGGTTAACATTGCCCTATTGCGCAAACCCATTTTTGTGTGATCTGCTGCCGCAACCGTCAATAAAGCTTCAACATCATGTTCTGATAAGCATTGAGGAAGCCGCTTGTCAAGTTTGGGGAAAATAAGTGACTCCGAACAATTTTCAAGGCCATGATAACGGCTTATATAACCGAAAAAAGCTTTAATCGATGATACCTTGCGTGCCATACTGCGGGCACTAAGCTCCTGTTTTTTAAGGGTAGCAAGAAATTCTTTAAGATCAGCTTGTTGTATATCTTCCGGCAGGAGTGCCTTTTCTTCTATAAAATCCAATAATTGTCTAAGATCAGCACTATATGCCTCAAGTGTATTTGTCGACACCCTTTTTTCTGTAAGTAAATATACTTTAAATTGCTCAAATAGATGCTCCATACGACACCTCGCAGTTAGTATAACAAGAAATATAGTATCAAAAAGCATCATACCATAGAAAATATGTAAAAATAAAGATCAGATACGTACTATGAAAGGTTCTTCAATAAAAATTTCATATGCTTATGCCTCCTGCGGCATAAGCATATATATGTATAAATTTTCAATAATATGAATCTCTTGCTTTTTAATATGACTTTGCAATTAACACGTCTGTTTTGCTTGGCTCATTGCAATTGAAGCATGTATTAAATGTTTTGTCCTGCAATACACAACGGATAGATACTTTATATTCTTTTAATTTTTGTTCACACTCAGGTCTGCCACACCAACCTGTTTGGTAAAAACCGGGTTTTTCTTCAATTAGTTGAGCAAAATCATGCAATTTTTCTTGATGATACCAAAGGTTTTTTGATCGTTCTTTTGCTTTCGAGAACATATCCTGCTGAGTTTTTTCAAGCATTGCAATAAGTGAGTTTATAATACCATCAAAAGGCATTGCCTGCTTTGTCGATGTCAGACGGTCCACAACGGTAACATGCTGTTGAGCTACATCACGTGGCCCAATTTCAACACGGAGTGGAACACCTTTTACTTCCCAATGATAGAACTTAGAACCAGGGGTTTTATGAGTATCTTCATCAAGCATAACGCGCATACCTTGTTTGGCAAGATTTTCTGCTAAGGTACGTGCGGCAACAATTACCGACTCATTATCCGCACCTTCTTTGACGATAGGAATAATAACAATCTGTATAGGCGCAATTTTTGGGGGTAACACAAGTCCTTTGCTATCTCCATGCGTCATAATAAGGGCACCAAGGCTACGTGTTGTAAAACCCCAACTTGTCAGGTAAGGATAATCAACACTACCTTCGCGATTCTGGTAGGTCATATTAAATGCACGCGCAAAGTCACGAGAAATGAGGTGCGAGGTGCAACATTGTAACGCGCGACCATCAGGCATCATGGCTTCCAAGGTCATAGTTATATCTGCTCCGGGAAATTTTTCTCCTGCTGATTTAGGTCCCGGAACAACAGGAACGGCTAGATAGTTTTCATATATGTGACGGTATTGCTCAAGCATTAACGCAACTTCTGCTTCTGCTTCTTGCAATGTTTCATGTGCCGTATGACCCTCTTGCCAAAAAAATTCTGTTGTTCTTAAAAATGCACGGGGCCTCATCTCCCAACGAACTACGTTAGCCCACTGGTTTACTTTGAGAGGCAAATCACGCCAAGATTTTATCCAACGCGCAAACATGTAATGAATTATTGTTTCTGATGTAGGACGAACAACTAAAGGCTCTTCCAATTCTTTGCCACCGGCGTGAGTAACAACAGCCAGTTCAGGAGCAAAACCTTCAACATGTTCAGCTTCTTTTTTCAAAAATGATTCAGGAATAAGTAATGGAAATGCCGCATTTTCATGGCCCGTTGCTTTAATACACCTATCAAGCTCTGTTTGAATCATTTCCCAAATTGCGTAACCATAAGGGCGAATGACAAAGCAACCACGAACAGGTGCCTGATCAACAAGTTCAGCCTGATAAATAACTTCTTGGTACCAATCTGCAAAATGCATTTCACGATTAGGTAATTGTGCCATACTTTTATCTTTTTCCTTTGGATACAACCATGTGCCTTTTTCAATACCAGATAACTAGTATTAGTATACTCTGCGCATAGAACGAAAACAAAATTTGCTGTGAGATTTTAAAGTGCCCCGCTTTTTGCCGGTATACCAGAGCAATGGTTAAAAGTAGGATTATTAAGCAATACCATTAAGACTATTGATAACTCTGAAAATATCATTGTTGGGATATTCAAAAAAATCTACCTGTACAAAATTTGGTATATGACCAGTCATATGAGCCAATTTTTCCAATCTTTTTTTCAGAATTGAATACCTATTAATACGCCTGGCCCATCTTATATCACCGCCAACAAAAGGTGTAACAAAATGATATACAATAAACAGTTTATTCTTAGGACCTTCATGGCGCATACTAAATGCTTCTTTCCCTCTATTAGGCACACTTTCATGACGCATCTCCGCAAAAGATTTAAATGAAAACTGTGTGTCCCATGCAAAATCCCAAAGAGGAGATAACCAAGGATACTGTTTAATCCGATCATAATTTTTACTGCTTAGTAATATGACCAGGCGTTTATCGGAATCCACCAGTTCGCCAAGTGTGGGCCATGGCTTTTGAATATCTTGTGTATGTATATATTTACTTAGTTCACTTGAACTAATATCTGAGGCAATAAGATCAATATTTTCAGTGAAATCTTCAAGAATCAGCGTAACGATTTCTTGCCGATGATTGCGCAAAAACAATGCAACTTCATTGCAAATATTTTTAAACGGTTGGCATGCCGGATCCAAGATTCCATGAGGAAAATTCAGGATACCGCACATATCATCTGTAGCACCATAGGTTATACGCAACGCATCATGAATAACCTTAAGAACAGGCCTGACATCATTGATAAGATGTTGAACATACTTTCTAAAAATTAATGGTACTTGTTCAATAATTTTTTGCTCGGGAATATTCAAAAGTAAAGACTTACTTATGCCATGGCATGCGCATATACATGTTTTTTTCTGTTCATCTGCTCCGTACCACAAAGGTATTTTTATTGCGCGAATACCGGCATTAAGCTGTTCAGTAATTGTTTTATCTTGATTATGAATTATCGATTTTTTATATGATTGCCCATTATGCGTTGTTGCATATGCAACCTCATTATAGCGCTTAGTTGATAAAGGAAAAGACGCATTACACATAATATAAATGCATACAGTACAACACATGCTTATTAACAATAGTCTTAAAAAAACAAAAAAATAATATAAGAAAAAATATTCATTTTTCATGATATCCCCCTAAAAAAAGAACTATATCTTCCCTATGTTATATTATTGCAAATATATCAAAAATGAAGCAACTGAAAAAATACAAGTCTCCTAATAATTGATCTGAATGGTATTTTTACGAACACACATTTCTTTTTTATGAAAATAAATATTGAATTTTATTGTATGAATTTTTAAAAAGATCATAATTATTGATTTCTCTAAGAATGTTTTGCTATCATAAAATTGAATGGATAAATTTAAAATTTGAAAATTATAAAGATGTATGGTATCGTCCAACTATCAAGGAAGGAGATAACGATGGCAGTAAAAAGAAAAACAGCAAAAAAGGCTGTTAAACGTACTGCAAAAAAAGCAGTAAAACGTACTGCCGTACGTAAAGCGGTTAAACGCACCGCAGCAAAAAAGACTGTAAAACGCGCTGTTGCACGTAAAACAGTCAAAAAGGCTGTAACTCGTAAAGCCGTAAAAAAAGCAGTCGCCCGTAAAGCCGTAAAACGCGCTGTTGCACGTAAGGCTATCAAAAGGGCTGGCGCACGTAAAGCTGTTAAAAAAGCAGCTGCTCGCAAAACAGTCAAAAGAAGCGCCCATCACGCTGCCATTAAAAAAGCTATTATGTCCCAAATTGAAAAGGGCTGGTAGTAGCTATTGTTATGATATAAAATAAAAACACACACGAATCTTTGCAATTCCGTGTGTGTTTTTATTTTATATATAATTTTTATTGTTCAGTAGAACCCCTCAACTCATCTTGATAAAAAATATAAGCTCCAAGTAAAACGACCGCTAAGGATACAAAAAAGATCCATGTAACTTTTTCACCTAAAAATATCCATCCTAAGAACGCAGTAAACAATGGGCACAAAAGACCCACCAATGACAAGAAAGTTGGCGTATATTTCTTAAGGAGAAAACCGTAAGAATTATAAAATATAATATTTGCTACTAGTATCAAAAGCAAGACGTAACCCATAAAAATCAAAAAATCTGACAATGTACAACAAAACAAAGTCGTGTTGAGTGTTTGCTTGAGAGCATTAAGATTCATTGATTCTGAGACACATTTTAAAAGCGGTTTTTTTTCAAGAGCAAAAGATGTTAACAATGCAGCAAATCCGCCACACAACATTCCTATGCCATTAACAAAAATAGGTGAATAGTGTTTATTAACTACCAGTTTTGTCATAACAATCCAACCGTATGCTGCCGCGACAACTGAACCAAGAAGACAGAGTTCCGGAAGAGATAAAAACCCGATATGCATCGAAGCCTGTTCAGCTGCTTGCCCTGGTCCCATAAGCATAGGCAATGTGCCGGCAAAACCAAGAAGCATACCAATCCACTGACGACCCGTCATACGTTCATTGAAAAATATGTAAGCAAACAATGCTGTTACAAAAGGAGATAGATTAAACATAAAAGCTGCTTTAGAAGCTGAAACGTATCTATATGCTACAAATTCTAAAACAAAACTGAGGTATATATGGAATAGAACTATTTGAGCAAAAAGTCCTAAATCCTCTTTTTTAAATTTAAGCTGCTTCTTTTCGAAGAAATAAAGATATGCAAGCAACAGCATTCCCGCAAGACCCATACGAACAGCAATCAGAAAAATTGGCTGTGAATATGCCAACGCAGCTTTACCAATAACAAACGTACTTGATAAAAGGAAATAGACTAATAAAACTAAGAACATGGTCTTCCTTTGATCTCTTGAGAATGAAAAATTGTTAATCCAATGCCAACCATCGCCATGGAAAAGAAAAAGGTCCAAGAAACAGATTCACTTAACAGTAATCTGCCAAATAATGCGGTAAACAATGGACTTGTAAGTCCGGCCATTGTTATAAAAGTCGCAGTATACCGTCTAAGCAACTTTCCATATATGTTATAAGCAATTACATATGATATACCCGTTGTTAAGACAATGTACATCAACGCGTGTGCCCAGTCATGCACAGGAAATGGTGTCCATGACTCAAGACAACGGGAAGCAACGAGCACCATGCACCCTCCTACAAACATACTAATTCCGTTCCCAACCAGACAAGAGCCTCCTTGCAGCACAAGTTTACGCATACCAATCCACCCGATAACAGTTGAAATAGCCGCTATAACCAATGCCAGCTCAGCCCAAGAAAAACATAAAAAACCACCTGAAGCACATTCTCCAGCTGACTTTTCTATAAAATAGGGAATAAAGCCCAAAAATCCAATACTAAGACCAAGCCATTTTTTCCAAGTCATCGACTCTGACAACAAAAAATAAGACAATATAGCCGAAAAGAAAGGAGACAAGTTATAAATAAAAGAAGTTTTAACCGAAGAAAGGTATTGTAGACCCCATCGTTCGCAAACATTTGTAAGAAAAATATTGCATACAATAAGCATTGCTAATGGCGGAATATAGCTTCTTTTCAAGTGCAGGCTCTTTTTGTTAGTTATAGCTACATACATGAGTAATAAAGTCCCTGCTAAAAGAAGACAACAACCTGTAAAAAATATTGGTGAAATATAATAAGTAAAGGCAACTTTGCACAAAGGAAAAACTGTTGCAAAAAGTGCATAGAGCAATAAAACAAAAATCACGTGAGGTTAAACTCCTTATAAAGCTGTAGATTACCAGCCTCCAAGCATTGAATCTACATGTTCTGTTTCAACTGCAGCTCGCTCATCAAGCACACGTACACGCTCGATTGATACAGCATGTCCGTTTGTTACATCTACCTCAATAACTACACCATTTAATATATAAGGAGGATTAGTTTCAACAGAAAACTTTGTAGGCATTTGTGTTAAAAAATGTTGGATGATAGGTTGTGCTTCCATGCCCAATAAAGAATTAACCGCGCCTGCCATACCTACATCGGTAATATAAGCAGTACCATGAGGCATAATGCGTTCGTCAGCTGTTTGTACATGTGTATGAGTCCCTACAACCGCTGTAACGCGTCCATCAAAATATGTTGCAAGCGCTTGCTTTTCTGATGTTGCTTCAGCATGAAAATCTACAAATATTATGCGCGCTTTATCCCGTACATAGGTCAAAATAGTATCAAGTGCTTTAAACGGACAATCAAGATTTTCACGCATAAAGACACGTCCCAAAAGGTTGACAACTGCGTAAGAGATTCCATTCTTACGCACAACGGTAACTCCAACACCGGGAACCCCGGATGGGAAATTGGCCGGTCTTAAAAGATCTTGGTGGGCAGACAAATAAGGGTAAATCTCTTTTTTGTGCCAGATATGATTGCCTGACGTAATAACATCGACACCGCTTTTCTTGAAAAATTCAACTAACCGTGGGGTAATACCAATACCATGGGCGCTGTTTTCACCATTAACAATTAAAAAGTGGATTCCATACTTGCTAGTAAGAACATCGATATGTCTTTGAAAGATCGTACGACCGGCGACACCAACAATGTCGCCGACCATTAAAATTTTACGAGTGTTCATTTCATTAAGCCTATTAACGAGCGTACTCTATAGCGCGTTTTTCACGAATAACGTTTACCTTTATCTGACCTGGGAATGATATGTCTTGTTCGATCTTTCGGGCAATGTTACGAGCAAGAAGCATTGCTTTTTCATCATCAAGACGATCTTCTTCTACGATAATGCGGATTTCACGGCCAGCCTGTAAAGCATATGCTTTTTTTACACCTTCAAACGTATTGGCAATATCCTCTAATGCTTCTAGCCTTTTGAGATATGCAGTTAATGTTTCTCGGCGCGCACCAGGACGTGACGCTGATAGGGTATCAGCAATAACAATAATCGGTGCATAAATAGAACTAAAAGCTACCTCTTCATGATGGGCTGCGATAGCATTTACCACAATAGGGCTTTCACCACAGCGCTTAGCAATTTCACTACCTAATATGGCATGAGGACCTTCTACTTCAGCAGATACTGCTTTACCAATATCATGGAACAATCCTGCTCGCAAGGCAATTGTTCCATTAAGTCCTAATTCTTCAGCAATCATACGAGCGAATAGTCCAACTTCTTTACTATGCTCTAAGACATTTTGTGAAAAGCTTGTTCTAAAGTAGAGCTTACCCAACATGGAGATTATCTCGTCGTGAACACCTTGGAGGTTTGCACCTAAAACAGCCTTTTTGCCATAATCTTGAATGACATCATCGAGCTCTTTTTCGCACTGACTGACCACTTCTTCAATACGTGTTGGATTAATACGACCATCAGTAATTAATTTTTCTAATGATCTCCGAGCAACTTCGCGACGTACCGGGTTAAACCCTGAAATGGTAATAATTTCCGGCGTTTCACCTATGACAAATTCCATACCGGTCGCCATCTCAAGCGCCTTAATATTGCGCCCTTCTTTACCTATAATACGGCCTTTCATTTCGTCATTTGGTAAATTTACAACACTCGATGAATGAAGAGAGACTTGTTCAGCAGCAAAGCGCTGCATAGCGGTCACCAGGTGATTAATCGCACGTTCTTTAGCTTCTTGACGTGCTTCTTCTTCAACTTTCTGAATCCATTTTTGATTTGCCAGTCTGACTTCAGATTCCAAAGACTCAAGCAGCATTTGCTTTGCTTCATCCTTGGTTATATTTCCAATGCGTTCTAGCTTAGAAATAAGATCTGCATACATGGCTTTTATTTTTGCTTCATCGGCACGTAAAGCATCTTCCATGCGTGAAAGCTTGCGTTCTTTTTGCTGTAATTCATTGCGAAGCTCATCAAGGGCAACTTCACGTTTCTCGATGGCATCGTACTTTTCGTTAACTTTTTGATTTAAGCGATCAATTTCACTACGTCCACGCTTAATTTCTTGCTCAAAGTCTACACGTTTTTTGTAGAGCTCATCTTTGATTTTTAATAAGGCTTCGCGCTTCTCCGCCTCAATATCACGCTGGGTATTTTTCCACTTTTCCCTGGCTTCATTAAGCATTTGATTTGCCTTGGCAAACTTGCGCTTCGCAAGAAACATCAAGAAAGCCCACAAACCAATAGCCCCTAGGCATATAAGTATGAAAGCCCAGCTTCCAAATTCTAAAATCATCCCATTTCCTAACTTTTATTTCATACAATTAACCATGTTTAAGTACCCTTAAAGTATACCATGGTTCCAACTAAATGGCTATTATTTTTTTCAAAGAGCATTTAATTTTCGACCAAAGCCCTTAGATGCAAAAATTTAATCCTCATTGAACAGTTAGGAAAAAAGGCAGAAAAAACCTTAAATAAACTAAGCAGACAATTGTAGCTAATCGTGAAACTGACAAAAGTACCTAAGAAAGAGAACTTATCTTGACTGATCAAACCCAAGCCGCTCCAATTCTTGATCAATAAAATTAATGAGCCCCTCTCCCTTATCTTGCTGCTCACCATAACTATTCACTTGGTATGCTAAACGCAAAGCAGCTAAGACCGCAATGCTTTTGGCATCAAAATGTGTATTGCCGGCTATTTCTTTCATAGTTGAATCAACTAAACCAGCTGCCTGAACAATAAGATCAGGGGATTCATCAGACCTAATCGTATAATTCTCTCCGAATATAGATACTTTGTATTGTCCAGCTTTTTGCATCATAATTGGTTTTCACCTTCTATGAGCGAATCGATGTTTTTAATCAAAGCATCAACAACCGTTTTTGTTAATGCTTTTTCTTGATCAAACTCTTCTGCACGCTTGGCATCATCTGCCGCACTTATTTGCATCATAGTAATCTTATCAGCAAGCTGCGCATTTTCCTCGACGAGTCTGGTATTTTCTGCTTTTAGTTGTTTAATAATTTCAATTAATGAAACAACTTTTTTCTCTAAAACGCTCAATGTTTCCACAGCACTCTCCTTTTCTATGTAACTATCTCATATTCTCTCTTATACCAAGATTAATGATCGCAGACAATTGTTGTCAAGAAGTTACTTTTTTACGGTAGCAACAATTGCAGAAAATGCCTGTGGATCATAAATCGCAATTTGGCTCAGCATTTTACGATTTAAATCTATATGAGCAACCTTAAGTCGATTCATAAAGGTACTATACGAAAGATTATGCTGTTCTGCTGCTGCTTTTATACGTGAGATGAAAAGAGATCTCATATCACGTTTTTTCAACTTGCGACTGGCAGTAGCAAAAGCCATGGCACGCAAGAATGTTTCTTTAGCACGTTTGAAAACATTTTTACGTTGGCCCCAATAACCTTTAGTGTTTTTTAACAACTTTTTGTGGCGTTTTTTTGTCATCACACCACGTTTAATACGTGTCATTATATATCCTTATTCATGCTTAACGCATAACGTCATACTATAAACAATTTAATTTTTACCTGCAAGCAATTGAATTATTGCGTGAACTTGCGTTGCATCGACATAACCGCCACGGCGCAAGTTACGCTTGGTCTTTCTGGTTTTATTGGTCAACTTTTTACGTCTATAAGCCTTGGTATACTTGACCAACCCTGAACTCAATTTTTTAAAACGCTTTTTTGCAGTTGTACGAGCTTTCATTTTTGGCATAATCGTTCCACTGTTTATTTTGTTTCTTTTAAATAATATATACGCGACCACATTTGTCCGATACTTGTATCTTGCTCTTGTACCACATTTTGCAAGACGCCAGCTTCTTCAAACGATTTATTTATCTTTTCAAATAACTCAGTACCACGCTCTTGCTTTGACATATTTTCTCTTCCCTTAAAGAAGATCGTTATTTTAACACGCTTGCCTTCTTCCAAGAATGTCATAATATGCTTAAACTTGGTCTGATAATCGTGTTCACCAATCATAGGCCTTATTTTTATTTCTTTGACCTGAATAACCTTTTGTTTCTTTTTGGCCTCAGCTTGTTTTTTCTTTTTTTCATATAAAACCTTGCCGCAGTCCATAATCTTGACAACTGGTACGTCATACTTGCCAGTTTGCGAAAGCAGAACTAAATCAAGTTCCGCCTCTTCTGCCAACCGCAAAGCCTCATTACGGCTGACGACACCGATATTTTCTCCTAAATGATTAATGAGTTGGACCTTTGGAGCCCTAATTTGTTCATTAACCAACGGCATAAGATCCTTTTTTTCTTTCAAGTGTTTACATACCCCTGATAACATAGATTAAACCGATCAACTATCTATTATTTTCTAAAGCTATAGCAGCACGAATGCCAGCAACAATCTCATCTGCTAACGCAGCATCCGACTTTAAACGCTGCAAAGCCTGTTCTCTGCCTTGCGCAAAATTAGCATCCTTATACGAGAACCATCCTCCACCAGCCTGCTTGACAATTTGGTAATGTAGAGATGCATCAAGGATGTCTAATTCCTTACTAATACCCTCAGAAAATATTAAATCAAGCTCAACAACCTTGAATGGTGGCGCAACCTTATTCTTAACAATCTTAATTGACAACCTATTGCCAATATGTTCATCATTCTTTTTCAAACTTGCAATCTTACGAACATCTAAACGAAGAGACGAATAAAATTTAAGCGCATTACCGCCTGTTGTCACTTCTTTACTTGCGTAAGGCATCGCATTAATATTTTGTCTTATTTGATTTATGAATATAAGAATTGCCTTCGATTTATGAACAACCGGCGTCAACTTACGAAGTGCTTGCGACATTAAACGGGCTTGTAATCCAACATGAGCATCACCCATATCTCCTTCAAGCTCAGCTTTAGGGACCAATGCGGCTACGGAGTCGATAACAATAATATCAACCGCACCGGAACGAATAAGCATCTCTGCAATATCGAGAGCTTGCTCACCGTAATCTGGCTGTGAAATAATAAGGTCATTAACATTAACCCCAATATTAGATGCATATACAGGATCTAAAGCATGTTCAGCATCAATAAAGGCGCAAATACCGCCTTTTTTTTGCGACTGGGCAATAACATGAAGAGCTAATGTTGTTTTACCGGAAGCTTCCGGACCGAAAATTTCAACGATCCTACCGATAGGGAAACCTCCAACACCAAGCGCCTGGTCGATAAGAATTGAGCCCGTTGAAATTGACTCGATTTGCTTTAACCCGGCCTGACCAAGTCGCATAACAGCACCGTTGCCATATTGCTTATCAATCTGGCTGAGAGTTGCTTCAAGAACCTTCAGCTTGCCAGCCGAAGGTTCTTGAACTATCTTTTTTTGTTGTTCCTTTGATGGATCAACGGTATCTTTTTGTTTCATAAAGAAATCTTTTTATAAATAATCTTCTACTGGTATATAATCATCTTCTCGTGCAGTATTTTCCATTGACTCACTTGTTTTAATTGTAGCATTTCTGTATAAAGACGCAACAAAGCCTTCAACAAAATACGTTGAATATTCCTGTTCAAGCTTTTTACGTATATCCTTTTGGCTATCCTGTAAGGCACCTTCATCAAGAGCTTCTATTGCATCCAAGCGTACAATGTGCGCATTATCAGGATTAACCGTGTAAGCTACTGAGCCAATTTTATCTAAAGTTGCCAACAAATCAACAGGAACCTTCTTTTTCTTGAGATCATCAAGTGCCTTTGTATCATCAAGCTTTAACCAGTCGATTGACTGGACGGAGCCACCTACCGCTTTGGCCAAAGTTGCCAAAGGAGTCTCAACAGCCTTAGC
>CAZQNW010000015.1:16190-20849 GCA_964595035.1 uncultured Pseudomonadota bacterium
TTAAATGCATCTTCTTGCATATCTTCTTTAAATGAATTCATAGCATCAGAGAATGCTTCTTTGAACTTTCTTACGGAAAGAATATCGCGTATTTCTTGTTTAACCGAAGCAAGTGGTTTAAATACAGCCGGTTTTTTGGCAACACGCTGAACAATTTCCAGTCCGCGAGCGGTAACAACAGGTTCACTTATGTCGCCATCATTTTTAAGCAAGAATACTGCTTTTTCAAAAGCTTTATCATGAGTGTTCTTAGCAAAGAAAGGAACCAATCCGCCATTTTTTGCCGTTTCTTTATCTTCAGATAGTTCTTTTGCTTTGTCAGCAAAGGTTTCAGGTTTTTCTACGAGTTCTTGACGAATACGCTTTGCCTTATCAACCGTTGCGGGATCAGTACCTTTAAACACAATTGTTCGCGCTTCGAACTTCATAGGAGTTTCTACGAATTTTTGTCCTTTGTAATCATTATAATAATTCTCAATTTCAGAATCATCTACAGATACTCCAAATGATTTTGCATCGAATGTCCACATTGTGCCTGAGCGTTTTTCGTGAGTCCAATATCTTTTAGAGATACGATTCTGTTGATCAAAGAATTTTTGTACTTCTTGGTCTGATACTGTGGAAGCCATTTCCTTTTTGAGTATTGGTTCAAAAGGAATGGTCATAATTGAATATTGTTTTTTCAACATATCATGTATGAATCGTTCACGTACAGCAAATTGAGGAACATATGATGAAACGCTAACAGCTTCTAACGCAAATTCACGAGACAAAGCGTTTTTAATAAGTTCATTAAGCTCTTCATTAGTCATACGTTCATGAGCCATATAGCGAGCAAGAGCTGCTGGATTAATATTACCCATTTCATCAAATACATAGGTAGGCAATATTTGTGTTAACTGACGTTGCACCACCTCAGGACTTGATAGTTTTGTTTCAATATATTTCGGACTTAACTTAATATTCAAAGACTCGGCTGCTTCATTTATTAAAGTCTCGCGAATGAGCGTATCAAGAGCCAAAGCCTTTGGATCAGTATTTAAGCCCATCGCTTGAATAAAGAGATCGGCATATTGTCCATACTGAGATTTCAATCTACGCAAAAGCTCTTGTTGGATAGCTGTTACACGATTATATTCCTGCTGTGTTATCTCGATACCATTAACAGTCGCTACTGCAGGGCCTCCGGCACCTGGCCTTAATGAACGTTTGAAAAGACTTGGCAACCCCCAAAAACCTGCGACTGAAAAGAGCGTTATCCAGAGAACTGCCTTAAATGCTGGGCCTTTAAGATATCTACGAATAGCGATAATCACGGTACACGTCCTTTATGTTAAAAATGTTATAGCATTACCCTTGCACGATTCGTACATCATGCAATCTTTCTTCTTTTTTAAGTATAGCAACAACAGAATTAAGTGCATCCTGATCTTCATAAGGCTCTGTGACAACCTGATACCACGTTAATTGGCGGCCACGAGAATTTTTACTTTTCCTTTCCTTAATAAGAACAGGAATGTGTTTATTATTCATACGGGCAGCAAATGCTTCTGCAGAGCGCAATGAAGAAAATCCTGCCAGTTGAGCATAATACTGGGTCTTCATTTCAAGGCCTTGTTCGGGGACATTGTTGTTATCAGCTGCCTGAAAAGTTACATCAGACTCTGATGAAGCATCATCCGATCCATCCTGAACATCGCTGTCTTCCTCTTCATCTTTATCATTGGCATCCATAGATGAAAGGCACAAACTATTATAAATCTGATCCGCGAAAGCATCGCGTGAAATAGTAGCGTACCATTCCTGAGCGCCGGTATTTCTACCCAAAAAATATCCGCCTAAAAATATTCCAAGATTAAGAAAGATAAGAAACGCAAAAATCCACCCGAGCTGTTTAGATTCTAAAACAACAGACCCATCCGTTAACATCCAGGTTTTGATTTTTTTCAACACCTTAATCTCCTGATCTATTGGAAGCATAATTTTAACAATTGATTAATATATAAACAAGGATCGGACAAAGTCAAGTTAAGCTCATGAAGACGCAACATATGATTCTTACCTTCAAGAGTTAACTTTCGTTTCAATGTTCGCCAAAATGTCTCCTGGCGTTTAGCATAAGCGCGAGTTTTTTGAGCTATAGTGTCTATCGTTTTATCTAACGTAACATTCCCTAGCAGATAATCAAACATCTCAGGATACCCGATAAGCTTTTTTCTCCTTAAAAATAACTCCCACTCAGTACCAAGCAAAGGCCTACATTCATCAATCCATCCTTGTTTAATCATAAGCCTCGTCCTCTGATTAATGCGCTCATAAAGCTCTGCGCGTTCACGGGTAATCCAGAGAATATCTGTCTGACAAGGTATTGCAATTTCGGAGGTACACTCAGAAGGTTTTATCCCCAAAGAGTACCAGATGCTCAGTGCCCGCTTAATCCGATACGTATCGTGAGGATGAATAGCTTCTGCTCGTTTTGGATCTATAGCACATAAATCATCCCAAGTTCCGCTCTGTATAGATGTACAGCCTTCAGCCTTCGGCATATAAAAAATTGACTTGATATAGAATCCTGATCCACCGACCACAAGAGGCAACTTACCTTTAGCCCAAATATCTTCAAGTACATGCATAAGCATGGAACGATACCGAACGACAGAGCAATCAACAGGATGATCGATAACATCAAACAGATGATGCGGCACCTTTTCAGTGCGCCACTGAGGCTTAGCTGTTCCGATAGATAAAGGAGTATATAACTGCCCCATATCAGCGTTAACGATTTCCGCTGAAGCATACTGGGCAACCATACACGCCAAATCGCTTTTACCGACACCCGTTGGGCCATATATAATTATCATGCGACGATCATGCTGCAATCTTATATACTCCTATTATTGATATGTTATATGTTCAATGATATTTTAGAGTGTCGCGTTGTTGTCCGCAATCGGTCCCTTGCCGAATCTTCAGACATCTGAGTAGCAATAGAAATTTCTTCGACGAGAAGATTTTCTGTTTTATGTAAAAGATTTTTCTCGCCGAAAGAAAGTTCTTTATAACCGGCAATAGATGAGAGTTCACGATAGATTTTGCAGACTTCTTCAAGATCACCTGTCCTGATGGCACATTGATAAGCCTTATTTTTCTTACTCCAGTTAGTAATAACTGCATCTGATGATTTTTTTTCTACAGGTTCTTCAAGTAATTTAAACATATGTTCAATATTTTCGTAAGAGCTTATCCTGCGTATTCCGGTTTCACGTAAATTATCAACGGGTACTAATACGGTCATATGAGTACTCAATACAGTAAGTTCAAAAAACTTGGTACTACGCCCGCCAATATTTTTTTCAACAATACGATCTATTTGTGCTACACCATGGCCTGGATAGACAACCTTTTCCTTGAGAGAGAACATATCCACCCTTTCCAGTAATCAAGAGTCCAAGCCTCAGGAAAAAGTCCTATTCAGATAACATAAGTATACTACAAAAAAAGAACCGCGTGAACCCGAAAAAAGATATCCCTTATTACTCAAAAATACCGGAACGCTCACTTCTGGTACAAGTCCACTTACTGGTATTACAAAGTACCTTTACGATAGGAATATAGCGTCGTGCCTTAGCATAATCCAGCGATGTCTCTCCCTTTTTGTTTTTAATAGCAGGATTTATCTTGTCACCATAGGATGCAAACAAGCCGGTAAACCAGCTTGTATCCCGAGCCCACAGAAAATCTATCATAATATTCAAGGGAGTATCACCATTATTATCTTGAGCATTGAGATCTGCTCCGTACTTCATTAAAAGATTGAGAACTTTGGTACGGAAATTAGGATCACTGATTCCACCAATCCAATGCAGTGGTTCACGCCCATACACGTCACGCGCATGAACATTGGCTCCATGCTCAAGAAGGAGTTTCATAATATCAATATTGCGGTCACTCATAAAAGATTTCCTACAGAGCATATGTAAAGCTGTATTTTTATTAAGGTCATCAGAGATACTATTAGGGTCTGCTTTATATGAAAGAAGTAGTTTTACACGCTCGATATCACCAATATCTACAGCAATCATGAGCCCTGTCCATCCATAGGTTGTTTTTGCATTGACATGTTGAGGGTCACTCATAAGGGCATATTTGATCTCTTCCGGTAATGCTATTCTATTAAGCCAAGCCTGGCTTATAGCAAAGTTCCACCATAAGAATGTTATGGTAAAAGACATTGAAAAGAAAATTAGTGCGGCCCATACATTGTTATTTTTCTTCATGTTAAGATCTCCTATTTTTATAAGTCGACTCTGCATGGTTCTATATGTAGACTAATATAAATACATTTCTATTTGCAATATATGAAAAGTAGGAGCTAAAAAATCTAAAAGAATATGTAACGAAGTTGTGCGGCCGCGCTTTTCCCTTTTTATGGTTTTAAAAGATTAAACAAGGTATAGGTATAATTTGAAATTTATGGTTGTTATGTGTGCACTGGCATGAGATTATGTATAAAAATCGTATATTGGTTCGCGTGTAATGCATGAAACGTGTTCGTATGTTGGTTCGTTAATATACATGCGCGCGCATACGTATGCGTATGTATGTATGTACTCATCCACGCATTACAATACCATACTCTATATTTTATAGTACTCGTAT
>CAZQNW010000016.1:0-19848 GCA_964595035.1 uncultured Pseudomonadota bacterium
CTTGAACTTTGTCAGTGAACTTCATTGCCAACATGTAACGGCTCAATGGTTTGCCGCAGAGATCAAATGTTCTGCATTGACGTGTCTTGAACATATGGGTTGCATAAGCATCTAAGTACATTGTGAAGTTTCTGTCTTCATCACAGCTTCTCCACCATGTCCACCACATATTCATGCCGCCGCCGAGCTCCCAGTGTTTGCCGTTACCAACAATAGGCTCAAAGATGTAGTTGCCGTTAGGACGGTTGCCTGTTGGTGCTGCAGCGCGGATATTGAGCCCGAAGAGGAAATTCTCACGACGTACGAAGTTCCAACCCCATGCAGCTGTGATTTCAGCCAAACGGGTCTTGCTCATACTGCAGGCTTTCCAAAGGGCGCGTTGTAATGGGTTGTATACAATACCATTTACATCGGTGATTGATTTGCCGCCATTGGCGTATGCTTCAAAGTTGTTGAGTAATGATGTACGAGCCAATCCGTAACCAGAAGCTGTTGTTGAGGTATAGGTATTGTTGAAGTATCCGATATCCATAGGTTTGGTGCCGGCATCAACAATTTTTTCGCAGTAGTTTAAATCCCAGCGAGTCCATGTAATTGGGGTATGGATTCTGAAGTACATACCTTCAACCCATTCATCCAAACCTTGATAGTAGTTCAAATCTACTAAGAAGTTTTCAACTCTAGGTTCGAGTGTGATGACACTGGAATAATCTGAAGGTAAGTAGAAATTCTCAGCCATGAGAGCTTTTGAATTACGATTTTCTACTTTTGTACCTTGGATTAAAAGAGTGTTGCAACCACAGTTGTCACCATTGTGGCATGAAGAATTGCAGCTGGTTGGGCAGCAAGATGTATTTGCGACTAATGCATCGCCGAATAATGCTTCGGTTATGCGATTAGGCTTAAATGTTCTTGTGTACTCAGGTGTAATTGAAAAGCTACCATACATGCAGCACATGTCCCACTTGTTGATTTGGCTTTGCCAACCAACGAGTTCACGGGCACCATTGATGCCTTGTGAACGTGGAGCAAGATAAGGAATAGTAACAGCTGTTGCTACGCATGAAGCAAGAAGAGCTGTTATGCAAAACGAACGACGTAAAATCTGATTCATCTCTGTTAACTCCTTTTGAAGTCTAACCATTACAAGACACAACATAGGTGTGTTTTGACAGCACAGTTGATGTTTTTCTGTGTTGTCATGTACATATAGTGAACTTAATCGATATGCCCTCCTTTCCTAATTGGGATATGTGATTAATCCAATTACCTTAATTCTCTACCCTCATATGTATGATATGATGTAGCTTCTCTATTAGGTATAATATGTTCTGGTGTCAGTTGTAAAGAAAAATATTTTCAATTTATCGTTGTGCATGAATTATGATATAAAAAATGTGCTTAAATAAAGCATTATATCAATAAATTTTTATTTGTGATGATTCATAAACTTGATTGAGTTATAGTTTACTTTCTTTGTAAAATTTAATTAATCTAAAAACAACGGGCCTTTCAAAAAGGCCCGTTGTTTTTAGAAATCCTATTGATGTTAATTGTACGACAGACCTGCTTTAATCCAAATACCCCATTGTGATAATGCTGCTGTTACGCAATCGTTGAAGTCTTTTCCTTTATGTTCAATATAGGTGCTGCATGTCGATAGGTTTCTTGCGGCCGGCTGCGTAAGATCACACGCTTTGCATCGGTAACAGTCTACTGTAGCATCTTGTGTGCGTTGTGCAAATTCAACCTCGCCACCTATACCAAGGTATGGGGTATAACATTTAAATTGTTTCCACATATAGTTAACATGTGTGAATATCTTGTGTGATATACCCTGAGCTCTGGCAGCTTCAAAATCGAGCGCGAAATCTTGTAGTAATGCCGGTTGTACCGAAGTAGAAACTGATTGGAAGCCAGGTACAGATGCCTGATGAGTAAATAATCCTGTTCCTTGCCCATTTAGAGCTAGCTGAGGATTATCAATGCCTAGGTTTTGATTCCAGGTTGTACCTGAATGGTTTGTGCCGTTAAATATTGTCGCATCAAGTTGCGTTGCTGAAAGTGGAATTCCTGGTTGGAGTACAGTATCAATGGTTCTTTCAAATCCATACACAAAACTATTGCCTTTGAGTCCCCATGTATTTGCTTTGTATCTGTTGCTACAATCACATTTTTTTACAAATTTTGGACAGCTTCTATACCAGAAGTCGTAGCCAATGTCCCACTGGAAGTTTTTATTCGTTAATGCAAGTTTACATACAACATCAGCTTGAACAGGGTAACTTACTTGAACTGGAATTGTGCTGAAGTTAGCTACAGGCGCAAACTCTTGTGCGAATTGAGCATTTGGGGTGACTATAGCTAGATTTTTAATTGCCTGAAGATTAGTAACATCCTGAGTAAATTTCATTGCGAGCATATAACGGCTTAATGGTTTGCCGCAAAGGTCGAATGTTCTCCACTGGCAGGATTTAAAGAGGTGTGTAACGTTCGCGTCGATATACATGCTCAAATCGCGGCATTCATCTTTGCTTTTATAGATACTGAAATGGGTACTCATGCCGCCACCAAGTTCCCAGTGATGTCCGTTACCAACAATCGGTTCAAAAAGATACCGGCCATTTGGTCTGTTGCCTGTAGGAGCGGCTGCGCGTATTTGCAATCCAAAATGATAGTTTGGACACGCAATAAAGTTCCATCCCAATGCTGCTGTCAATTCTGCTAATCCTGTTTTGGTTAAAGCTCTTGTTGATATACGTGCTTCTGATAATCCTGCATAAGTAGTGTCGCCACTTGCAAGAGCTTTCCCTTCACTGATATATTGTGTGAAATTTGCAAGAAGATTGTTACGTGCTATGCCATAGACGGATTTACCCTGAGGACTATTAAAGACTCCTACAAACGTATTATTAAAATACCCGACATCATAATTATTAATACCTTTGTTAATGACGTCTTCACAGTAATTTAAGTCCCAATGTGTGTGTGTTAATGGTGTGTGTATTCTGAAATACCATCCCGGGTGGCAGTCATCCATACCGAAATAGGCATTGAAGTCTATAAGCCAGTTTGATATAACGGGGCTTATAGATATTTGACTGTCAAAATCTGTTGGCAGGTAAAAATTGTCTGCTAATAAAGCATTTTCTGAACGATTCGGAACTTGCGATCCTTGTACTTTAAAATACGTGCATGCTCTGTCATTACATTTTCCTATGCATGAACTGTTGATTGCTTCACCAAAAAGATATTCCGCAAGGCACTCTGAACGGAATGAGCGGGTGTACTCCGGTGTTATTGAAAAACTACCATAGAAAGATTCGGCACATCCTTTATTGATGGTTGCTTGCCAGCCTACAAGTTCACGGGCAGCATTGAATCCCTGTGAACGCATTGCAAAATATGGTATTACGTCTGTAGCAAGGCAATATGAGCTGAGTAACGCAAGACAACATAAAAAACGATTCGCGATTTGTTTCATCGTGTTAACTCCCTTTTATACAATAGATTTAACCAAATACACAAACATGATATTTCATGGTGTGCTGACACAACTGTTGTTGAATATAGTCGATACGCCCTCCTTTCTTAATTCTATGTTCGGTGACGTATTGTGTGATTACTCTCCATACATTAGACAATATACATTTCATATGCATCATGCAAGTATTGCTCAATTTTTCTTTCCGCCAAAGGATAGCCCGCCCTTGAGCCACAGACCCCATTGAGAGAGCGAACAATAATTACAAGAACATGATGTTTGTGGGCTTGGATATTCAGGGTATATGTGTGAGCATGATTGTGCGGGGCGTGTGCATCCATGTTGTTTAGTATTACGACCAAATTCGACTTCGCCTCCTATACCAAGGTAAGGAGTCCATGTTTCGCAGTTTGAAAACGTATATGACAGATGGGTGAATATTTTGTGGGATATGCCGCGCGAGCGTGCGTTATTCATATCGATATCATTATAGGTAATGATAACCGGGTCAACTGTTGTGTATACCTGATCCCATGTATCTGAATATTCAAGTTGATGTGTAACAAGAGGACGATTATTGTCGTTATATGCAAAATCTGCCGGAAAATCTATTCCCGGGTTTTGATTCCATGCGTGTCCATTAATTCCATCAGGCCAGTTGTTAGTACCTGAAGAAATGGTTGCTTTACTTTGTGACGGTGATAATGCAACACCTCCTTTTTCCGCTATAGATCCATTGACATGTTGAGGGAATCCGAATACGAAAGAATCTCCTTTAAGAGCCCATCTTTGTTCAAATCTATTTTTGCAACAGTAATCATAGTGTAATGATATTTTCTCACAACTTCTGTACCAAAAATCATAACCGAGGTCCCATTGTACGCACGATGTAGTAAATGCACATTTACATGCAATGTCTGCTTGAATCGCGCAACTGACATCAACAGGTAATGTTGTTATATTTGCAACAGGTACAAACCTTTGTTGAAATTGTGCAGTAGGAGTTTGTGATTGTGTTGTAAGATTTGTTACAGGAGGGCGCATATTCATAGCTATCATGTATCTGCTTAAAGGTTTGCCAACAAGGTCAAACGTTCGTTGTTGGCAGGTTTTAAACATATGTGTGATATTGGCATCGCAATAAAAACTCAGATTACGGCAATGATCTGTATCATGCCAGAAGCTCCAATGACCTGTAAGTCCAAGGCCTAATTCACCATGATGTCCATTACCTATAATAGGTTCAAATAAAAATGCGCCAGTAGGTCTGTTACCTGTAGGAATAGAGCCACGCACTTCAAGGCCAAGATGATAATCAGTGTCGAGTAAAAAGTTGTAGCCAAGCGCGCATTGAATTTCTGCCAGACGGGATTTAGTAAGGCGGTAGGTGCTCATACGAGCATAACGCAAAGGTTCATATGAAATTGTTTCGCTGTCGGTTATGCTCCGTTGCTCAAAAATAAATTGTTCAAAGTTCTTGAGCAGATCATTACGTTTCATGCCAACAATGATGTTGCGGTTTGTATTTGTTGTGAAACTGTCACTATAATATCCGGGGTCGTAACCATGAGTGCCTTCTGTAATATTGCTTTCACAAAAACCGAGGTCCCATCTTGTTTCTGTCATGGGAGCATGTGCTCTAAAAAACAGCCCGGGAGCCCACGTATCAAATCCAACGTATATGTTGAAATCAATTAAAAAGGTATCAATTTTAGGGTTAATATTAATTATGCTTGAAAAGTCAGTTGGAAGATAAAAATAGTCAGCGAGCCATGCGCGGGGATCCCTGTTTTCAACTTGAGAGCCCTGTACCTTGAATGCTACGTTCGGCGTGCTGCAAGTTCTCTGATAAAGCGAGCCACAAAATAATGACTCAGCTATATGATTACCCTTAAATGAGCGCTCATATTCGGGCGTAATAGAAAATACGCCATAACAGCTTGCCATACCTGCTTTGTTAATAAGGGTTTGCCAGCCTACTAATTCACGATTAGCATTGACACTTACAGAACGAAAACTGAGGTACGGCAAGACGGCTGCTTGGCTACATGCAATGTACCTGAAGAGTGTAAGCCATAGTAATGAGCGAACATTAAAATTCATAGATACTCCTTAAAAAATCCGTTCGCACCCCCACATACAATATGTTTGTGCGAACGGATTTGTGTTATGCGCGTCTATTGTATGTTAATTAAAGGATACGCCTCCCTTGAGCCAAACGCCCCATTGAGACAAGGCAAAGTCATGACAGCAGTTCTCTTTGCAGGTAAGGTGTTGTTGCGCGCATCCATGTGTTGTACATGCAACTTTTGCTATGCTGTGGTCACGACGTCCCCATTCAACTTCACCACCGACACCAATGAATGGAGTCCATCCGCAGTGGTCAGCCCAGGTGTAGTTAATGTGTGTAAATAGCTTGTTGGAAATACCGCGTTGTCTACCTGCTGCGAGATCAAGGTCTTCAACCTTTATGAATGTAGGATTTAATGATGTGCCAACAGGATACCATCGTCCATCAAGCGTGCTGTATGTGCTGAGCACATGTTCTAGCGGATCCGTCTGGGCTGTCAATGCTCCAATTGTGTTATCTATGCCGCCATTTGATGACCAAGGTATTTTATTTTTCCCATTAGGCCAGTTATTCGATCCGCCGAAGATTGTAGCTTGACTTTCCGAAGCTGATAAAGGAGTTCCTGCAAAACTAACATCGTATGGAGGAGTGGTTGAATCTATATATGCACTTTCAAATCCGTATACGAAAGCATCACCTTTAAGAACCCATGTGTTAAGAGGGAACTTGTTGTAACAGCATGGCCCGGTGTATGGACAGATCTTTTCACAGCTGCGCGTCCAGAAGTTATATCCTAAGTCACATTGGAAGTTTTCGTGTGTCCATGACAATTTTACGATGATATCAGCTTGAATTGAGGCACTTACATTAACCGGAATGGTAGATATATTTGCAAGCGGTGCAAATTCATGAGCAAATTGAGCTGAAGGGGCTACAAGATCCTGCTCTTCTGCGCCTGCATAGAGATTTTGAACATCTCCTGACATCTTTGCCATAAGCATGTAACGGCTGAACGGTTTGCCAATAAGATCAAATGTTCTGCATTGACGTGTTTTGAACAAGTGAGTGAGATTTGCATCTACATATATGTCAAAGCTTGAGCATTCGTCTTTGCTTTTGTGAATGTTGGTGTGCCATGTAATGTCTGCGCCGAGTTCCCAGTGTTTGCCGTTACCGACGATTGGTTCAAAGATATATTGACCATGAGGTCTGTTGCCTGTTGGTGCTGCGGCATATATGCTTGCTCCGAGATGATAATTTGGACATGATAAAAAGTTCCATCCGAGTTGCGCGCGAAGGTCAGCGACGCGTGTCAGTGTTTGACGACAACGGCTCCAACGTGCGTTTTTGAGTGCATCGAATGACGTGCCGTTGACTGGAGCTATAGCAAGACCATCGGTTGCGTACGCGGCAAAGCTGTTAAGAAGATACTCTTGACTGAGGCCGTGTGGAGTAATTGTGCTCGTTACAACATTGCTGAAGTATCCTGGATCATAGCCGCCGTTACCTGCGTTTAATTGAGTTTCTTCATAGTTTAATGCCCAGCGGGTATAGACAACCGGCGCGTGCATTCTAAAGAACATGCCTTCATGCCAACCATCGAGACCGATATACATGTTAAAGTCGACAAGGAAGTTTTCGATGCGAGGATGTACGGTTACAACACTGTTGTAATTTGTACCTAAATAAAAGTTTTCAGCCATCAGCGCTTGTGGATCACGATTGGCAACTTTTGTTCCCTGAATTTTAAAGCTGGCGCGTTCGCAGCAATTTTCTGTAAGGATGTCGCCAAATAATGCCTGTGAAATTTGATTTGGGTGGAATGAGCGGGTATATTCTGGTGTTATGGTAAAGCTGCCATATGTTGTACATTTGTCTGCTTTATTGATTTGTGTTTGCCAGCCGACTATTTCACGCGCGGCATTAGCGCTCTGCGATCTGATGCTTAAATATGGCAGCGTTACACCGCGAGCTCCGCAACTGCAAAGTATAGCGAGTGCGAACGATATACGGAGAATTTGTTTCATAGATAGTACTCCCTTTTATGTACATGTAATACATGACACAACGAATATGTACAAACAATACTACGACAATAGACTGTCTTATCTATTGTCACCAATATATGTATTGATTTGTTCTATATGTGCCCTCCTTTCTTGCCTTTGTAATTGTCGAGCGTGCTGTGTTTAAAATACATGTCTACGATTGCATGCTCATGATTTTTCTTGACGTACTCTCATTTAAAACCATATACGGTTTACGTTTACTATGCAAGCCTTTCAACAGAACTATGAGTGCCACTCAAATAGGCAATTATTTTCTCGAATCTTGATAATAGCTTATCACGGGCGTTAATGTAAATACTTAGACAATGTGTATAAGGTAAACTTAGACATGAGGTGCTCATACTATGAACATATTTTCAACATATAAAGCGTGGAGTACACAATTTTTTCATCAACTTCTTTTGCGTCGCATACCGATACGGAGCGCATTGATTCTTTTTGGCGTTGCAAGTTGGCTCACCCTAATTTTATGTTCATACCATGAATATGATTGTTCATCATTTGCATATAGGTCAGGCATGAGCGATATTGCTAATGCGGGTGGCGCATTGGGCGCGCGTATTTCAGCCTTATTGGTTTATCTGTTTGGTGGCGCATCTTTTGTTCTTATATGGATGCTGTGTTGTATAGGGTACATGCTGCTCACTCAAAAAAGTTTTAAGCAAGAATTTGATCGTATTATGGCGTTGAGTCTGTTGTTTGTCGCGAGTTCTGCGTTATGTACGCGGTTCAGTAATACATATTGGGGTAAAGTTTATTCCGGTGGATTACTTGGTTATAAGATATATACGGGAATAGCTTATCGGCTTGCTGAACCGGCTACAACACTTGCGTTAGTTGCTGTTTGTTTTTGTTGCTTGGCTATTGTAATGCGTGTCTGGTTGTTGCATGCGGTACAATGTATTATTTTTATGTGTGCATGGGTTATCCAACATAAGCAGTTATTTGTTGCTGCGTGGACATGGTTGTGTACGGTAGTATATTGGGTTATTGCTCCTGCCCGTTGGCTCGTGTGCCGTGTTATAGCATTATTCCAGGGTAAAACTATTACTGACTCATCGCAATCAATTGTTGATTTTGAAAAGGGATTTTCTGAAAAAGAAGTGCATACCATAACTGAAGATGAGTTTTGGCGAGCCTTTTTAACGGATATTGCGACACGTAATGAAGAAGAGCAACATAATGAACAGTCCGATGCTATTGAGGAAGTTGCAGCCACTACCACACAAACTTTTGAAGGTGAAGATTGCGAAAATAAAGCGTGTAAAGAGAAGCCCTATGTGTTGCCGCAAGATGCGTTGTTGAGTCAAAATCAAAAGCATCCAACAGATAAAAAGGTGCTTGATGGATTGCAGGAAAAAGCAAAACTATTGGAAGAAAAACTTGCTCACTTTGGCATTGCGGGATCGGTTGTTTCTATTAAATGCGGACCTGTTGTGACGTTGTTTGAATATCAACCGGATATTAATGCGCGCATCTCAAAAATAACGGCATTGGACGATGACTTGGCATTGGCATTGCAAGCGTTGAGTATACGTATTATCGCTCCGATTCCAGGCCAATCGGTTATTGGTTTTGAGGTTGCTAACAAAACACGATCTACCGTGTATTTTCATGATATTGTACGTTCATCTGCGTTTGCGCAAAGTACAGGATTGCCTTTGGCTATCGGTGTAGATACGATAGGTAATCATGTTGTTGTTGATCTTGCTAAAATGCCGCATGTGCTTATAGCCGGTTCGACCGGTTCAGGAAAGTCTGTTGCATTGCATACAATGATTATGTCGTTGTTATTTAAATATACGCCTGATGATTTAAATCTTATTTTAATTGATCCTAAGCGATTAGAATTTTCTTCATATAAGGATATTGCTCACTTGGTATTTCCCATAGTTATGCAGCCCCGTGCTGCTATTCCTGTGCTCAAGTGGGTTGTAGAGCAAATGGAACAACGGTATGAAATTATGACTGAGGTAGGTGCGCGTAACATTAGCGATTATCATGCTTTGTGTAAAGGGCGCTCTGAATATACTAAGATGCCGTATATGGTTGTTATAATAGACGAACTTGCTGATCTTATGATGACCTGCGGTCGTGATATAGAAGATCTTATCGCGCGCGTAGCTCAAATGGCGCGAGCTGCAGGCATTCACATGATTCTTGCGACGCAGCGTCCTTCGGTTGATGTTATTACAGGTCTGATTAAAGTGAATATTCCAAGCCGTATTTCATGTCGGGTAACATCAAAGGTAGATTCGCGTACTATATTGGATTGCAACGGTGCCGAAAAATTACTTGGCCGCGGTGATATGCTCTTTTTAGATGCTGCAGATTCATCAATACGGCGTGTTCATGGCGCCTATGTGTCTGATGCGGAGATTGCGGCAGTTGTGCAACACATTCGTGCTCAGCGACAACCTCATTATTTAAAGATGGAGGATCTGGTTTCTAAAGATGGTCAAATAAGCTCATCTGACGATGTATTATTTGATGATGTTATTGCATTTTTAAAAGATGTTGATGAAGTTTCTATTTCGTTATTGCAACGAAGGTTCAGAATAGGTTTTAACCGTTCAGCGCGTATTATTGAAGCGCTTGAAGCGCAGGGTTTTATTGCGGCATCAGATGGTGGTAAAGTGCGCAAGGTAATTCGACAATAAGAGAGTTGTGAGCAATGATTTTTTGCATTATTTGCATTATATGTGAGGTATTTGTCGCTATACTTATGCTTGAAAAAGTTTTATAATACAAACAATTTATTGTTTTGTTTAATATGTGTGCTAGTTGGTTGTAATTATGTTGTGTATGTTTTTCCGTGATTACTTGACAAGTTTTAAAAAACAAGACATTTTTTTGCATTGTAAAGAGTCTATGTATTAGTTTGTTGTGTCTGATGGGTGAAAAGACGGAGATATCCATGTATTTAAATGAGCATTTTCTGAGTGAGGCATTGCCAGAAGTAACGTTAATTTCAAAAGCCTTTCCCGAAGACGCACGCTTTTCTGTTGATTCAAGATCTCTGCAACCGGGAGATATATTCGTTGCAATAAAGGGTCAGCAGGTTGATGGGCATGATTATATTCAGGATGCTCTTAAAGCTGGTGCTGCAGGTTTAATTATCGATAACGCAAAACGTGATCTGTTGAAAAAGCTTGATGCGCGTTTATTAGAAAAAATTCTCGTAGCCGCAGTGCCGAATCCCTTAGATGCACTTTATAAGCTTGCCGCTGCCCGACGTGCCAAATTTCACAACCCGATAATTGCTGTAACCGGTTCAATTGGAAAAACATCTACCAAAGAGATACTTGCTCATATTGTCAAGCTTAACGGCAAAGAATGTTTGGCATCGCATGCAAATCAAAATACAAAGTTGGGCGTAGCGCTCAACCTATTGCGGATCAAAGATACTGATTCGTGCGCTATACTCGAGGTTGGTATTAATGCGCGCGGTGAAATGGTTGAAACTGCTGAGCTTTTGCGTCCTAGTTTTGGAATTATTACCGGCATTGGACATTGCCATCTTGAAGGTTTAGGAGCAATGGCTGATGTTGCGGCTGAAAAAAGATCTCTCTTTAAATATTTTACGAGTGAAAACATTGGAATTATCAACGGTGATCAGCAGCTGTTGGCTGGAGTTGGTTATCCACACCCAATTGTAAAGTTCGGCTTTAAGACAACAAATCAGGTACAAGCGCGTAAAGTCCGTGTTCATGATGACCACCTGAGCTTAGTTCTGAAGATTTATCGTGAAAAATGTATTGTTAATATTCCTCATATCCATAGCGGATTGCTTAATAATATATTAGCAGCGTCTGCAGCAGCCTACTTATTGGGTATACCGACACGTACTATCGTTGCTGCGGCAGAACAACCGGTTGTTGTTCCGGGGAGATTTGAAAGACGTGTGTTGAAGAATCATAAAGGAATATTGATTCATGATGCGTACAATGCGAATCCGGAAAGTATGAAGGCTGCGCTTGCGACATTCGGTAAACTGCCAACTAATGCCCGTAAAATTGTTGTTATAGGAGATATGCTTGAATTGGGTGCAAATAGCCCTTTCTGGCATCGTCAGTTAGGACGTGTATTGCGCAAGATGTCTTCAAATCACAGAATTATTCTTGTCGGCTCAGAAGTTCAGTGGACACAAAAAGCATTGCCCGTAGGTGCTTGTGTTGATACTGTTGGTACATGGCAAGAAGCGTTGCCTGTCCTTGAAAAACAACTTGATAATGATTCAATTGTTTTGGTTAAGGGCTCTCACGGGACCGGGTTATATCAGTTAGCTGAGAAGTTAAGTGAACCGCTGAAATAGGAATATTATGAATGTACGCTCTAAGAAAGCGCCAGAAATTCAAGAGGGAACAACGGTACATAAGCCGGTGCTCGTTGATGAGGTACTTGAGTATATTGATCCACAACCGGGTGCCGTATATCTTGATGTCACCTTTGGTTCAGGCGGTCATACCCGAGCTATTCTGGAAAAAGAGCCTACCTGTTCAGTCATTGCTATGGATTGGGACATGCGTGCTCTTGAACAATTTGGCCAACCCATGCAAGAAGAATTTGGCGACAGACTGCGTTTGGTCTGGGGAAATTTTTCATTGCTGTACAAAATTCTTAAAAAAGAAGGTATAGGACCGGTTGACGGATTGTTGGCTGATTTTGGAACGTCGCAGGTGCAGATTATGGAGCGTCCCGGATTCTCATTTTTTAAAGATTCTCCCCTTGATATGCGTATGTCGCCTCCTCACCAACAGATGACTGCTGCTGATGTACTTGCGAAATCAAGTGAAGAAAAATTACGTCAAATTTTTTGGCAGCTTGGGGATGAGCGTTTTGCAAAGCAGATTGCACGAGCGATAGTTGATTACCGAAAAACAAAGTGCATTAAGACGACAACACAACTTGCTGAGATTGTTATGCGAGCGGTGCCTGCCGATGCAAAAAGAAGAATCCATCCTGCTACAAAAGTTTTTCAAGCATTACGTATTTATGTAAATAAAGAACTTGCCAATATTGAATCGCTGATGGCAGTTTCGTTGCAGGTGGTAAAACCGGGTGGAAGACTAGTATTTATTAGCTTCCATTCGCTTGAAGATCGTATTGTAAAACAGTGTCTGCAAGATTATCAGGACCAAGGTAAAATTACTATTCTGACTTCCGGTGCTGTGATGGCGACTTCTGCTGAAATTCGTGAAAATGCGTCTGCGCGATCTGCGAAACTGCGTGCTGCTCAAGTTTTAGTATGAAAGAAGAAATTATTAATTTGACAAACAGTGTCGGATCTATTAAATTTATTCGTGTTTAGTTTTGTTTTTTGAAATAGTAAAGAGGGATGGTACCGTAATCTCTAAGGGTTATGCACATGGAAATTACTGAAGTTAAAGTTTACCCAGCCAAGGAAAATGGCAGCCGACTAAAAGCGTATGCGACGATTGTATTTGACAACAGCTTTATCATCCGCGATTTAAAAGTAATTGAAGGGGATAAAGGATTTTTTGTATCTATGCCATCACGTAGACGTAAAGATGGAACTTTTAGGGATATAGTTCATCCGCTCAATTCTGATATGCGCAAAAACATTGAAGATATGATTATCAATGAGTATAAGAAGGTCATTGAGCTTGAAGGCGGCGCAGTTCCTCATGACCATGATAATGACTAAAGTGACAGTTACTTATCTGAAACAAAATTCTGTTGGGGCGTAGCCAAGTGGCAAGGCACCGGTTTTTGGTACCGGCATCGGAGGTTCGAATCCTCCCGCCCCAACCATCTTTTTAAGAATCCTTTTATGTGTTAGTTAACATCCCAGACTCGTGCTGTGCAATCATGCGAAGATGAAAGCAAGCGTGTTCCATCTGCGTTAAATTCTAACGTATTGATTTGATCTGCGTGACCTTTTAATGAACGCAAGCAGGTCCCTGTTGCGCAATCCCAAATGTAAATTGTTCCTTTCCCGTCTGCAGTGGCGAGTGTTCTGCCGGTAGGGCTAAAAGTTAAAGCATGAGCTCCCTTTATATGATTGCCAAGTATATGCAGACAGCGTTTTTCTTGAGTGTCCCACAAACGTACCGTATTGTCAGTTGACGCTGACGCAAGTAAAGTTCCATTAACATTGAATGCGAGAGCTTGTATCGAGCCTGTATGATCGGTGCAGCGTGCTAATATAGTTCCATCATGTGCGTTCCAAAAGCTTACCGTACCAAGTATAGATCCGGTAGCGATCATCGCGTGTTGATGATCGTAACTGATTTCAAGAACATGTGCTTGAGATCCCGGAAGAACCGTTGCCATAATGTAATTGTCATACGTATCGTATAGCGTGTGCAGTGCCTGGCCGGTCGCAATGTTCCATATGCGCGCAGTCCCGTCGTATGAAGCGGAAAACAATAATTTTTCGTCATTGCTCCACGAAATTGCAGTTATTCCCTGACTGTGCCCATGGAGAGTTGCCAACTTGTGACCTGAAGATCTGTGCCACATGTATATGAGGCCTGTAAAGGTTCCTATGGCAATGTAATTTTCATCGGGACTGCATGATATTGTATAAGGCCCTTCGGTTTGATAGTCCAATAAATTGATAAGGTGCCCGAGCCTTGTATTTTTTTCATATGTTATGCAGTTATGTGAGCTGGTGGCAATAATCGATCCATTAGAATGGCAAGCAATACTCTGAATTGGATAAGGATATTTTTCGATAAGGGTAGTGTGTTTACCGGTACAACTATCCCATGAGTATACGGTTCCTTCAAAAGATACTGTGATAATACGTTGATTATCTCTGCTCCATAGAGCGCAACGAACAGGTTCGCTATGCCCTTTAAGTGTTATGCTTTGGGTGTATAGGAAATTTTTAATGGTACATGTGACACGTTTCAAGATTTCTAATAGAAAATGTAGTACGTAGAACATGTATACGAGAAATGCTGTAATAGTAGCAATAGCCAAGAGTTTTAATACTGTTGCATACCAAACTGACATACAACCTCCATTTAATTGGTTGCCGAGTAGATATATGTATAGTATGACATTTTTTCAAATTTTTTCAAACGGGTGTTGCAGGCTGTGTTTGTTGCATGTGGCAATGTATGAGCTCTTGCATCATTATGTCGACAAGGACTTGTCTTCGATTGGCAAGTGTATATTTGTGTATGCCAAAAATTACGCTTGAAACCTTGCAATTATACGTGCCTTATTGTATTATTTGTTTACGTAAGTTCGTATAATCTTTAGAAGTAATCGTATACGATCATAACCGGTTTTGTGGAGTAAAGAATTACTGTATTGTTTGTTTTATTGTTTTTTTAGGAGATGCTTATGTTACCTAAGCCTTTGCGTGCGGTTTGGGGCGATTTGTCAAAAGAAGAAGTAAAAAAATTTGGCATTTTGGCCTTCACGCTTTTTCTCATTATTGGTGCGTATTGGTTGTTAAGGGTTATGAAAAACCCAACCTTCGATCTTCTCGTTGGTTATGAATGGCAGCCTGTTGCTAAGTTCGCATCTGTTTTCTCTGTTGTTCTCGTTGTTTTAATTTACAGCAAACTTGTTGACTATTTTTCAGCGGTATCACTCTTCTGGGTACTTGGTTTGATGTATGGCTTAGGCTTCATATTTATTGGTTATTTCATCAATAGACCCGAAATGCTTGTGGTCAGCCCTAATTCGTTCTTTGCTCCATTATTTTCATGGATCCCTGGTCGCGGATTTGGCTGGTTTACCTATCTGTTCTTAGAAAGTTTTGGTTCTATTTTTGTTGCGTTATTCTGGTCATTTGTAGCAAGCAGAACTACTGCCGAGTCAGCAAAACGTGGCTATGGTATGATTATGTCTACCACGCAGCTTGGCGTTATCCTAGGTCCTCTTACCGTTACTGCTTTCTCCCAAACTTGGGGTTTGCCTGTGTTATGGGCAATCGGTGGTGCTATTGTCTGTTTAGTTCCTCTTATCATTACCTACTACAATCGTGTAATTCCTCACGATGTTGTTGCAGTAGAATCAACCGGTCCGAAGAAAAAAACCGGTATGCTTGAGGGCTTGAAGCTCTTGCTTTCAAAGTCCTATTTGGCAGGTTTGTTTGTTGTTGTAGCTGTATACGAAGTTATTAGCACAATCGTAGAATTCCAAATGAACATGCTTATCAAGAAAGCATATCCATCGAATCTCGATGGTGGCGCAATGTTTGCACGTATGGATAGTATCAATGGTGCTTGTGTCGGCGTCTTGTCATTCTTCTTTGCACTGTTTGGAGCAAGCTACTTTATGCGTAAATTCGGGCTTAAGTTCTGTTTGGTGACATTTCCAACTATGATTGCTATAACATTAGCGGTTGTTTATTCAGGCTACATGTTCGGTGCTTCTCATATGCAACTTATGTGGCTCTGCTTCGGTGCAGTTATCATTATTAAGGGTCTAAACTATGCATTGAACGTACCATCTAAAGAAGTTCTTTATATTCCAACAAGTAAGGACGTCAAGTTCAAGGCTAAGGGCTGGATTGATGCGTTTGGTAACCGTACAACCAAACTGATTGGTGCAACCGTTACGAATCCATTAAGTCATTCAATTCAAGCGTTGCTTTCCTATGGAACAATTGCTTCTTTTGCAATTATTGCATGCTGGATTCCTGTTGCCGTCTTTATGGGTAACAAATTCGAGAAGCTTCAAGCAGAAAAGCAGATTATTGAATAAGCAATTATTCATATGGTACATTCAAACATGAGATGTGCAAGGTTTGTACATCTCATGTTTTTTATTAAGGGTATGCATCCATGGATAACGTTGTATTATTAGGTTCGCAATCTTTATCACGACAGGAATTGCTAGGACAAGCGGAAATTCCGTTTAAATTAGTTCAACAGGATTCAGATGAAGCTTGTTGTGATTGGGACAGACCTTTCAGCGAAATTGTTGCATCAATCGCGCGGTCAAAAATGGATCATGTTATTTTGCCTCAAGGCATGCAGGGGGAGTGTTGCTTTGTATTGACGGCAGATACCATGACCTTAAGCTCACAAGGTGAAATTTTTGGCAAACCTGTAGATAGAGATGATGCGATCAAAAAGCTCAAAAGTGCTCGTAATGGAGCGATAACGGGTACCGCATTTTGTTTGGACAAAAAAATATGGTCCCAAGGAACATGGATCACGTATAAGCGTATTGAACAGTTTGCTCAAGGTACATGTTTTTTCGATGTTCCTGATGAGTGGCTTGATAGGTATTTGAGTAGACCTTTTGTCTATAAGTGCGCTGGTGCTCTTTTTGTAGATGGATATGGAGCGCAATTTGTGCGTGATGTACAAGGTTCATATACAGCAATCATGGGTATGCCTATGTTTGAATTAAGGCAAGCTTTAACAGCTGTTGGTTTTTTTGATGTCTAAGGCCTCAAGCAGAGGAGTTATTATGGAACTTGATCAAGAGTATTCATATACCACAAAAACGATGTGGGTTCCTCGTGTTACCTATTGTTTGATAGTTCTCAATGTTGCCGTGTTTATACTCGATCAACTTTGTGCTAAGCTGTACGATCTGCCGCTTTTGTTTATGTGGGGTGCAAAAATTAATGATCAGATTGCGGTAGGACAATACTGGAGATTCTTAACGCCGATGTTCTTGCATGCCGGATTAATACATCTTTTGGTAAATATGTATTCTTTGTACATTTTAGGTAAGGATGTAGAACTTATTTTCGGTCGATTCAACTATTGCCTTATATATCTTGCCGCGGGTCTTTTGGGTAATATTGCAAGTTTTGCTTTAAGCCCATTAATTTCTGTTGGTGCTTCGGGTGCAATTTTCGGGTTGTTAGGGGCATTATTATATGTAGGTATTGCCTATAGGGAAGTTATTTCAGCAAAGTTTACCACTGATATACTGACTATGATTGTAGCTAACATAGCATTTGGTTTTATGGTACCAAGAATTGATAACAATGCGCATATTGGTGGTCTGATAGGTGGTTTTCTGATGGCCTATACGTTGGGTGTTGTTGGCCAGCAAAGCTTCAACAAAAAACAAATCACAAGTTTATTATTGTTTATAATGTTTGTTGTGCTTGGTGTTGTTATTGGGTTGAGTAGGGTATAAAAGATTCAAAGCCTCAGATGTTTGATTTCATCGTGAGGCTTTTTCATACGTATTTTATTGAGCAACTTCTTTTTTGTTAGGATTCCAGTTTTTTAATATCTCTTTAAGCAGTATCTCTTGAGAGTTTTTTTCGGGATTACGGATAATTTTGTTGCGTGCTCTTTCTAAGCTGAATTTCAGTACCGTATCATCGCAAATTGTTGTATCAATCTGTTCAATGGCAGGTATTAGTTTTTTCTCATTGGCTGTGTTTAGTGCTTGTTCTTGTAATGTGCCAGCGAGCATAGATTCGAGTGAGCTAAAAAACTCAATCATGTTGTCTTGGGCATCTTCAAGAGCTTCGCTGTCAGAATATCCCGCAATATGCTCAAGTTGTTGTGTTAATCCTTGCGCAACTGCTTTAGTTATCATTTTTTTTATCTTGTCAGATTCATGCTCAATGAGCCAACGAAGTAAGCATAACAGTTCAAAAGATATGGCGAACTGCTCATCTTTGTCGGCTATTTCGAGCAAGAAATTTTCACGATCCATAGTTGGGCACCTTTCTGAGCAGTAACAAATTTATATGTTTTTCGATTTTTTATTTAAACATGTTTTGATGCATTTGTCGAAGTCTTTTAATGCGTTCAGCCATTGGTGGATGTGTTGAAAATAAGTTGATAAGTCCTTGTGCGCTAAAAGGGTTGACTATAAAAAGGGTTGCAGTACTGGCTTTGTTTGCATCACGATTGGCATCCATGTGTACATAATGTGCTTGCAGATAGAGTTTTTCAAGAGCTGAAGCAAGTGCCATTGGATCTTGTGAGTAATGAGCTCCTGTTTCGTCTGCCAGATATTCACGTGATCGGGAAACAGCCAATTGCATCAATGTTGCTGCTATGGGTAAAAAAATTATGACAAGTAATGATGCAAGAGGATTTGATCGTTTTTCTCTGTCGTCATATCGTCCGAAGATGGCTGCATAGTAAGCCATATTTCCTAAATAACTTATGGCGGTTGCAATGGTTGCCGCTATGGTTGAAATAAGAATGTCGTAATTTTTGACATGGCTTAATTCATGAGCAAGCACTCCTCTGAGCTCTTTCGCGTTTATTACGTGTAAAATTCCTGTTGTAACAACAACCGATGCGTGTTGTGGATTGCGGCCGGTAGCAAAAGCATTTGCCATTGGCGTGTCAATGATCCATAACTTAGGCATAGGAATATCCATGTTGTGCGCCAATTCTTGGACAATATCGTGAATCCATCCATATTCATGCTTAGGTAACGGCTGGGCTCCATACATGGAAAGTACAATTTTATCGGAGTAAAAGTAAGCAAAAATATTCATTAGTACAGCAAAAATGAATGCGATTGTTAACCCGGTTGAACCACCAAGCGCTGAACCGGCAAGTAGTAGTAAGGCGCTCATGGCTGCAAGCAATAAAAATGTTTTACATTGATTTATGAGCATAATGACCTCCTTGGCTTGACGTTATATTATTCGTCTTCGTATTCAACTTCCCAATTGTCCATATTAACAACATGTTCGTCAGTATGGTCATTTTCTTTGGGACTTGGTAGTGCTTTGTCTACCTTAAGCTTCATTATGCGTTTTGTGCTCTCCTTAACAGCTTGTTCTGATACTTTACTTTCCTTGTCTAATTGTTCTTGTGTTTCCTCAAAAATATCGTTCATCTGTTGTTGCATCTTTTTCATCTGTTTTTTGAGTTTTAGAATCATCTGGACGCCTGCCAAGTTAATACCGACTTGGTGGGTTAAATAGATGATCTCTTCAAGCTTTTCTATATCTTCTTCAGAGAAAAGCCTGGTATTTCCTTCTGAACGTTTAGGATTAAGGAGTCCTTCTTTTTCATAAAGACGAATTGTTTGCTGATGAACAGAGAACATTTTTGCAACTGCTGATATCGAGAAAAACCCTTTTTTTCTTTTAATCTTCATGTGTATCTGATATTTTAACGTATCTTCCCTGATAACAGAATCTTTACCAAACCCTTAACGCTATTATTATACAACTACTACCAATATAGCAAATTCTTTGATAAAAGACAGTTTTTGTGAACCGTTGCTTATGTATATATTGATTAAATGTAAGATTGTAAAATTTCTCTATTAAATAAGCTGTATATTTACAC
>CAZQNW010000017.1:0-12826 GCA_964595035.1 uncultured Pseudomonadota bacterium
ATGGCCTTTGACGAAAAACAAAATTTTGATGAGCAGAACGAACTATCTGACAACGCTGAACATGAGCCGTGTGAAACTAATGAAACGTGTGAGCAAGAAGAAATAGCAGCTGCTCTTGAGCAACAACGTAAGCAAGAACTTAACCGCTGTGTCCAAGAGATGGAAGATCTTAAAGGTACATGTCAACAGTTGGCAGCCGACTTTGAAAACTATAAAAAGCGTGTAGAACGTGATAGAGGATCATGGATGTTCACTGCTCAGGCAGAGATTCTTCGCGATCTGTTGCCCGTTGTGGATGATTTTGATCGTGCTATTGCTGAATATAAAAAAAGCGAAAATGCAGTTCAATATGCGGCATGGATTTCAGGTTTTGAACTTATTAGAAAGGCTTTAGATAAATTTCTTTCAAGCCACGGTGTTACTCCGATTGAACAGATGGTTATATTTGATCCTCACTATCATGAAGCGGTTGTTCATATTGAGTCTCCCGTGCATGCATCAGGGCAAATTGTAGAGGTTATCCAAAAAGGCTATATGCTTAACGATAAAGTTTTACGTGTTGCGCGTGTTGCGGTTGCTAAGTAACGCGAATCAAATCCTCCGAGTCGGCGCGTAATGCGCCTGCCTCAGGATGAATCTGTCTGATTGTTCTTCTCTGTTGTGTGAGTCTTTACACTACCAAACTTGTGTTAAAGTTATTGTTACGATAAGGATGAAATGAGCGTTACTTTAATAGTGCTACAACAAGTTCGATCATAATCAAAATAGCGATAAGTACCGATAATAAGTCTTCACGAGCAGCATCGACTTTATGTTGAAATACTGTTCGTATGTCTTGAACAATAGAAAGCTTTTTTTCGATAGTTTCTTGCGCGTTTTTTAGGTCGAGTTTGTCTTGTAATAGGGTATATAGTTCTGAAAAATACGGTTCGGCAATAAGCTTAATACTACTTTCCAGACGTTCTGTAATAACGGAAATGTCGACACGTAATTTTCCAAGTTCATCAACAGGACTTCGTGATAGCGTTCCAATAAATGGTATATATGCTTTTACCGATAGCTTACGTACTTTCTCTTCATAAATAGCATTAAGTTGCTGATCAAGAACACGGTCGAAGTACTGTAATTCTAAATGCTGAATATTAGCGAATTCAAAAAAATCGAGTGTTTCATGATATTCAGAATCATAAACGAATGCTGCTGATGTATCAATTACAATTAGATCGCCGCGGTAATATCCCATGGCAGATTCAAGAATCTCATCCCGTTGAATCTCTGATAATGATTCAGTTTCAAAACGTAACATTGAAGCAATCATACTTCCGTATTGTTTTTTAAAATAGACTGTGTCGCCGAATGGTTCTTGAGGATCAACTTGTATTACAACGTACGAAGATCTAGTTGAGAAAAAGCTTGGCTTTTTTATAAATGGTTTTATGCGCTTGAATACAGAACTTACATCTTTAATGCTTTGTTCTTCAAAACGATTATCAAGTGTGCCAAGCTCTGTGCGTACTTGTGCTAACGTTGATCTGAATGGTATTTTGTAAGTCAGTGATAGTGCGCCAAAGTTATGTATTTTAATACCGGTGCAATGCGGTGTTGGTTGTTCGGGTAATTTTGTTGCTAACGGTATATGGTAATTTTTGAAGTATTTTTGTGGTGTCGAAGGTTCAAGGTCAAGTACGTTTGAGGCACGTATTTGATCAAAGTTTATATCGTCGCCGACGTCAAATGCCTGAAATATATAGATATTTCCTGAAAATATAACATCTTTATTATCTTGCATAATTGGTTCTTGCATGGATTATGCTCCTTTATATACGGTGGAGTACTCAGTTGTCTTTTATGTTACCATACCAAAAATTAAAAGTCATAAGCAAAGGAAAAGGTATGCGTTTATTTAGGGTATGTTTTTTCAGTCGATGCAAATTGTGCGAATACCATATGTGTACCGTTGTTTTTGAGCCATTGAGGTAATGAATAAATGATTAAATGTTGTTGATCAGGAATATATAAGGTTGCTCCCGAGCTGAAGTTGCACATGCCTTGTTTGCAGAACATGTGTTTTTCGGTGATGTATCTAATATAAGGTCTTTTTGATCCTACCTGACATGATGCTGTAATGCCGTCAGGATTATAGCTTTGCGCATCATGTTTCATATTATGAGTAACCTTTCTGATAGTGACTTCGAATAACGATATACTGTCTTTGTTGTTGCGTAATGGATCTGTTCCCACGGTATTTTCCAGTCCGACAAGATAGAGCTTGCCGTTGTAATCGTTAACAAAGTTTATGTTTTGAAAAGTATGTTTTCCTTGATAGTTCATACAGAGTTCTGTTGGAATAAAAATATGGTTTATTTCATCAAAGCCGTTGTTAATATCATTATCTTTTGAAAAATAAAAATCGAACCCGTATTGTTGTGACGCGTGGTCATAGCCCCAGACTGCAATAACAAAGTTCCCTTCTGCCGTGCGTGTCATAGCAACAGCTTTGCTTTCAAGCTCAGGACGATTGATATCAATATTAAGGTTGTTTATTTCAAGATTTTCTATTGAATGCTTTGAATCTTTGTATTTCATTTTATACAATACGATGCGCGAGTCTTTGTTGTTGTATATGGGGATTGCTATATATGAACCACATGAATCAATACTTCCTGCATGCCAGTACGTTGAGCTGAGTGCAATCTTTTTTATGAGCTTATCGGTGAGTGGCGGTTTGTTTTTAATCATGTTTTTTCTAAAAGCGCCATTATTATTTTCTGATGGCAGATGCGCGATAAATAATTGTGCTTCTTGTGCGTGCGGATCGGTTCCTGCCGCTATAACAATAGTGCCCATGTCAAGGTACGCGGGCATTCTTTTGATTGAATTAAAATGATTAAGGTCGCCCCATATTCCTTCAAAACGCTGTGTCATGCGCTGTGTATACAGTGGGTAGTGTATAACATCGTTTGTCCAGGTGCCTAAAAAAGTATGAGTGCGAACAGGGATATAAGAAAATGCTTGAGGAACATCATATACCCAAGGGTTGTTCTCTTCTGAACCTTCTTTGTTAATCATACCTAGTAAAGATGCAGATATACTGAGTATGGCAATACAATAGGATATGCTTTTTTTGTGTAAGGTGAACATGGAAGCTCCTTTCTGTTGGTACGTACATCCTTCGATGTGGTGTGAAGCACACATTACTCAGGACGAACGTGTCTTATATATGTTTTGTGAATTTTCGAATTATCAACTCACGTTACATAAAACCTACACAAGATGCATTATCGTTGCAAGGTACTATTTTTTTAGAATACTTAAAAATGCTTCTTGAGGGACTTCAACATTGCCTACTTGTTTCATTTTACGTTTACCTTCTTTTTGTTTTTCAAGAAGCTTACGTTTACGTGTGATATCACCACCATAACATTTTGCTGTTACATCTTTGCGTAATGGTGAAATGCTTGATCGCGCAATAATTTTGGCGCCGATGGCTGCTTGAATGACAATTTCAAAAAGTTGACGTGGAATTGCTTTTCTTAATTTTTCGGTTAGATCACGTCCAACATAATAAGCTTTGTCGACATGAATGATACATGAAAGAGCGTCAACCGGTTTTTTATTAAGTAAGATATCCATTTTTACAAGTTTTGCCGGCGCATAACCTGCTTCTTCATAATCTAAGCTGGCATATCCGGAACTTAATGATTTGAGTTGGTCGTAAAAATCAATAGCAACTTCATTAAGAGGTAACGTGTATCTAAGAATTGCTCGATCTTCGTCCATATAGGTTAAGCTTTCTTGTATGCCGCGCTTCTCTTCGCACAATTCCATAATGTTTCCGATGTATCTGTGAGGTGTAATAATTGTTGCTTTGATGATCGGTTCATAAATAGTTTCAATTTCGTTGGCTTCCGGAAAATCTGATGGACTTTCGATGTGTATAATTTCACCCGTATGCTTCATTTTGAGCTGGTAACGTACGCTTGGTGCGGTTGCAATAACCGATAACCCATATTCTTGTTCAAGACGTTGTTTAAAAACATCCATATGCAAAAGACCAAGAAAACCACATCTGAAGCCAAGACCTAATGCCGGAGATGTTTTCTTTTCGATAGTTATACTTGCATCATTGAGCATAAGCTTTTCGATAGCGTCACGCAGCAGATCAAAATCTTCGCTGTCTACAGGATAGATGCCGGCAAAGACCATCGGTTTTGCAGGTTTGAACCCTGGGAAAGGTTTAACAGGATGTTTCGCTAAAAATATGGTGTCACCGATACGAGCTTCATGAATCGTCTTCATGCCAGTGATGAGGTAGCCTACTTGCCCGGCATATAAAGCATCACAGGGTGTTTCATTGGGGTACATGAGTCCTATCTCAAGGACTTCGTACGTAATATTGTCATGTGCCAAGGTAATCATGTCACCTTTTTTGATGGCGCCATCTTTAACTGCGATTAAGCATACAACACCGCGATATGAATCAAACCAAGAATCAAAGAGTAAAGCCTTTAGTGGAGCTTGTTCATCGCTTACAGGAGCCGGAATAAGATTGATGACTGATTGTAGAATTTCATGAATTCCAACACCGGATTTTGCTGACGCAAGAATGATATCTGATTCATTAAAATCAAACATTTTTGACATCTGGTGTTTGCAACGCTCAACGTCTGCTCCTACGATATCAATTTTATTAATAACGGGAATGATGGTCAGGTTCTGTTCAAATGCGAGATAAAAGTTTGCAATGGTTTGTGCTTCGACTCCTTGTGAAGCATCTACAAGTAAAACAGCTCCTTGGCATGCATATAAGGATCGTGAGACTTCATAACTGAAATCAACGTGCCCTGGAGTATCAATAAGGTTAAGGAGATACGTTGTTCCTTGATACTCGTAAAACATGGATGCAGTTTGTGCTTTAACGGTAATACCGCGTTCACGTTCAACTTGAAGCTTATCCAAAAATTGATCTTTTTTTTGACGCTCCGATAACGTTCCTGTTGTTTCAAGCAAGCGGTCTGATAAAGTAGATTTTCCATGATCGATGTGAGCAATAATTGAAAAGTTCCTAATTGTATGGGGTGGAAAGGCTCGTAAATTTATTTTTTTTGGATCCATGATTTTCTATTTTGGTATAAAGGCTAACGTACAGTTATGTATAGTATATAGTGTACGCTTATGCAGTATTTTCTGCAATTATTCAGTATCAAGGGCATTTGTAACCTTTTCCCAATGAACGCGCAAGCGTGCAAATGTTTCAGCATCTGAATGTGACAAAGCGTAATGGTTTATGGCAAGTTGCCCCAAGTTGTCGTATACGATTTTTTGCGTTGTACTGAGTCCTTCATGTGTAGTAAGCGATGTCGGTGTTTCTCTCATGAGTGTGCGTGTACGATTTTCTAAAACCATGCGCTTAGCATGGTTACAGATACGTGAGCTTGTGAAATATCCTACCACGTAGGCACCCAATCCACATGCAGCAAGACGCGCAGCAGAAATATTGCTTGTTATTGCTCCCCAGAAACGATATGCCAAGACTGATCCTGTTGCACTGGCGAGTGTAGCCAGTGTGCGTGAGCGTATATGGGTATTGCGTTTTACGGCACTGATACGCATAAGATGACGGACAACATCTTGAGGATAAGCGGGAGCATATTCCCTTTGACCTTGATATCGTTTTGTTTCGGCGGTAGATAGTTTAATGTCAGGTGATGTGCCCCAACAGTTTTTATAGATAGTTGCCACAACATATTTAATAAGCGGAGCATAGGGTATGTGTAGTTTGCCATGCATAGGCGTGTGGATCAGTATGCATGTAGCCAGTGTTAAGAGTATGCTTAATTTTTTCATGTTTGTTCCCTTAATATTGAATTCATCTTTGTAGCTATTCTACTTGATGTGGCACAAGCACGCAAGCATAGATCCGTTTATAAACAAAAGAGCTGATGGAATCATCTTATTCATCAGCTCTTTTTGTTTTTTCTTATACTAGGTAAGTTCTTTATCGAGATGAAGATGCTCCATCTGCTGGAACTGCTGCTTTGAGCCCTCTGTCAACGTTATCCCAGTATTTAATTTGATCAGTAATATAGCGCATAGCATTTAAACCTGAGAGTCCGACGTGCAATAATGCATGGTCGCTAGATGCAAATGCTTGTTCTGCTTGCGCTGCGGTTATTCTTTGTTCGACTGCTCGTTTTACTATTCTGTCATTGAGTGCATATATTCCGCTAAGGTTTGCTTGATGTCTAAAATTGGCATATGAAATCAGTCCTGTTGCTAATCCGGAAACAAGCCCTATAACAGCTGTTTTTGGATCTTTTCCGAATGCGCGATATGCTGATCCTGATCCAATTAAAGCTGCCAGTGCTCCAAATCCAAAAGTTCTTCTGAATACATAGCTGTGAGCTCTGTGTACTAAGCACCCCTGAGTATGAAGAGCTTCTTTTAGATTAAATGATTCTTCGGGTTTATATTGTTCTAATGCATCACCAAGTTTAAGTTTGCCAAAAATTGTTCTCAATACATGTGCTATTCTGCGTCCGATTGACTGTGCGGCGGTTCTTGTACCGTGTATGGTTTTACCAGGAAGACTTACTATAGTTTTGTAAGGACGACTTGTTGTTGTTTTTTCCCATACATAGTTGCCTGCTCTGATAGGTGAATAAATTGCGTGGCCGACTAAAGCCGCAAATTTTTTAGCTGTTTCTTGTATACAGGACTTTTTAGTAGCTGTTGATACTATTTGTGGAATTTGTCCTTGATTAGGGGTGCTTTCCATACTAGCTTCTTGTTCCATGCCGTTAATATGTGAAGTTAAAGCGCATAAGAGACCAAGAGTCATAACATATTTATTCATACAGAATCCTTTCATTAATAACGAGCGAATACTACGAATTTGTGAATATCGTATGCTAAAAATTTTTTAAAGTCAAAGTTGTAGAATGTTTTTAAAGTGTTTATTGTGCTTTTACCGCTGCTAGAGCTGCAGTTTTCAATGAACGCATTGCTTGAGTTTTAAATACTCCTTGGTGCAGTATAGTTCCTATCAAGCCACGCCTTTCACGAGCACTATTATGAGCTTCAGTTATTTCTTCTCTTGTTAAAGGAGGAGTTTGCTGTCCTATGTTTTCAATAATACGCCTTTGATTTTCAGTAATAAGATTTATATGTGCGCGTCTGTTAAAGCACCAGTGAGCAATCATACCGGCTAATGTTCCCGCACCGGCTCCTACGGCTGCGATTGAAGGATTTTTACCGATGATGCGGTAAGCAATACCGGTTCCTAGAGCTGTTGCTAGTGTTGCATATTCTGCGGTGCGAGATGTTACATATGTGCGGGTATTACGTACCTGATCTCCATAAGCCTCGAAAGCTTTACGCAATCCATCGACGCGTGGATTTGAACCTGTGGTGTCTTGCAAATAAAATAAATTTTCTGTTTTGGGAGCGTTACCAACTGCAATATAGTGTAGCGCATTTTTAAGCGTATTTAAAAGTGCCGCAGTTTGTTGGGGGAATCTTTTTAATACATTGAAGGCAGCTCTTGGCGTACTGCGCATTGTTGCTTTGCTTGGTAATGAGTTGTGGATATAATGAGCTAAGGTGACAGGTGTATAAAGAGCTTTGCCGGGTATAGTGCGTGCGTATGTTAAAAGCGCTTTGAAGCGGATTTTTTGTGTTTTTTGTGGTTCGCCGGCATGTGCTAATGTTGCTGCACACAATGTAATTAATAACAACTGTTTTTTCATAAGAATCCTTTCATATGTGTCGGTTAACGGTAAACAGGTATACTGTTATAACATTGTGAGTATGTTAAAGAAAACTTGTTGTAATGTCAAAATATAGCTTTATATTATTTTTTATTTTCACGATTGCGGTTTTTTGTGTTAATGTACAGAAGCAATACGCGTGTATGTATTTCGTGCTTTTGGAATGTTAATGAAGTTTATGAAATTGCAATTTTTTTGTAATTACATATAATTATTGCAGATAATTGTTATATTCTATAATCCTTTCAAAAAAGTGAATAGACAGATGGAATCGAATGAGAATAGGCGAGAGCCGGGGGAAAAGCCAGCGGTACAGCCGGTGCTTATCGAAGAAGAGTTGAAGACGTCATTTCTTGATTATGCAATGTCGGTTGTCATCAGTCGCGCAATTCCTGATATTAGAGATGGATTGAAACCTGTGCACAGGCGTGTGTTGTACACAATGCATCAGTTAGGCTTTTTTTATAATAAACCCTATCATAAATCAGTTCGTGTAGTCGGTGAAGTATTAGGAAAGTACCATCCTCATGGTGATCAGGCTGTATATAATACCATGGTTGGGATGGTTCAAGATTTTTCAAAACGGTATCCTTTATTGGATGGACAGGGGAACTGGGGTTCTGTTGATGGTGATAGCGCTGCCGCAATGCGTTATACTGAAGTACGTATGGCTAAAATTGCAGGAGAAATTCTTGCTGATCTGGACAAGGAGACGGTTCCCTTTGTTCCTAATTTTGATGATTCTACTGTCGAACCGCTAGTATTGCCTAGCCGTATACCAAATTTATTGGTTAATGGGACATCCGGTATTGCAGTGGGTATGGCAACATCTATTCCGCCACACAATTTATCAGAAGTAATTGATGCATGTTTAGCTATGTTGACTAAAGAGCATGTTTCTGATGAAGAATTATTTTCAATTATTCCTGCACCTGACTTTCCTACTGGCGGTATTATCTGTGGACGTTCTGGAATTATTCAGGCGTACAAAACAGGTAGAGGAAACTTAGTATTACGCGGTGTCGTTGAATTTGAAGAGACAAAAAAAGGAACTCAGCTTGTTGTTACTGAGTTGCCATACCAGGTTAATAAGGCTGAATTGGCAATTAAGATTGCTGAGCTTGTACGTAATAAAATTATTGATGGTATTACAAATATTCGCGATGAATCAGACAAAAAAGGAATGCGTTTAGTTATTGAGTTGCGTCGTGGAGAAGTTCCTCAGGTCATTCTGAACCAGTTGTATAAGCATACTGCTTTGCAATCGTCAATTTCAATTTTGATGTTGGGCTTGCTTGATAATAGACCCTTGGTATTTAATTTGCGACAGTTGCTTGATCATTTTTTGACGCATCGCAGGGAGATTATTTATCATCGTACGCTCTTTGATCTCGGTAAAGCAGAAGCTCGTGAACATATATTGGCAGGTTTTATTATTGCGCTTGCAAATATCAATGAAGCAATTGCAATAATAAAACAGTCAAAAACGCCGGAAGAAGCTATAGCAAGTTTAAATAAACGATTCTTGTTGTCTGCCGAACAAGGTAAAGCCATATTAGAAATGCGTTTGCAACGTTTAACCGGTATGGAACAAGACAAAATTTACCAAGAAATGGAAGAGCTTAAAAAGGAGATAGCTCATCTTAAGTCGATACTTGAAGATGAAAATACGTTGAGAGCAGAAATAATTAAAGAATTGCAAGAAGTTAAAGAACAATACGGTGATAACCGTAAAACACGTGTTGAAGGTGCGATTGATATACTTACTGAGGCGGATTTAATTCCGGATGAAGATGTAGTTGTTACACTTACTATGCGTGGCTATGTAAAACGTGTTCCTCTTGAAACCTATGATGTACAGCATCGTGGTGGCAAAGGCAAAATGGGTATGGCCGCTCTTGATGGAGTGGACGATGTTGTGCAAGATATTTTTGTTGCAAAAAACCACGATGATTTACTGTTCTTTACAAATTTAGGCCGTGTATACAGCCTTAACGTATTTGAGGTTCCTGAAGGTTCTCGTGTTGCAAAGGGACGTGCGGTTGTAAACTTATTGCCATTAGCTCCTGATGAGCGTGTTGTGAAATTGTTATGTACGCGTGGTATGGAAGGCAAATTCTTGGTAATGCTGACAAAAGAAGGGATCATCAAGCGAACTGACGCAATGGAATTTGCTAAAATACGTTCAACGGGTATTCGTGCGATTACACTTAATGAAGGGGATGAACTTGTGTATTGCGCGTTAAGTTCCGGCAATAGTGATATTGTTATTGCAACTGCTCACGGTCAGGGAATTCATTTCAATGAAAAAGAAGTGCGTGCTATGGGACGCCAGGCAGCAGGTGTTATAGGTATTCGTGTCAAAGATAAGGATTTTGTTGTTGGCATGGAAGTATTTGACGGCACTCAGGGAGATATACTCTTTGTGACATCGAATGGCTACGGCAAAAAAGTAAATATAACGGATTTCAGACTTGCTCACCGCGGTGGCGTTGGTGTGCGTACTATCCCAACGGACAAGCGAAATGGCGATGTTGTCGGACTTGCGATTATTCATGACGAGTCACATATCTTGTTGATAGATCAGGCAGGTAAAATTATTCGTCTTTCCCCAAAAGAAATTCGTACCATGGGACGTCAGGCAAAGGGTGTTCGCCTTGTACGACTTGATGAAGGGCAGCATGTATCTGCAGTAGTTGCGTTTGAAGGTCAGGAACAGGAACAATCTGAAGATGAAGTACAGTAATAACCGGCATAGATAATAAATACATAAAAAAGGGGCCTGTTGTAAAGGCTCCTTTTTTATTGGGTATAAGCATGAATAATGACGAAATCATTTTGCATCTTTCTCTTATTGATGGTGTTGGACCAAGTACGGTTTTGCAGCTTGTTAAAAGTAAGCCTTGGGATATGGACCTGACAGATATTTATGATATGAATCAAGTAGAAATGATGAAAATTTTTCAGCTTTCATCCAACAAAGCGCAAGCGATTGTTTCAGGCCTTTCGGATAGATCGCGAATTGACCGTGAACTTGAATTGATTGAGCAATGCCGGGTGCAATGGACTACCATGTTTAATGATCAGTACCCGGAGATGCTCAAACATGTTCACCTTCCTCCCCCGATACTTTATTGGCGTGGAATGTTGCGTACTGATTGTACGCAGAATGTAGCGGTCGTAGGCTCGCGTAATGTGAATTATTACGGAGTTTCTGTAATAGAGTCTATTGTTCCTGGTTTAGTTGGTGCAGGCTGGTCGGTCGTGAGTGGTGGAGCTATAGGTGCAGATACTGTCGCGCATAAGGTTGCCATTAATTCCGGAGGCTATACGATAGCGGTGCTTGGTTCCGGTCTTTTAAATCCTTATCCTGCAACTAACAAACGCCTTTTTTCTGATGTGTTAGACAAACGAGGTGCGTTGCTGAGTATTTTCCCTATGGCAACGGCTGCTGCAGCAGGGAACTTTCCTGTACGGAATCGCATTATAGCAGGCTTAAGCGTAGGATGTTTGGTTGTCCAGGCTGCCCAAAAAAGTGGAGCGCTCATTACCGCGCGCTATGCATTGGATTCAGGGCGAGAAGTATTTGCTGTTCCCGGAGCTATTGATGATGCCTTATCGGCAGGGTGCCATGACTTAATTAGGCAAGGAGCTAAATTAGTAAGTTCGGTTGGAGATATTCTTGAAGAATTTGGACCAACTGCTCATTCTATTGAACGAGAAAAGCAACTTTCTTTAGGTGATGTGGCTAAAAATCAAGAAAGTAGCTTTAAGGCAGAAGGTCCTCAAGCGATCGTTATGCGTTGTTGTTCAAAGCCATGTTGTGTTGACGAACTGGCCGAGCAGACAGGTATGGCGATGCATGAATTGTACGCTCTGCTCTTTGAATTAGAACTTTCCGGTTCTATACATCAGCAGGCAAATGGTATGTGGTGTCGCAGATAAATAATATTAATTTTGATTTTACTTCGTTTTTGGGGTATATTTTATATACGTAATTTAATGGTAAAAAGAATATAGGTAATAAATAAACCTATTTTCAGTTAGTCAATCATATAAAAGTTTAAGGCTGTTTAAGGATTACGTATGCCAGTACCAAAAAGAAAACGCTCTCATTCGCGTATTGCTAAGGCCCATGCTAATAAACGTTATAAGGTAAAGTCTTTTACAGAATGCAAGAATTGTAAGGCAGTCATTTGCCCTCACCAAGTGTGCTCGGAATGTGGCCACTACAAAGGAATAAAAGTTTTAAAGACTAAGATGGAACGAGCTCTGGCTCGAGGTGAAGCTCGTAAAGCAAAAGAAGCTCGTAAAAAAGAAGCTCAAGGATCAACGGTTGCACCTGAGCAAGAATAATGGTGTATCCATGCATAGAGAGTAAGGTGCGTAAAAAAGGTTTTAGTTTTGAATAAGGACAGTCATGGCATTTAAAGATATTCAACGTATCGTACATGGATGGTATCAAATTGGTGTAAAGCCTCAGATAGATTCGATGCGCGACTATAGTTATGCTAAAGAAATTGCACTGGGTATTGCGGGAGCATTAGTGCTTGTTGCCGGTGTTTGGGGATACCGTTCATATATTCATAGAAAAGAATCTGCCGCTCAGGTTGCTTTTGCTGAGAATATGACGTTGTATCGTGAAGCTATGCAGGGTAAGGCTGATATTTGGCCTCAGGTTGAACAAAAAAGTTCGACTGACTACGAACATTATAAGCATTCTTCAATGGCGCCTTATCTCCTTATGATTAAAGCAGATTCATTGGCTAAGCAGGCTAAGGGTGCTCAGGCTATTGAGGCTATCGGTACGGTTGTTGCGTCTTTGCCAAAGGAATCTCCTGTTATGCCTTTATATAAGACAAAACTAGCTTTAATGAAAATTGATATGCAAGATGATGCCTTGCGGGCTCAAGGAGTTGATGAGTTGCGTAAGCTCGCCCTTGACAAGGATAACAAAAATAATGATGTTGCTCAGTATTATTTAGGTCTATACCATTGGACCCGTAATGAATTGACTGAGGCTTTAGATATTTGGAAAAACCTTGTTGCAAGTCAAG
>CAZQNW010000017.1:12926-17730 GCA_964595035.1 uncultured Pseudomonadota bacterium
GTGTTGTATGAAAGCCAAAATTGAGGTTATTCGAGGTGGAGATGAAAGTAGGGATGATTTTCCCGGGATACGGGAGTCAGTATGTTGGTATGTGCAAAGAATTATATGATTCTTCGCGCTTAGTCCAAGAATATTTCGAAGAAGCAGCTAACTGTTTAGATAGCAATCTTGTTAAATTATGTTTTGCATCATCCGATGCGGAATTATCAAAAATGCACAATGCCTATCCGGCTATATTTTTAGTAGGTGCGTCTATAACAGCGCTATTAAAACAAGAGGGCATAGAGCCTCATGTTGTTGCCGGTTATAATACAGGTGAATATTCAGCTTTGTTTGCGGCAGGAGGAATAAGCTTTCCTGACGGGCTATATATTTTAAGTAAATATGCAGGTTTATACCAAGAATTGCTTGATGAACTAAAAGAAGCTTCTGTAGTGCGTGTTACAGGCATAGAATCTGCAGAACTTGAAGTTATATGTAATAATATTCGTGCTGATGGTTCCGCAATACATATAGCATTGTATAGTGATCATAGTGAATGCTTGGTGTCAGGATTGGTTCCGGCTATTGAGCGTTTGCGTGAAGCATTAAAAGCATTATCCGGAGTCAAAGTTAAAGATATGTGTGGTGAAGTTGGGTTACACTCTCTTTTGATGGATCCGGTTGTAGGTCGGTTGAATATGTATTTAGAAAAGGTTGATTTTAACGCTCTATCAATACCACTTATTTCAGGATCTACGGCAGAACTTATAACGGCTCAAGAGGCTATTAGACCGAATGTGATAGCTCATATTAATAATCCGGTAAGATGGACTGATGTTATTAAACGGCTTGAATCCTGTGATATCATTATTGAGGTAGGGCCGGGCAACTCGTTGCAACAACCAATACAAGCATGGTATCCTCATAAGCAGGTGGTAACAGTTAACAAGCCTGAAGATATTGAAAAAGTAAAATCGTTAGTATGCATTAAACAAGACAATTCAGTGGAGCCCCGTTGATGAGCACATTTGATAAACAAGATACATTTACAAAAATTGTTGATATAGTTGCAAGCAAACTTGATATTGATAAGAATATCATTACGAATGAGTCTACATTTCAAGACTTAGGTGCCGATTCGCTGGATTTACTTGAAATCATTATGCGTCTTGAAGAGCAATTTGGCATCGAAGTTAACGATGAAGATGCAGAAAAAATGCATACTATGCATGATGTTGTTTCCTATATACACGAACGGAGAACTAAATAATATTTATTGTTTTGTAAAGCAATTTCCAAATTCATAGTGTACCGTATAATGGAGACGTTGCTATGGCATGGTTATTAAAGTTTATACAGGGTATAAGTTTGGTGAGTGCGGCTATGATGTTTACGCATACTGTGTGTCAGAGTTATTCTGATTGGGTGCATCCGTCTGATCGTGCTGTACAAACTGTTTATTATCAGGGAATTAATGCATGCCAGACGCAGGTTGCTAAATACTGTGGCAAGCGGGGTTTTATTGCGACGACCGGCGAACATGTTGTTTGCAAACGTGCTTTTGATGTCATTGAATGTCCATTTATCGGTAAAGAATTGGATGAAGTTTCATTAAAGCGTGTATTAAAAAGCAAGAAGGCTAGGTTAAAAAGATTCTTTAAGCACCCTATTAGTGTATTGCAGCAAAGTATTAATGACCTATGCGAAAATAAGCTTTATGATATCAGTGTTATAGCGGCTCCGCAGCACCATCATATAACGGTACAGGGGCATTGTATATCGCCGTATGCCATGTCATTAGCGCAGGAACATGATATTCTTGAGCATAAAAAACGGTATGATTTATGCGTTGCTCAGCATCCGAATGATGATATTATACTTTATGGTGTGTCGCGAGGTGCTGCGACAACCTTTAATGCGTGTGCTTGTAATGGATATGATTTTAATCGTGTCAGACTTGTTATTTTGGAAGGATGTTTTGATTCAATAGATGGATTGATGCATGAATATCCTTTTCTTAATAGATCGGACAAATTACAGTTGTTGGCAAAAAAGGCATTAATGAAATGGACGCAGTTTGAAGATCAAGGGCTTGCGCCGATTAATCTTATCGATGTATTTCCGGAAGAGGTTCCTGTTATCTTTATTACGTCTGAACAAGATCGCATTGTTCCAAAGGCGTGTGTGCAACGTCTTGTTACCTGTTTAAAAGAACGGAGAAAAAATCCTGTTTATATGCTTGTTCTTAAGCATTCCTCTCATCCTCGTTATATGATGGATAACAAAGAAGATACTGAAAATTATCGGGATTGTATGCATGCTCTTTATAAAATGCTTGCTCTTCCTTATATTCCCAAATATGCCGCTTCAGGAGAGTCTAAGAAGATTCTTGATATCTGTAGGGTCTTATAATTCTTGTTTATTACCAATCTGCTGAACTATAATCAAACACAATATTATTGACAAATATAAAAATATTTATATAGAGTAATGGTAAGTAGTGATGTTATATTGTGTATTGATATATTGGCAAATAATCAAGGGGTATATTCATGAAGATAAATGTATTAAAATCTGTTATCGGCTTTGTTATACCGCTGACTGCAGGACTGATGTTTGCATCTGCTCCTTCAAGGGAAGGTGAGCCTACGTATGAAGTATTATTATCGAACATACAAAAAGGATACCTTGAAGGTAATGATGTTGGTTCAAAGTATGCGGAAATTATTGAAAAATACTTTGGATTAGATGGACTTGAGCGGCTTTATAAAGATATTGAGCCTGATGCGAAATATGACGTACGAATGCAACTTTTTAGGGATGTGTGGCTTCATAAGAGGATTGAGAAGTTAAAAAAGGCTAGAGCTGCGGCGGAGATTCCTTATGAAATGAGAACAGCTGTTATTTCTGAAAAGGCAAAGGCTAAAATACGTGAATTAAGAGAAAAAATGGAAAAAATTCATAGTAATGACTGGACAGCATCAGATATATTTAGAAAAGAGCTTATTGCTGCAATAAATAACAGTGGGTTAGCAGAGGCATTTTGGTATAACAGCAATCTCCTTTTACTGGGATTGAATTTAGCTAAGTATAGTTGGCCTTATGAGGTACAACTGGTAATGCTTGCTCCCAGCCCTGGTTATGATTTAATTAAAGAATCTGTGCGTTTGTATAAAATTCACTTGATGCCGTTGGATAGTAATTTTAAAGATATCGTTTTGAGGTTAATATCCGAGGTTAAAAACAATAGAGATTTGGCAAGTAATATTCATCAAATCAAGATAAAGCCGTTGTTGGATAAGGATTTACAAAGAATTGATGCTGAGGGTATTGTTCCAAAAATTGTAATCTATAGTTATGGCAAAGAATTGGCTCAAAAAGCTTTAAACATCATCTATGATACATTTAAGAATGAGAAAGGTTCCGGCCATTGTCCTCCTTTTAATGAAAAAGTAACAGATTTAATATATTATACTCAGGGTAATCGGGATGAGAAGTTGGAAGTTCCTCAGTATTACGAACAACCTGATATGGTATATTTTTTCCCAAATGTGACCGGAAAGCATAAGGATTATCATTTGATTAACCCTGCAAAGAGAAGATAGTACATGCATTTGGCTTTATAAGAAGCTTTAATCTCGAGGAGAGGACGTTGTGTCACATGTAAAAACGTTGTTGTGTAGGTTAATTTGGTTTTTCTTATCTCCCGGAGTCCTATGTGTATATGCAGCAGAAGAAAAACCCGGGTTAATCATCATTAATGAAAGTTCATGGGATATTATCATCAATAAGCAAAAAGATATGATTATTAAACCTTCTCAAGAACATCGTTTTTACCCAATTCCGGATTCCCTTGATATTCAAGCATGCAAAGATGGTGACCCTCAGGTTCTTAGCATAGAAAATGATACTGAAGTATTGATCCGCTATCTGTATGCGTTTACGGATTTAAAGTACAATTCTTTGTATGATCTACCAGCCGGCGTTGATCTCGAAATGTACATAAGTGTTGTGAATGATAGATTGCAATATGGAATGGGAATAAGACCTTCAGGTGCTCAAGCACGGCATGCCACACCTCGAGAAGGAATTACGGTTATTCCTGAAGAGGTAAGGAAGCAGCTTATGAGACGATCATTGACTCATGCTAAGATTGTTGTTTCTCAATCGTCGAAATTACTTAGAAAAGATATGATTGACGCCATCGAGCGTGAGGGTGTTGTCTGTTATAGCTCAGGGATTGATTTTTTTCCTCATCTTGATTTCAAGGGAGTTTTGAATGTTGCAATGGAAGGACATGATCTAAAGGAATTTACAGCTTCAGGGCCATTAGAAGTTATTGAACGTGCCGTACGCTTGTATAAGATCCATCTCATGCCATTAGACCAAGATTTTAAGTCGGTACTATTGCATCTTGTACGCTTTATCAAGGGAAATGAGCAATTATTACAGGTGATTTCTTCTTTAAAGGTTAAGCCTCTTCTTGAGAGTGATTTAAGTTTTTCACCAGGAATAGGAGTATTCCCTAAAATAGTTATATACATAGGGGGTGGGAAAGAAGATGCTCAAAAAGCACTTGATATTTTATACAATGAATACTGTAAACAAGAAGGAACAGGGCAGGGTCCTGCTTTTAACGAACAAGTAACAAGTCTCATATATTTCACACAAGGGAATAGGGATGAAAAAATGATATATCCGGAATATTTTGAACAACCGGATATGGTTTACTTTTTACATAATGTTACAGGAAAATCTGAAAACTACCATCTCAGAAATCCCAAAAAAGGAACATGAATGTACTATGACTGTTTATATTCTG
>CAZQNW010000018.1:0-17213 GCA_964595035.1 uncultured Pseudomonadota bacterium
TAACGCGAATTCGATAAATAGAAATATCTTGAAATAATCGAACAGCAAGTTAGAATCCTCTTATAATGATAAAAAAACGAGAGGAGTTTAACTTGCTGTTAACTACTATTTTCTGTCATATTGATGATTTTTGCAATGAACTTAATAAACATGTACTCGAAGATGCGTCTAATAGAGGACGACCAAGCACTATGACGCGCAGTGAAATTTTAACGATATGCATTTTTTATCATTATTCAAAATTCAAGTCATTCAAAGATTATTATAGAACATACATAAAGGGTTATTATAGGGGTGCATTCGGCAATGTTGTTAGTTATAACCGCTTCACTGAATTGGCTGCGGTATACAACAACAGACGAATTCATTCGCATAAAGTTTTCAAGGGTATAGCACAGAGAGGTAAATCTTCCATGGGTTGGTTTTATGGATTAAAGCTGCATGTTGTTATTAATGATAAAGGCGAAATAATCAATTTCGCTATAACGCCGGGAAATGTGGATGATAGAGATTTATCCGTTATTGCAAAGGTTACCCATGGTTTATGGGGAAAACTCTTTGGTGATCGAGGTTATATATCCAAAAAACTCTTCCTGGAACTGTGGTCAAGAGGAATTCATATCGTTACAAAGCTTAAACAAAATATGGAGAATAAGTTGATGCCTATGCTTTCCATTCAAACAAGCCTTCATTAGCCCGTTCAGAACAACCATGCCTATCTAACTGATATTTATCGAATTCGCGTTATATTAAATTGCGTAACTCCTGATTACAAGAATTAGTATGCTATTTCATCATACACACCCTACTAATTCTTTTTGACTTGGATACAACAACATGTTAATGTACGTAGAGACAAAAAAGTAACTTTAAAGGAGATGAAACATGAAAAAAGTATTGTTTTCATCGTGCGCAATCATGAGTATGCTTGCACTTTCTTGTTTGAATGGCATGGCTCAAGAACCTACGTACCACGTACTCGACCCCCTACAAGACGGTTTAAGTTCACTAAGACTTTTGGAAGCAAGTGGCAGCGACTTAGGCATTGTTAACGCTGCCCGCGTATCATATAATCGAGAATCAAAAGTATTTTCTGAAGCTGATGGTAAAATACTTGAAACCTTGATTACACATGGACACGAAACACCTTTTGAACAGACCTTTTTACAATTTCATGTCAAGTTACCCATCTTCGTTGCTCGCCAATGGATGAGACATCGTATAGGTGTCAGTTATAATGAGCAAAGTGCACGTTACACTCAAATGAAAGATGAATTTTATATCCCAATGAAATGGCGTACCACATCACAAAATAGATTAGCTGCTCAACCTGAAAAAACTCAAGAATTAAAGGAAATATATCGTCATGCACTTGAAGTAAGCGCTCAGACCTATAAACAATTGCTCGATGCAGGAATCTCGCGCGAACTTGCCCGCGGCGTTCTGCCTGTAAGTTTGTATACCCAATTTGTCTTTTCATGCAATATGCGATCTTTGTTTCATTTTGTATCATTAAGAGCTGATTCACACGCCCAGTGGGAAATTCAACAATATGCAAAGGGTATGCTTCAATTAGCTCGAACACATTTTCCTAGGTCAATTGACACATGGTGCAGAATCAAGAAATTAACTTTTTTAAATCAGGAACAGGCTCCCGCGCAATCCACGGTAACACAAGAAAAAAGCCCGGTAGTTAAATAATTCCTCAAAAGTAGATAGAATGGACAACTATTATGACCCTGTCTAGATTCCTATTGAAAGATTAGGAAGCACACTCTTCTATCCACTGGAAATACGCAACATGCTCATTGATGGCATACGCAAAGGATTTTGTACTATTCCCAAAAACGTGACACTCTATACATCACAATTAAGACAAAAATACATAAACACCATTTCATACATCATGTTTTTTGCTATAGTATTAAAGATATTTATAAGCCTTTTTTTAAGGAAAACATATGGCAGCGCCTTTATTACAACCCCTCAAGGGGTTCCGTGACTTCTTACCTACTGAAAAAAGAAAGCGTGATTATGTACGCACAAAGATTATTGAATCTTTCGAAAATTTTAATTTTGAACCGCTTGAAACACCAACACTGGAATACGCCTCTCTCTTATTAGGTAAATACGGCATTGAAGCAGATAAACTTGTATACCAATTTGAAGATAATGGCGGTAGGCAATGCGCATTGCGCTATGATCAAACGGTTCCAACCGCACGCGTGCTTGCACAATATCAGCATGAATTGCCAAAATATTTCAGACGCTACCAAATTCAAAACGTATTCCGCGCAGAAAAACCTCAAAAAGGCAGGTTTCGCGAATTCACACAGTGTGATATCGATATTTTTGGGTCCACAAGCCCTATCGCAGACGCGGAAATATTGGCATGCGTGTACGCGACATTTAAAAATATCGGATTCAACGAGGTCATTTTAAAGGTAAATGACCGTAAAACTCTTATCGAAACATTACAACCATACGCAACTCAAACTGTCGATGTATTTTCGATCATTCAAAGCATCGATAAACTGGATAAAATAAGCACAGATCAAGTTATAGAGGAGCTTGTACATAAAGGACTAGCTCACAATGATGCAACAGATGCTTTAGACGCTATCAATAAAGCTCAGCCTAGCGCACAACTATTAGAGATTATGCATATAGCAGAACAACTTGGCATCCCTGCAACAAACCTACAGTTCCAAGCCATGCTTGCACGTGGTCTTGATTATTATACCGGCATGATTTTTGAAATTGCAGTACCGGATTATGCGGCCGGCTCTCTTGGCGGCGGTGGCCGTTACGATAATCTCATTAAACAGCTTGGTGGTATAGATATTCCCGCGGTTGGTGTAGGCCTGGGTTTTGATCGTATCGTACAAGCCGCAGACGAACTTGGTATTTTTGCTCACATTACAAAACAACCGAGGATCTTAGTAACCATATTTTCAACGGAACAACTTGATTACGCATTATCAATAGCTGCATGGCTACGCAACAACAAGGTTAATGTAGAAGTAACACCTCATATTGGCGACGTTGGCAAACAACTAAAAATCGCAAGCCAAAAAGAGATTCCTTTTGTTATCATTGCCGGCGAAGATGAACAAAAAGCAGGCACCGTCACCTTGAAAAACATGTCCAACGGATCACAAGAAACCGTAACAAAAGAACAGCTGCTTTCTCTCATATATACAAAGTAATGGAAACTTGGCATTATGAGCAAAAAATAGCTTTAAAATAAAGAATTTATACTGAAAAGTAGAGTTGATTTCATTACAATATTTGTCATACTTTCCAGTATATATTGTGTTAATTCCAACGGAGACCAAAATGGATACCAAAAAAATTTTTATAATAATGGGACTTTTTACTTGCCAACTATCCCTAGCTGAAAACATTGAATATATAGAATTAGCAATACAAAAATCTCAAGTGGAAACCGTGCAAAAACTGTTAAAAACATGCCGACTCTCTCAATCGGATAAAAAGCAGCTCCTCATGAAAGCTCGCCTACAAACAACCAAAAGAAAAACCAGTCTATATAATAGTAATTCATCCTCAAAAGGATTTAAACGAACTATGTGCGGCTATGCTCTTGCAGTAGCAGGATTTATATATGCAATTAACGGTAAAGGCCAAGCAGCAGTCACAAGCCTCGCGCTCGGTATAACACTTAGTGAGTGGGGAAACCATGCAAAAACAAAAGATTTTACTCATAAGATAATTTCTAAAGCAAAAAAATATGAAGATGCTTTATCAATAGAAAAACTCCTCAAGAAAGAAATTTCACAGGATTCCGATAAAAAAGAATAAATGATTATTTTTGTTTGTATTGCACTTTTCGCTTTTTAATTCAATTATAAAATATAAGCTTTAAAGAAACAGCGCATTTGGAATATTGTACATATAATAAGTAGAAAAAATTTTTTAAAACTTTATACTATTGCTTATTGATTTGTTTAATCTAAGGAGATGTTATGAAAAAAGCAGCTGCAAGTTTTTGTTTTTTAGTATTATTGACTAGCGGATGCTCATGGTCTTTCACAAGCAAAGATCGTGAAAAAAGCTCCATCAATCCAAAGGATAAAAAGTTGATTACGTTAACTAAAGGATTAGATTATATAGTTTTAAAAGAAGCCCCCGTAGATTCAAAAAAACCATCTAATGGATCCAGAGTTGCGGTTCACTATACAGGATGGCTTAACAACAACGGAAAGGAAGGCAAAAAATTTGATAGTTCCGTCGACCGCGGACAACCTTTCGAATTTTTTGTTGGCATAGGTCAAGTCATTAAAGGCTGGGATCTCGGAGTTGCTGACATGAAAGTCGGCGAAAAGCGCCGTATGTTTATCGCACCTGAACTAGGATACGGTATGCGTGGTGCCGGAGCTGTTATACCTGGTAATGCCTCCCTTATTTTCGATGTAGAACTCTTAGCTATCAAATAATAATTTGCATAGCTTATGTATTTTCCCTATTAACGTATCAACTAATATTGATACATAGTTTTTAATTTCATATTAAAAGGATACGCATGAATCTGACAAGCCTTGTTGATATAATCATGGGGTGGCCACTCATCATAGTCGCAGTTGGAGCAAGTATTATCTGCACGGCTGCATTTAAATTTGTTCAAGTACGGTATTTCGCAGCCGCCTGGCGATACTTCTTTTCTCCCAGCGAACAAGACAAAGCTGCACATGCGGATATGTCCCCTGCCCAAGCATTGATAAATGCTCTAAACTCAAATCTTGGAAATGGAACCATTGCCGGTATGGCTGTCGCATTGGCTACCGGTGGACCCGGTGCAGCATTTTGGCTCCTTGTTATCGGACTTCTTTTAATGGCGGTTAGATTTGCCGAAGTTTTTTTAAGCTCATATTTCAGCGCACAAGCACCGGCAGGATCAAGAGTAGGCGGTCCTATGCTGTACTTGGCAAAAGTTCCTGGAGGCAAATATCTTCCTTATGCTTATGCATTCATATGCCTTATATATGGGCTCCTAGGTGCTAACGGAGCACAGACAAACTCTATTACAGTCAGCATTCAGAGAGCATCAAATATCGATAGTTACATTATCGGAATCTTTATATTTGCATTCGTTGTATACGTTGTAAGTGGCGGTGCAGAGAGAATTTTACATGCATCTGAAAAAATAGTTCCTATCAAAGTAGGACTCTTTGCTCTATCGACGATTATTATGTTGATATATCATTACACTGCAATTATTCCATCATTGAATCTTATTATTTCAAGCGCATTCAGCTCAACAGCTATAGCAGGAGGATTGCTTGGTTTTTCTGTTCAACAAGCAATGCGTGTAGGTATTTCACGTATTGTTATGGCAAGTGAAGCCGGTATAGGAACCACAGCAATTATGTTCGGGTCTACAGGAAGCACTAGGCCTGTTAAAGATGCTATTATGTCTATGTTAAGTACATTTATAACAACAATCATTGCATTTACCATGGCATTATGCATTGTTATTACAGGTGTTTGGAATAATGGCTTAACAAGCACCGCGTTAACCATGTCAGCATTTAATACCGTTTTTGGCACCTTAGGTAGTTGGATTGTTATATTCTTAGCAGCAAGCTTTGGGCTTGGAGCTGTTGTAGCATTCGCCTATGTTGCCCGTGAAACCTGGATTTTCTTAACAAAAGGTGCATATATGTGGGTCTTTGCTGCTCTGTATTGTCTTATTGCATTCTGGGGATGCGTAGCTGATGTTAGCTTTGTATGGCAAGCTGTCGATTTATTCACCTTTATTCTTTTGGCAATAAACTTGTATGGTATCGTATACTTGTTACCATTAACACGTCGCGAATTACTTAAATTTATGAATACATCGAATTAACATTTCATACAATATCGCTGATATTTTAACATTGAGCTAGCTGGTATATTAGCTAGCTCAATGTTTTAAGTTGAAAAATTAAGCGCTTTCTTACGAAATCAAGCTCTACATTTAGATCCAATTATTTGATACAATAACTAAGTACCCGAAACAGGATCAGTAATTTACCCTTAAGGTTTGAATATGGATAAAAAATACGATCACATACAAGCCGAGCAAGAAGCTCAACAACTTTGGCAACAAGAAAAAACATACAAAGCAGAAAATAACCCAGGAGCATCTTATACTATTGATACGCCACCACCGACAGCTTCCGGAACACTCCATATCGGTCACGTTTTTTCATACACGCAAACAGATATTATTGCCCGTTATAAACGCATGAACGGATTTTCGGTCGTATATCCATTTGGCGTTGACGGCAATGGCCGCGCAACTGAAAAATACGTCGAGAAAAAACGAGAAATCCGTAAGCATACAATGCCACGTTCAGAATTTATTCGTATATGCCTTGAAGAAACTGAGCTTATGAGCCAGGCATTTAAAGATCTGTGGACTCGGCTAGGACTCTCCATTGACTGGGACCTGTTTTATTCAACCATTTCTCCTCGAGTACAACAACTTTCTCAAGAATCATTTATCGAATTATATAAAAAAGGATATATATACCGTAAAGCAGATCCTGCATTATATTGTCCTACATGCCGCACATCAGTAGCACAAGCAGAACTTGACGATGCTCAAATAGAATCGATTTTTAATGATATTGTATTCAAAGACACCCAAGGAAATGAGCTTATTGTCGGGACAACACGCCCTGAAATGCTCCCCGCGTGCGTAGCTTTATTATACAACCCAACCGATTCCCGCTATACACATTTAAAGGATACCGAAGTAACGGTACCCGTCTTTGAGTTCAAGGTTCCTGTTATTGCCGATGAAGCAGTTGCTATTGATAAAGGAACAGGCCTTGTCATGTGTTGCACATTCGGGGATAAAACAGACGTCGCGTGGTACAAAAAATACAAATTACCTTACAAAAAAATCATGGACCATGCAGGCAAATTCTTGGAACACACAGGCATTCTCGCAGGTCTTAATGTCAAAGATGCTAGAACCCGCATTATCGAAGAATTAAAAAATAGCGGACTTTTGCGAGGCCAAAAACCAATCGTTCACACGGTTAATGTTGATGAACGATGCAAAAAAGAAATCGAATATGTTGTTCTATCACAATGGTTTATCCGCATATTAGATTTTAAAAAAGAATTCTTGGAACTTGCAGACCGGATAGAATGGTTTCCTACTTTTATGAAGGCCCGCTACATTGACTGGGTAAAAAATTTAAACTGGGACTGGTGTATTTCACGGCAACTGTTTTATGGCATCCCATTTCCTGCATGGCACTGCCAAGATTGCGGACATACTATTCTTGCCGATATACAAAATCTGCCTGTTGACCCTCAAGAAACTCCCTATGCACAGCCTTGTCCACACTGCCATGGAACTAACATTAAACCGGACACGGATATCATGGACACCTGGAATACATCATCGTTAACACCTTACATTGTCTATGATTTGGTTAAAAAACAACAAAAAGGTTCTATCTTCAAGGATGGTACAACAGAAACATTCTTACCAATGAACATGCGTCCGCAAGCTCATGACATTATTAGAACATGGGCTTTTTATACCATAGTAAAAGCATGGATGCACGATAAAAAACTTCCTTGGAAATCTATTGTAATTTCAGGGCACGTATTATCCGATGCTGGCGGTAAAATTTCCAAATCAAAAGGCGGCGCAGATACAACACCGGATGGTCTTTTGAAAAGATACCCCGCAGATGCCATCCGCTTTTGGACAGCTTCAGGCGCTCTAGGACAAGATATCACATTCTCTGAAAACCAAATTCAAATCGGTCAAAAGCTCATTGTTAAATTGTGGAATGCTTTCAGGTTTGTTCATGAACACATGCAACAATGTGATCCAACATCTGTTCCTCACGATCTCGGTGCAATAAATGAATGGATCCTCTACCGTTCAACTGAAACATTTGCTATCTATCAAAGTTATCTTGAAAAAAATGAATTCAGTCTTGCACTATCTGCCATCGAACAATTATTCTGGAATGATTTCTGTGATAATTACCTTGAAATTATTAAAGATCAACTCTTTAATCCAAATTCATATACAGTAGTACAGGTATGCGCTACTCAATGGACACTCTATAGTGTTGGACTTCGTATCTTACAAATGTATGCCTCATATGTCCCTCATATTACTGAAACGCTCTATCAAAAAGTATATAGATACACATTCGGTGTTCCATCAATACATCAAACACGTTTCGAACATGTACAACAGGCATTCATTAACAAAGAAAACATTAACAAAGAAAACAAAAAAGTTGCTGAATCTATAATCGCCGTTGTCGCTCAAGTTCGTAAACTTAAATCAGACCATCAGCTATCGTTGAAAACCACTATCAACAACCTAACTATAGGTGTTGCTACACAAGAACTCGGCGAAAGCTTAAAACACTATAATCAAATACTAAAAGGCGTTACACAGGCTCTTGCCATAGATTATCTTATTACAAACCAAGTTAATCCAATAATCCATGATGATAATGGAACTTTATACGCAACTGTTTGGGGTGGACAATAACAGATGATTCTCATTAAAAATAGACAAAAAAAATATCCTCTTGACACTCACTATATTAAGGAGACTGTACAAAAACTTCTTGATACACTTGGATACAGCGATTTTGATATTGGTATCTGGTTTACCAATAATACAAGCATTGCTAAATATAATCGTATATATAGGCACAAATCCGGCCCAACAGATATTTTATCATTCCCTTATCATCAAACCATAAAGGCCGGCAAAAAGATAAAAGCAAAAACATCCGATCAGCGTAATTTAGGAGACATCATAATTTCTCTTGAATTTGTCCGCACAAGCAAACGATGGCGCGATTGTGAGCCGCAAGACACTCTAAAAATACTTCTGGTACATGGTATATGCCATTTACTTGGCTATGACCATGAAACAGATGAAGATTATCAAAAAATGCATGCGAAAGAACAAAGACTGCTTAAGATATTAGACAACAAAAATTGATATTACTTCTTACAATATCTATTTAAAAAGAAGGCATTTTTACACATATTTGAATCATGTTAAAATACTATCATTACTATAATTACTATCATTTTAAAATAAGGGTTACTATGAATTCTACATTATTATCAATTATCATGTGTACAGTTTTAGCAGGTTCAATGGCATACAGCATGGAAACTACATCAGAAATAGCCGATTTCGTTAGAGCGCAACAAGCTAGCGGCATAAATATACAAAATGCCGCGGTGGGAATTAGAAACGCCTTTGTTAACCACAACCATGTAGCAGGTGAGCACCAATATTACCTTCACAATAGCCAAGAATTCAACCAACAAGAACCACTCATGCGCCAACTTTTACATGCTGTGCTCAGTGGCATCAAACAGTCTTGTTTTGACACCGGCAATACCAGTGGAAAATTTGTTGATTATGCTACAAAAATAGGCGCTTCTGTCGCGGTAGGACTTGGTATTGACGCACTCAAAAATCTATGGTCCCGCTTATTTAACAAACAAGCATCAGAAGAACAAAATTATCAAAAGAAACTGGCAGCTCTTGCGGCACAAGAAGCACTTATTCAAAGTATAGCTGCTCAGCTCAAAACATTACCAAGAGTAACCGAAGAAGACAAAGCAATTTACAGTGCTTTGCACGCACAATACGTAACCATGCTCAAACACTTTACCGCAGCTGTAAAAAGCTTTATTTTAGAAAATCAACAACATATTCAACCTCAAGTTGCTTAATGTGAGTTTTTTACTGTTTTTTACTTAAATTAAAATATATTTATTTACAAGTATGCTATTAATTGTTGATTTTGATAGACAATATAAAGTAATATGAAAATAAGAAAGGAATTGTCAAATTAATAAATCAAAAAAGGAGAATATAATGAAAAAAGTGATGTTATTCCTTCTAGCCATTTCAAGCTTATGTATATTTTCAAGTACATATGCGGTTAGTAAGAACAAAATTGAACCTGCACCACGTGAATTCACTATTATCAACAGCACACAAAGCATAGTCAAGTTCAACATAAATCTCTTAGATGGCAAAACACTATCTACCGAATTAAATCCTTTCCAAAGCAAAAAAATAGAGGGGACTATGGCTCCTTTTGCCTCATATGAACTTTTTGTACGTCCGGAAGGTAAAAGTACATATGATGAAACACCTCATGAAAGCAAACGTCGTGTAACAAGCATAAAAACTGTGCTTTTCGGCATTACAAGTTCAAAAAGCACTGAAGCTCCAAAAGATCAGCCATTAGATTATGAAGTTTTTATGACATTAATCAAAACCAAGTAAAAAAAAGGGAAAAAATGAAGGCAACATCTATATTGATATTAATACTTTCATGCATACAATTATCTTGCTTAGCTAAAACATTCATTACCAACCACCTTGATTATCCAATCAAGGTTGATCTAATCGTAGAGCTACTTAAAGATGAAATTGGGCTGATCGTTGCTCCAGGAAAAACATTAATCACACAAACAAAAGGCTTTTATAACATCGTACATATAAAAGAAATTAGAGTGTACGTTGATGAAGGATCAGGATTCCCAGAAAAGCCTACTCTATCAAAAAAAAGAGACCTCTATGGCGACGTAAAAAATATACTTGTAACTTCAGGACCTGCGGATGAAACAGGTGAAAGAGAATATATAGTCAGAGCAAATTCAAATCTAAATCCACATCTCATGTAAATTAATTTGCACAGAACAACAGAAAGGAAGTTATGAATAAAAAACTGATCGCGTCACTTAATATTCTTACAGGTCTGCTCATGTGTTATTCATTGCACAGCGAACAAAAAGCTGCTGTAGGGGTTCAACTCATAGGCGTATATAACATGCTTACAAAAGCATCAAATGCACCATCCGCCCATCCCGCGCGTGTACTACTTAAATCTGATAAAACTCCCATTGTAGGTGACCCATGGACAGCAAAAGCCATTCGTTTGCCTACTGAGGTAGAGGTTATATTTGAGAATAAAAATTTAGATGATACCGGAAAACCTCAGCCTTATATCATACGCATAGAACAGGATACAGATTCATATAAGACATGCCCCAGTGATAAAATATGCGTAAAGGCTGAAGTATACCTAAAAACCCCCGGTGACCTTACAGCACTACATCCGGATGCTGTAGAAAGGACCTGTGTCAGCAACTCAACATTCGGACTCAAACGGGGAGATCTTATCTCACAATTTCAAAATGTTATGTTATTTATAGCAGATCAAGACTCGCAAGATACCAACGCCTTACCTTTCAAATTTGGTATTGCAGCATGGACCGCAACTGCAGGTATATGGAATAGTAAATTTATCAGTTACAGTCCACCATGTATCGATACTCAGGCTCCTCGAATAAATTTCCCTCTAAAAGAAACTATATATAAAGGTAAACTTCAAAATTTAGGGCTCTTTGTATTGCAAGGACAACCGGCATGGGGCGGCGGGCAAATTCCCCGTGCATATCATATGCACATCGTTCACGTATTCAATAATACACAATACCCGCTATTAATTCGGCGTATTGTACCGTACCCATTGAATAAATACAATTTTGATTATACCATACCGGCACGAACCGCATTACCTTTTACCTATATTTGGCTTCCAAAAGTTTCTCAAAGTATTCTTAATAGACAATCTAGCGCGCCTGTACGATTATATGTTCTTAAAAAAACACGCAAAGGCACTCTACCCCCAGGATTTAATCCAGTGAGCTCAATAGAAGGAGAAGAAATTGGAGAAACTATTAACGACGCTGATATTGATGCAAAAATAGATCAAATATTTGAAAACATGTCCGAATCTGCTAATAAAATATCTGGGTACAATGACCGCATAGCAGAATTACAAAGAGATTATACAACAGAAACATGGGCAAAAGGCAAATACCTATACAAAATTTGCGCAGTTCCGGCTGATATCAAAGACCCAAAGTCTGAACAAGCAATTGTTTGCCTAAAAAGAAATTTAGAAGACAGTACAGAACAAGAAATAGTACATCTTACAAGTCCTGCCTATAAAGGACTAAGAGCGGGAACTGATTTAAGACTCATAATTAATGAAAAAGAAATAAAAGATCCTGAAAAGGATGAACTTATAGAAATAAAACTTGATAATTACCTCGATAACAACGTATTTGAAAGATACCTCGAATCTTAAAAAAAGGAACCACTATGTTAAGCCTCAAGAACAAAGCTTTGGCACTGATACTGATAAGTATCACATTCAATGGAAACACAAAGATATATGGACTAGCACCACTTGTAGGCCTCTCTGTAGGCTCTGAAATTTATGATTATATAAAAAATCATAAAGCTCCTGTACGTATTGCCGGAATACAAGGTGCTATGCCTAATGAATATGGAATTGTAGAAACGATTATAAAATTCAATCCTTCAGATAAAACAGTTCCTCAGGGATCATTAGGAAGACCTGTTATTATCCGCACGCAAAAAGGGAAAATATCTTCTACAACACCGGCATTATTGCTTGATATAAAACTTGAAGTTCCAAGTCAGGCATTGGATCTCACGAGTGCTATGTATAATCTTCCTGACATTATCACAAAAGTTGCAGGAGCAATCGACCCAAGAGCAGGAGCAGCTGCCGCACTTATTGGAGCAACTGTTGAAATGAGCGCACAGATCGCGACAGAACAAATCAACAAACTATTTGGAACGGATGAGACCACCCTCACAGTTTTAGACATTTTTCCAACAAAATATTACAGTCTCAATCTAACAACTAGTCAATTCGAAATTAAACCTAAATTCAAAGAAGATATTGCAACATACTCAAGTATTCTTCAGACGGTCATTCCAAAAGCAACTGAATTTAACAGGCTTAACAAAGAATACATACAAGCTCGTGCAAACTATTTTAAAACCTATAAAACAATTGAATTACCGGAAGATGCGACTCCTGCTCAGGAAGCCGCTTATGAAGCTCTCGAATCTATGTATAAAAATAACATAATACCCGCATTCCGCAAAATGGCGAGAGACCTTATACGCCTTGACCAATACGGTATGCATCGCATAAGTATCATGGCTGCTAATTTAAAACCGGGAGAACTTTGCAGCCGTCTGGGATCCGAATGGCACGGGCCTTTTAGATTATGGGTTTATTATTATTTAGGAGCAAAACTCACCAATATTTTCAGTGTAGATTTTTGTGTCAACACCAAAACAACCGTACAAGATTTACTTATCAAAATTACGCCAAACTCACTCGACACATATGGGAATTTCATAAGAGGTGGCATACAATTTATAGCGGCTAAAAAAGATGGCATCAATTTAAATCCTTGCAAAGGGAGTGAATGCCTGATTGGATTCCCTACAATAGAAAGCGGTAGCAGTAAAGCCGCCCCAACCTCAGCAATCTACAGCTGGTTTGATTCAACAATCACAAGTAGCGATGAAGGTATAGGGTTAGCCCAATATTTGATTCCATGTGATATTACAAAACTCGAACAAGCATACAAAGATATTAAAGACACACAACGTAAAGCTATTGCAGACGAAGCATTAAAGGCTGCTGACATGCTTCAAAAAGCATTGAGTTCAAAAAGCACACAGCAGCAGTTACTGGATCCAAACCAAACAAGTTCATCTACCCCTGTCCCCCCGGGAACATCAATGACAAACATACTTGGTATTATCGGATCAATTACCGGATCTGGTAGCTCAACAGGCAAAACAACCCCTACACCAAAGCCAGAACCTACTCCAACACCTGATGTACCTGAATTAGATATTTGATTGTATACTTCTACATTTAAGCACCCGGTTTAAAATCCGGGTGCTTTTTTTTTACGCGACAATTCTACAATTCTTCATTAATCGCCTTATACTTTATAGCAATACATGCCGCCATATAGTATGCAAGCTCTTTACGTCGTATTTTTAAAAATTCCAGACGTATACATACAAAAAGAGCTCAAATACACTCACGTATAATCTATTCATGTCTATCGTTTGCTGTCATTTCTTGTAACAAGAAGTAGATTAAGATCACACTAAAATCATAAGGATATAAAAAAAGAATTAAATATGGATACAAAAAATGTGTACTTTATAGTATTGGCATGCCCTGTACTTCTTAATGCACGGAATATGATAACAACGGCCCTAGTTACCAGCTTACGTACAACACCAACACATTACAACCCATTGAAAGGACCAGATAAAACACTGAGCAAAAAGATTTTTGGAAAATCGTATACACGTTTTATAAAATTTTTATCTCCTCAATTACGTGATCCAGAACAATCTTCGCAGCTTCTTTATAATGAACCTATAATATGCTTAGAAGAATGTGAACATGGCTGGCTCCACGTTAAGCTACCGGAACAATACGGTTATAACGTACACACACAACAATTCGAACATATTCAAGGATATATTCATAAAAATGATGCCTACATACTCGATAAACCTTACAAAAAAAATTGCGTTGTCAATCAACCATCTGCTGTAATACATTTTAAAAATGGCACTCAGAAAACAATCCCAATGGGCACGAAGTTGCGTTGCATCAAAAAGAATAAAACACATATTATTATACTATTGCCTGACAAATGCCGCGGTACCATGAAATTAGCTGATGTTTATCCCATTACAAAGCATATTCAAGAGACGGAGCAATCATTACGTTCAACTATTATTATGAATGCACATAAACTTCTTGGTGCAACATATTGCTGGGGAGGGCGCAGCCCAGAACTATTTACATCAGAACATTGTGCAGCCAGTTGTGATTGTTCAGGACTTATCAATTTAAGTTACAGAGCCGCCGGTCTTGAACTCCCTCGTAATGCACACCCTATGTGGTTACGCAGTAAAAAAATTAAAGAAGGCAAAGAGCTTCAATCCGGTGATCTTATATTTCTTGCTCACCCTGAGCAACCCAAACAGGTATGCCATGTACTCATGTATGTCGGCAATGAAATGATTATTGAAAGTTGTATATCTAAGGGAATTGTTTTGATGAAAACAGATACCAGATTCAAAAAACCGGTTGCAAGCATAAAATATGGCGATATTATTAAGATGCCAGGAAATGAACCGACTCAATATGTGATATATTTTGGCTCATATTTGAGTGACGCAAAACGCGTCCAATATATGCGCGATTATGCTTTAGGCAATTATAACGTAACACGATGGGTATACGATGAAAAGAAATGAAACTATAGAAACCTTACGCACTATTACATCAACAGCCAATGATGAAATCAAACAAATAGCCAAACTGGGCATAACGAAAGAACGCGCAACTCAAGGTCGTTTTATTGCAGAAGGCTCCAGAGTCTGCATGACTCTCATACAAGCAGGATATAAGCCTCAACAAATCTATGTGACCACTCAAGAAGCTGCTGATCAATTTTGCTCTATCGTAACTAATAAAAAAGTAACATTAGTCAGCGATCATGTTATGGAGAAAATAAGTCAAACTACAACCCCAAGCGGTATATTAGGCGTTTTTTCTATACCACCAAAACCTTCTCTTGATACATTAGAACCCGGCCTGGTTCTTGCAAAAATAGCCGATCCCGGGAATCTTGGAACGTTACTTCGCACAGCAGCAGCTATGAATAAACGTACGGTCGTACTCGTCTCATGTGTTGATCCTTATAGCCCAAAAGTTATCCAATCAAGCGCCGGCTTTATTGCACATCTCGACATCTTTAGGCTCGACTGGGAAACCTTAGTCAAAGCAAAAAATAAGCACAAGCTACAACTCATTGCTCTCGTTGTCAAGGGTGGAAAGAATCCTGCCGATATAAGTTTTGAAAATGCTCTCTTGGTTGTCGGTAGCGAAGCACATGGCATTCCTGAACCTTGGCTTGATACCTGTGATACTCTTATGACTATACCTATGCCCGGGCAGATTGAAAGTTTAAACGCAGCCGTTGCCGGCTCTATTGCCTTGTATATTGCATATCAACGCACAATATAGGGAAAAAAGACTTTTACCACTTTTTCTTAAAGAAGTTTTTTCATATATTTCTTTTCAAGAGCTTCTATTCGTTCTTTCACAATGGCGCGAGAAGAAGGCTTTTGATCTAAGTATTTGAAAAGTGGCTTAAGAATTAATAGTTGTATTTGTTCTGTTGTAAATGCATCACCTTGAATTGCGGCAAGATTTTTTTCAATAAAATAAATAATTGTATCTAATATCTCTTTTTCTTGCTCATATGATATGGGCTTTTCCAACAATGGCAACAATTTTTTACGTATTCTATTTGTTGCTGTAAAAAGTTTCGTAATTGTTACTCGTCGGTAGGCCGCAATAGGCAGCTCTACTTTATCAGAATATTCTCCTAAGAGATTAACATATTCTTGAATACCTTCATCATTTTGAGGAATCTGAAGGGCAAGTTGTGACAAAAATTTTTCAAATGCTTCTTGTTCATTTAATGAAGTTTCATTACCGGCTGTAGCTTCTTTTAGTGAATCTGGAACAGCGCGAGTACTGTCAAATATTGATTTAATCATCCAATAATATGCAGCTGGTGAAATAGGCTCATATTCTCCTGACAATCCCTTAGCAAGAGCATATGTACCATCGGATCCTTTGCGCAAAGCAAGTACATATGGAATTCCACTTTTATCGTGCGAATAACCTTTATACAAAACTACACCAAAATTTTCTTGTCCATTAACTAAGCTCTTAGAAATAAACCATGCCTTGGGATTTTTACCATAATATGATTTTTCTTGCTCTCCTTCCATCTCTTTAAAAAATTTAGGTATAAATAAACTCCTAAGATCAACTTCGTCTTGAGATTCGACAGTTCCAATAAAATGTTGCGCTTGTCCAGGTATTTTAGATATTACAAATACCTTCTTATTGCGAAGCTGTTCAAACTTAATAGTTATTTCTTGTAAATTTACTGGATATATTAATACATACTCTATAAAATCCTTAATAGTAATAATAGGCACCTTAGTACTCATGGGAAACTTAATATTATAAAGTTTAGCCTCTAACGTTAACCCAGCAACATCTGCCCATGTAATCGTCTGTATATGTCCTGTTGTAACAGTACGGAAATAACTATGAACTCCAGGAAATCGAATTGAAACTATGTGCAAAGGACCTTCAGTCAACATAAAAAGAAGCTCTTTTATAGTTATATCAGAAAGATTCCTCTCTCGATTAAAATAATAAGTAGGATTC
>CAZQNW010000019.1:0-16789 GCA_964595035.1 uncultured Pseudomonadota bacterium
TGAAGTAAAAGAACATAGGATAAAAGCCTTTTTTATAGGGCTTTACGAACATGTCGGGTGTTTCCATAAAGAGCTTAACAACGAAAGGGTATTCTTTACATTTGACTATAAGCAGGCCAGACTGTCGCTTTCTATTAAAGTTACTATCACGTAATATTGTAAAATGTGTATATGCAGATTTTTTTTCTCGTATCTCTTGTATAAGTGTTTCTATTAAAGATGTTAACTCGGTGCGGTCGACAGATTGTGTCGGATCATAACGGAATGGAATTGGACCTGCGGGCAACATATGTTCATCAAAATGTTTTTTATCAAATATCTCAAAGAAAGGGTATCCTTCTAGAAAGGGACTGCGCAAAGAATAGCATTTTTTATTATCGTCTTTCCAATGTGTTACGATACTTGGCATTTGAGGATCTTGCGGCCTGTGAATACTGCGAGCATACGAAAAAAAAGGAGTTACTACTAAAGTTGTGAGCATATATTTTTTGAATATTATTTTCATGACAGCTTCAATCTCTACATGGTCTTATTTACTTCCCTTTTAATGGTATAAAAAATTATATACGAGCGTCAAATGTTCTGTATTTTTACATGATTTTTGATTGTTGTATTAATATTTCTTATATGGGGTGCATTGTTTTATTTTTAATTCTTGAGTATTGAAGTTGGGCTTAAGAAAGAGTATGGTTATTTAGAGAGGAAGTTTGAGTGTAAACAAAATGAAGCGGTTCTCAATAGTCCAAGGAGGGTCTCATGGAGGAAGCAAAAAAGCTCGAGCGACAGAACAGGATCTTGCAACGTTTAGCTCGTATTCCGAGAATGATGGTGTATGTCCATGGGCGTGATGATTTGAGTGAATTTATTTTACATGAATTGTGCAGCGAGGAATGCTTTAATCTACGTAAAGCGGCTTATTTTGTCGATAATCCCGATTTTAATTGTTTGCGAGGTATCGCGGGTTTTTCATCGGATGAAGCCTTTCATGATATCGAAAAAATGTGGCAAGAGCCGGATACGTTCAGCTCTTTTATTGTTCAGACACCATTTAACAATCAGGTTAGGTCGATCAACTTTGATAGTCTGCTGAATAAAATGAGTGAACAAGAAGTTATGCGTGAGATGGCTCATAGATTAGGTTTTACATCGTGTGCACATTGTTCGTGGCATATGCGTCATGATAATCATGGAATTTTAATGTACGAAAAAACTGATCCAAGCGATACAATAGTTGATGAACATATTGTCGATGGGATGAGTTTACTTAATTTTTGCCCTATATTTTGATGAGATAAATTTTGTTAAAACTATGGTGAAATAATCGCTTCTATTCCCGGTAGTGGTTCTCCCGATAGGTATGTTATCGTTGCTCCTCCGCCTGTTGAGCAGAAACTCATATAAGCGGCAAGTTCAAGATATTCTGCGGCACCGACCGTATCGCCACCTCCAATAACTGTATATGCGCGTGTTCTACTTATTGCTGATAACAATGCATGAGTTCCTTGTAATGTTTCCGGTCTGTCCTGAAATCCCATAAGTCCATTATAAAATATTGTACGGGCAGAGGAGAGTGTTCTAGCAAATAATTGCTCTGTTTTGGGCCCAATAGTGATGCCTATTTCATGGGGTTCAATATTCTGCGTTTGAGTATAGCGCAAAGGTCCATCTTTGGTTTCAACGGCTACTTGATAATCGACTGGTAATATAACAGGTATGTTATGCTGTTGAGCTGAAGTTAAAATGCCACGGCACAATGTGACAGATGTTGTATCTATTAATGATTTACCTGTTGGCAGTCCTAACGCGTGCATAAATGAAAAAGAAAGAGCCGGACATATGAGGATGCTGTCAACATGACTCATGAGATTGCGCATGAGGTTTATTTTTTCATGTACTTTGCCGCCGCCAAGTGCAAGTATAAATGGGTGCTTTGGTTGTGTAAGTAGAGGGTTGAGCATGTGTAGTTCATGTTCAACTAAAAATCCGATAGAGCGATTATCTGAAGCAAAATAATGGGGTACTTGCGTTATTGATGTGTCAGCACGATGTATTGTTCCAAACGCATCATTGACGTAATAATCTCCAAGAGCCGCAAGATTTTTGGCAAAATGATTATCTTTGGTTTGTTCCCCTTTAAAAAAACGTAGATTTTCTAATAGAAGTATCTGAGGAGCTTTAATTATTTTCAGATTTTTATGTGCCTGTTCAATGGTGGGTGAAAACTGAATTTCGTATCCTTGATCAATAAACCATGGCATGAGCTGCTGTAAAGAATATTCCCGTTCCTGATCTGTTGGGCGACCCAAATGTGAAGTGAGAATAACTATGCCATTATTATTGAGCATGTAGTTTATAGTTTTTTGTACTTGTTTGAGTCGATAGTCATTGGTTATGGTACCGTTATGTATGGGTACATTTAAATCAGCGCGTAGTAAAACACGTTTGTGTTCAAGCTTCCATTCCCTGAGTTTTGATCTTAGAATATATGCCATCAAAAATCTCCTTATAATGCACAATATCTATGTCGGTATCAGATTACTTGATGACAACTTGTTGGGTCTACAATTACTTTGGCTTGTGGGTGTAACCAGGCTCTTGTATTAATATTGTCAAAGGCTGGTTCAGGGTGCTTTTTTAAGCTTCAAAACGCAAGATATCGGCAATGCGTATATTCTTGATTTTGCGGATTGGAATCCACGTTGCAATGAGACTCATTAATATGACGACTGTGAATATGATAATAAAAACTTTATAATCAAGATATATAGGCAAATGTGATACGTAATATACGTCAGGCAGTGTGATGATCGGGAAGCGGCTAATAATTATACCTATGAGCCAGGCTATTGCCAGACCGCACAATGATGCTACAGATGAAATAATAAATCCCATACATATAAAGATAGATTGTACTTGGAGATTACTCATGCCCATGGTTTTCAAAATAGCAATATCGCTTCGCTTTTGAATGATCTGCATAAACAATAATGAAATCATATTCATTGAGGCGACAAGTGTGATAAGCGCGAGAATAAAGAACATTACATATTTTTCTAATTTTAACGCGGAAACGAGTGCCGGATAGAGATCTTTCCAAGAATATACTTCAAGCCCTAATCTTTCATGTAGCTTCTTAATAAGTGCAGGTTCATCTGTTTGTGGAGAAAGTTTGAGTGATATTTGATCTGCACCTTGTGGGTTGAACATGCTGGAATATAATTGTGTAGAACTGAATACCAATCCTGCGTCGAATTCTTCAATTCCCGTTTTAAAAATACCGCCAACTATGGTTTTTTTCTTGCAAAGGTCTTGCTTTTGATCGCCTTGATCTTGAATATAGATAAGGTACAAAGGGTCGCCAACGTTAACCTGTAAAGTGGTTGCTGCCTGTGTGCCAATGAGTATATGATTATTGTAAAGCAAGGCTGAAAGAGCCTTTTGAGTAGTCGGTGCAATAATCTTTTTAGCAATCGAGCTTGTTTGAGTTTCAAGCTCAGGATCTATTCCTTTAATCATAACAACATGGGCAAGATCGTTGTTTCCATCTACACTCAATATTGCTTGGCCTATGTATTGTGGGCTATACCCTATAATTTCAGGAAACTCTTGTTCAATAACGGGTATGATTGCTTTTTCATCGAGAGCGTTGCCTGAACTTTTTATTAAAAGTTGCGCGTGAATTCCTTGCATCTGTTCATGAGTAGCATGCTCAAATCCATCCATAACTGACATGACAAGAGCAAGTGAGCTTGAGCCGATTAAAATGCCTAAAAAACATATTTTTACCATGATGGATACGCTACGCTCCTTGCTTGAACCCATGAGGTAACGAAAGGCCAAAAAGAGGGGGTTGTAATTCATATAATCTCCAAAATCCTTTTTTTAAATATAATAGCTTTAGTATGTGTTAGATGCTTGCCAGCATATTTTCTTTATTTTAGGATACTTGTATTATGACGATTTGTAAAAAGGATTGATGAGTAACGGCATGGCCTTTAAAGTTGTTGAAGGAGAATGTAATGCGTATAGCAATAGGTACTGATCATAGAGGATTTGAGTTAAAAAATGGTATCAAACAGAGCATAATACATGATAACGGCGGGAACGAGATTCAATGGATTGATGTAGGCTGTTTTTCAGATGTTTCATGTGATTATCCGTTTGAAGCTAAATATGTTGTTGACGCTATAAAATCCGGAGATGCTCAATTAGGAATTCTTTTGTGTGGAACAGGCGTTGGAATGGCTATTGCGGCTAATCGTTTTTCAGCTATTTATGCAGCACTTGTGTGGAATGTAACAACTGCGCGTCTGGCTCGAGAGCATGACGTTGCAAATATACTCGTATTGCCGGCAGATTTTATTACACTTGATCAGGCTTGTTCGATGATTAATGCATGGCTTTCGGCTCAATTTGAGGGTGGTCGTCATAAGCGACGCATTGACCAAATTGATTCTTTCGGAGGGCTTTAAATACCGAAGAATGCTTAGAGGGTATCTGTTTAAAGATACCCTCTTTATAATAAGTAATCAGATGTACTTGATGTACTTGATGATTAGGCTGCTGTGGTAGTAGTTACTTGGCTCGTTGTTGTGTGTTGCTTCGCAGACGCATCTTGCAAGTATTGACCTTTAAGCAGATCAGCAAGTAATGAGCTTGCGTCAAGTTCTTCTTTCATGCTTTCTTCACCCAAGACAATTCTTCGCAGATCATAAGACTCAAGAGTCTCTTTTTCGATCAGTTCATTTACAAGAGCTTCCAGTTCACTGCGATGTTCTTGCAGAAGCTGTGTTACTTCTTGTTCACAGGTGTTAAGCAGAGCGAACGCTTCATCAAAATATTGATCACGGATTTTGTCAGGTAACCCAGTGAGATCTATATTAGCTGATACGATTGCTTTGGCCATGTTAAGTGCTATTTGTTTATCATGCGCATGATATCCAAAGCCACAAGAACCGAGTAAGACTTTTTCTGCGGCGTAACCGGCAAGCAATACTTTACATTGCTTGATCTTTTCTTCACGAGTTTCTATTTCAGGTAAATCATGATCATTATGCGCAAATATTTTGCCGTGTTCGACAGCAGCTTGTTTTGTTTTCCCATCTTTGTTCCACAGCTGCATAACTGCGAGTTCCTCTTCAATTTTAGTTGCAACATCGTGTAGTGTTACTTTAGATACTTTTTGATGAGGATCGAGTAGGAGGTTCGCAACGATGTGACCTGCCAGGTGTGAAGCAACGAGTTGTTTTTGCTCAGCGTTGAGTGTCACCTTGTTGCGCGATATGCCGCGTATATTCTCATCAATACTTTCCTCTAAAGATTCTTGTGTTACAACCTTGTTGTATAACTTGGCGCGTAAAAATGCACGTTTGATAAATAGTCCAAGCTTTTCAAATGAACATCCTTCAGTATCACGTGCCAGTTTGTCGACATCGAAGTTTCTTAAGTTACAGGCTGATTTTTGTAATTCACGTTCGATGTACAACTTACGTTCTTGAAACTTTGGATAGCTGAAGTAAATGTGTTTACCAAAGCGTCCTGTTTCTCGTAATGCAGGTTCAAGATTTTCAAGTTTATTGGTTGTTCCTATAATGATAACGGTTTTATCAAGCCTGTTTTCTTGTAAGCAGCTGCTCATAGAAGTCATGAAGTTTGCAAGACGTTCAGCATTATTAACACGTTGGAGTCCGAGCAAATCGATTTCTTCTATAACGAGAATCATAGGAGCATCACGTCGAGCTATTTCCATAATTTCTTCAATGCCACCCGGTTTCAAGAGATAGTTGAAATTAACTGGCCAAATCTTAAACTGAGCTGCATCTTTGCCGAGTGTCCTTTGTATTTCGCCATGGAGTGCTGAAATATAGAAGGATTTACCTGTACGCGTCTCGCCGAATAAAAGAATACCGGTTGATGGAGCTATTTTCGCGCGGTCAAACAGTTCAGGGTTTTTGAGATACTGGCACAATTCTCTTCCATATTGTTTTGCATCTTCTTGTCCGATAATATTATCGAATGTAACATCTATAGAATATATATAATCATCGGTATTGCGATATCTATAAGCACCACCCATTAAAAAGCTGTCAGCAGCCATTATTTTTTTACTTGCCCATTTCCTGACCTGAGGTATAAGAATAGTTGAAATGGCAGCACCTAGTTTTAAGAAGGTAGAACCTAGAGGATATTGATCGTTAACTAATCCATGAATACGGGCTTCAAGATTTCCAAGCCAACGGGTTCCATGTGGATACAATTTTTTGAGTAACTGTAGAAGATTTTCTTTAATTTCTTTTTCCGAATGTCCTTCAGCTATTAATTCTTCTTTTGCTTTTTCAAGAACATTTGCAGCAAGATGTGGTATTAAAGGATTATTTGCTGAGTGATCATTTAAAACTGCAGTATTAGCAAATAGTGCAGGCCAGCCGACATTGTCTCGGAGCCATTTAGGATTTTCTGAATTTGAATAAAACCAAATAAAGAATGCTGCTGCACTTGCTGAAGCAATACATAATGCCGGAACAGCTGCTGCTTTGGCGGGATCAACTATCGCGTGTCTTAATTTTCGATAGACTTTGTTATACCAATGTAACCCTATATTATTGGCAAGCTTATTGAGTTTAGCCAGTAATTGATCATTGGCTGCTATTTCTTTGTTCAGTGTTTCGATGGTAATTTCTTCTATCGGTAATTGAAGCTTACGTATATCCAATGATGCGAATGCATCAAGCTTGTTTTGTACGTTATAGATGAGCTGATTTATTATTGCGTTAGCGATACATATGTACGAGTTGATAAGTTGCTCATTAAGTACCACAACACGTGTTTCGCGAAGGTTTGCGACAAGGTCGCGCATCTCGCTGATTATTGTAATTGCGTGGCTTCTGCTTTTCGCAGGGGAGGATATGTCTTGTGCGTAGGTGAAAGCTAGTCCTTCAAGGATACTGTCAATTTGTTTTAATTGGTTTAAACTACGTTGAAAATATCCTTCAAGCAATTCTTGTTGCATGGTATGAATTTGTTGCTCGTATTCGGTCAGCTCCTGTTCGGGTTTATCTAGAGCATGTATGGGTGTATAATGAGGGATAATGGATGCGAATATAACCGAAAGGATTAACGAATAATGCTTAAAGAATGTACTGTTACGAGTACTGTTCATAAATTCCCCCTGTAGAAAGGCTTATATAAATGATAATGTAATGGATCCATGGTAACATATTAATTTTTGCTTGTCGAATGGGTTGTAATCTATAAATTAATTCTAATAATAACTTTTTTGAAAGGGTCGCTATGACTAAACGTTGTTGTGTATATGCGTGGCTTGCTTGTATACTTTTATCAACAGGCTTGGTATGTGTAAATTCACGGGTCATTTTGCCTGTAGATCGTACTAAAAAAACAAAAAAATCAACCGAAGCACAAAGCCAATTTGACTTAAAAAAAATAAAGGACTTAGCTGATGTTGTTCCCGTAGTTATATTGGGTGCCGGTCCGGGTGGATTAAGTGCAGGACTCTATGCAGCAGCGCAATTTGATACTGTTGTTATAGCAGGGCATGAACCTAGTTTACTTACAGAAACATCGTATGTTGATAATTGGTTGGGAGCTCCGCATCAATTGGGGGCTGATCTTATTCAAAGATCACGTGAACAGGCAGAATCTCTTGGCGTTAAAGTTATTGATGCTACTGTAGAAAAACTTGATTTAAACACATGGCCATTTGTTGTAACTCTCGATGATGGGAACATACTTCATGCATTGGCATTAATTTTGGCTACTGGGGCACGTCCAAAGATGCTTGGTATACCAGGAGAAAAAGAGTATTGGGCTATGGGTGTAAGTGCCTGTGCCCGTTGCGATGCTGCATTTTATAAAAACAAGAAGGTTGTTGTCATCGGTGGGGGAGATGTGGCCATTGAGCAGGCAATAGAGCTTTCTCGTTATGCCAAAGAAGTTTCTATATTGTACCGCGGCAGTCAGTTGCGTGCGGCAAGTCGTATGCAAACAAGACTAAAATCATATGCTGAAATTGATGTTGTTTATGATACTGAGGTCAAAGAAATTCTTGGTGACAAAAAGAAGGTGACAGGTGTTAAGATCGTTAACAAGGTTACTGGTAAGCAAGAAACGTTGCCTGTTGATGGGGTGTTTTTGGCTATTGGGCATAATCCTAATACGGATTTATTCAAAGATGATCTTGAAACTGATGAGCAGGGCTTTTTGGTCCTTCAGTGTCATTCACAGCAAACCAGTATGCCAGGAGTGTTTGCTGCGGGAGATGTAGCAGACCCTCATTATCGGCAAGCGATTATTGCGGCAGGTGACGGTGCAAAAGCGGCTATAAACGCGATTGAATTCTTGGAGTCACTTGGTTTTACCAAGACTGAAGCGGATAAGTTACGTGCTTTGCAGATTGATCAAAAAAGACATGCTCAAGATACACAAAGTGATGATAATGTGAACGCATAACTTTATATAATTATTTATTTATTGAACACGCGCTTAAAACCCGGAAATTTTTCCGGGTTTTTTTATTGGAATAACAAAAATCCATGCATCTTTGACTATTTATTGCTAATAGTAATTGTAAATTGTTAAAATCAAATTGAACATATACTACATGACTATAAGCGTTAATGTAGAGTAATGCGTATATGGCAGAGATAAAAAAGGGGGATAGGCATGTGCAGCAAAGAATTTTTTTTAAAGATGTTTGTTATGTGTTCTATACCATATATACCAGTTTCATATGTAATGGGGCGTGACCGTATTCGTTCAAAGCAAAAAGAACATTATATAACTAGTTGTTCATTGGAAAATTGCCAGATGCCAGGTCAAGCAGGATGTATGTGTAATGGGTCTGTTATGCCGGCCGCATATTCCTCTTTTCCTGTTCATGTTAACAAATATGGAGATATTGTTGAAAGTTATGTTACTTCGAATCGAGGGCCCATAATTGAAAAGGTTATGTTATATCCTAAGCTTAGTTCCGGGACAAATAAACGTATTGGCCGTAATGCGGTGTTGACTCGTTATAAAGATGCACAAGCTACAATTTTAATTTGCCATGGATTCATGTGTGATAAAATTGACTCAGGGTTACTCCGCTCATTGTTTCCTAGAGGAAAATTTAATTTTATGACGTTTGATTTTAGGGCTCATGGCGATTGTTCTGATGGACAATGTTGTACGTTAGGTCGAGATGAAAAATATGATGTTATAGCTGCAGCCCGTTTTTTAAAAGATCACGTTGCTCTTACAGGTAAACCTATTATTGTTTATGGTTTTTCTATGGGTGCAGTTGCTGCTATTGAAGCTCAAGCGAAAGACGCCGGCTTATTTAGCGCTATGATTTTGGATTGTCCTTTTGAATCTACTGAAAATGTTCTTAAACGTAGTCTTGATAGTATTAAATTTTCGCTATTCGGCTATGAATTTGCCTTGCCTGGACGTGGAGTTTTACAACGTTGTGTATTCCATCCTTATGTACAATCGTTGGTTAAAATAATTTTGAGGACTATTACACAGTGGGCACCTAAAAATATTGATGTTACCGCATATCCTATAAAGCCTGTTGAATCTGTAAAAAAGATTTCTGTTCCGGTCTTTTATATTTCATGCAAACATGATGAAAAGGTATCTGTTGACGCAATTAAAGCATTATTTCAGTGTACTTCTTCTGTATATAAACAATTGTGGATAACAAATGGCCGTAGACATTTTGATTCATTTTTTTACAATCCAGAACAATACTCAGATCGTGTTCGCCAATTTGTTCTTAATGTTATTGCGGGTAAAACACAGGGTACTACTAAGTGCGAGGTTATTCAAGATAACGATGAGCTGGTTGCACAGATTCAGGAAGTACAGGAGGTTGTCCAATCATGAATACCCTGCGTACATTTTCGGTGTTTTGTTGCTTATTGTTGGGTGGTGCAACTTCAGCAGTTGTGCAACGTGTTACTACTGAATGCCAATTGTATAGAGCTGTTAACAAGAAGAGCATAGCAATAGTATTTTTTTATCAAGATGATAAGTGTATGCGAAAAAGTTCCTATTATAAAAATGTATTGTGCTCAAGTATGGCTGTATTAGAGCGATTAAGTCGATTGCCTTGGTACAACGACGGAGATTGTACTTTTATAGCTGCGCAGGTTGGGAATGATGATATGTATTCTTATATTGAAAGTCTTGGTATTGAATATTTGCCTTGTTATGTCATTTTTTACAATAGTGTTGTTGTCCGTGACGAGCACGGTGCATGTATTGTGTTGGAAGGTTATGTTCAGCGCAATGTTATTGAGGAGTTTATAGATCTTCATGCAGGTGGAACTATTGAAGATAGGGTTAAAGAGCGCGTGGAACAACGTCGTATTGCGCGTGAAGAGGCTCGCCTTCGCTATGAATATTATGCTCCTTATCTCTATTGGGGGTATCCTTATTGGGGATGTTGGGGTGCACCATATTTTGGTGTAGGTATTGGTTGTGGCTGTTGGTATTAAAAATCGCCGTAAAATTCATTCTTCTTTATCTTTTTACGCAATATTTGTAAGCTACTAATCAGTAATATTGTTTGATATGAGTCAAAAGGAAGCGAGCTATGATAAGAATTACTACGAGCCGGCAACCTTTGGAAAAACATAATGTAAAATGCTTTGGAATATGTGTTTTCCAGGATGCTTCGATTCAAGATATGGTTGTGCAGGTGGGTATGCTTGTACCCGAGCTGCCACACATGATTGCAGATGCAGATTTTTCGGCAAGTACAGGACAAAAGCTTGTTGTTCCCGCAGTAACAAACAATGGAGTTGTATATTGCATTTTAATGGGACTGGGTAAGAAATCTTGTATTGAAAATTCCTTCGAGACGTATAGACGTGCTGTTGGGACTATCGTTAATCATGTTGTAACACTTAAAGCAACTACACTTGCATTAGTATTACCCAATGCTGCAGATCTAGGAGTTACAGATAGCTATTTAGCGCAACAAACGGTTACCATTGCAGATATGGCCTCATATAGATTTGAAGAATTTATAACAGATACAACAAGGCGACATCCGCAGCAATTGGAGGTAACGCTTGTTGTTAATGGCCATAATGAGCAAGAAATCGAGAAAGGGGCTGAGCGTGGTAAAATAATAGCCCGAGGTGTTCATTTTACGCGCTATTGGGTAGATTTGCCACCTGATCGCTCAACACCTCTAGGTTTATCTGAGAAGGCTAAAGAAATTGCCAATAACTATGGCTTTAAAATAACAATTTTTAATGAACAAGAAGTCAATCAGATGGGTATGGGCGGATTAGGTGCGGTAGCACGTGGTTCAGAACGAGATTGTCATCTTGTTGTTATAGAATATACATCAAAAAAACCTCATGCGCAGACTATTGGATTTGTCGGCAAAGGTATTACCTTTGATTCCGGGGGTTTGAGTCTCAAGCCGGCTGATTACATGGAAACTATGAAAGACGACATGGCGGGCGCTGCTGCGGTTCTTGGAGCATTGGATGTTCTGGGTACGTTGCAACCGGATGTTAATATTGTAGCCGTGTTACCATTAGCAGAAAATTTGCCTAGCGGTAAGGCAATAAAACCTGGTGATATTGTTACATTTTATAATGGAAAAACCGCAGAAATATTAAATACTGATGCGGAAGGTCGTCTTATTCTTGCCGATGCATTATCTTATGCTGTTAAACATTATAAGTTAAACGCGCTTGTTGATTTAGCTACACTTACCGGTGCCTGTTCAATTGCACTCGGTCATTTTTATAGTGCATTATTAAGTCAACATGATGAGTTGTCTCGGCAGATAGAACAAGCATCTCGCTTGTCTGGCGAGCGTGTTTGGCGTTTACCGTTAGATAATGATTTTAAACTTGCCATACAATCTGAGTATGCAGATATAAAGAATATCGGAAGTAAAAAGTATTCAGCAGGGACAATTACCGGGGCATTCTTTTTACAGAATTTTGTTGCCGATATTCCATGGGCACATCTTGATATAGCAGGGACTGCTTTTGATGTTCCTGATATAAGTTATTATTCATCCGGGGCTACAGGTGTGGGAGTCAGACTCTTGGTTGAATTAGCTATGAATTGGAAATAAAAGAAATACCGATAGGTAGATTGATTTCTACCTATCGGTATTTCTTTTATTTGTCTATGCTATGTATAAATTCAAAAAAATGAAGTAATATCCTTTGCTGGCAATATAATGTCCGAGGCGATTTGGCCCTCTTTTAGATTGAGGGGATCTCCCATCTCCTGATTTTTGATCATTGTGTATGATTGTTTTTCCAGAAGTTTGTCCAGGCTTGTTGCATGGCGGCCGCCTGTTACAATGACAATACAGTCGCTATGCTTATTCTGAAACGCTTTTTCGATTTCAACAAGTACCCCTGCGTTAAAAATTGTGTCCCATACGTATTCTATAGGACAAAGATTTTTAAGATCTTTATAAGCGGTAGGTATTCCACGTTGTAATTTTTCACAAGCATCATAAAACAACTCGGATCGTGCGATATAATTATTTACAATATCGGATACATTTAATGAATCTTCTATAGATTTAAAATGTTTAATCGATTTATTATGCGGTTGTAGTGATTCTACTTTTTTAATCCACAAACTTATGTCATCTTTAGCAGGAATCAATAATTGGGTTACCTCATTTTTGATTATGAGATTTTCTGCCTCGGATAATACTGAGGCTATTTGTTTGGCATATTGTTCTTTTAGTTGTTTAATGGTAAATAATGACAAAGCATTTTTCACAAATGGATTTTCAAAATTTAACGTTATATCATAAATCAATAAAGATTTCTCTTCATTTTCGGTGATTTGCCTCCTTAGTGCAGTATTTATTGTTGTAATGAGGTATGTAAGATTGGCTACGCTATATTCTATCCCTATCATTGCATCCAGCTTCCATAGGTTTTCAAATAAATTATGATAAAGATTATAAAATATACCGCGATGGTCAGCTTGTATAACATTTACTTTGTCTTTAATCGCCTTGCTAGAAAGCATGCTAAACCAAGTAGTTTTATCTTTTGCAAGTGCTTGATATATGCTCTTATATACAGGATCTTCATGGTTGAGATTACATTCTTCTAGTAAAAGAGTACAATTGTTTTTTTTACAGCCTCCTACTATAGCATCGATTACTGCTTGGGTTTCTCTTGCATTGGGATCGAGGTGTATGTCATGTAAATTCAATATTTTTTTAATAGGCCCTCCCGATTGAGTTTGTTTGACCCAAAGGGTTGCTTTATAGGGAAGCCCATAACATTGTAAGCAGAGAAATAATAGTATATATGTAATGTAAGAATTGTTTTTTAATATAGCTTTCATAAACTTCTCCATGTGTATTAGTATATAATTATTGATTAACTATCCACAAATTTATACTAAAATATTTAAATCATATTAGTCAATAGTTTTAAATTTTATATGCAAAATAGAGTTAAAGACTTTTGAATACATGTTTACTGTTTTTAAAATAAAACCATGTCGCATAATTTATTTGATTATGTTAACCATTTAACTTTCCCTCAAATAATGTAGTAACGCGCATAAACATAAATATGAATTTAACTATATTCACGAACGAGATTTATTATAATACCTATCATGAATAAATTACATACAAGGGCTGTATTACCATAGCTTATAAACGGTAATCCAATTCCTTTTGTTGGAACGATGCCTATGGTGACTGCAATATTAATTAAAGCTTGAACTGATGTCAGTATGGTAAATCCGGCAATTACCAATGATGCGTATTTATTGGATATATTACGAGCTAAACGCAACCCATAATATAATAGTAGGATATAAAGAAGAAGTATTAAACTGGTTCCGATAAAACCGGTTTCTTCTGCTATAACAGAAAAAATAAAATCTGTATGTTGCATCGGTAAGTAAAAAAACTTTTGTCGTGAATTGCCGATGCCGAGACCCCAAAAACTTCCGGATCCTACCGCAATAAGTGATTGGATTATTTGAAAACCTGAACCCAAAGGATCTTGCCATGGATTTAAAAAAACAAGGATGCGCTTGAGGCGGTAAGGTTTTAAAAGAATTAATATTGTACCGGCTGGGATAAGTAATAAAAGGCTTATTAAGAGGTGCCAAAGCTTAAAAGAAGCTAAAAAGAACATGAGAAAGATAGTAAGCGATAGTGTAACGGTAAGCCCAAAATCTGGCTGTGCAAGAATGGTTGCTAAAGGAATTGACACAACAATAATCATCGGAAGGTAGTCGTATAGTAAAGATGATTGGCTCCAATCTTTTTTTGAAAGAATATATGCTACGTATAGAATAAGTGCCATTTTCAATAGCTCACTTGGTTGAAAAGCTATGCCGCCAATGCTTATCCAGCGGCTTGCCCCATGGATTCTTCTCGCAAAAAAAGGTATGTAGGTCATGCCGGTTAGCAAAAGGCCTGTAAGCAGAGCAATTGAACTGGATTTTTGAATTACGTGAGTCGGTACACATTGAATTAGTATTATACCGGTTAATCCGATGATAAACCCAATGAGTTGGCGTAGTACATAATAATGTGCTGATCCGCATTTTTCGCACGCGTAGACTGAGCTTGAAGAGTAAATAAAAATACAGCCAATTATGCTTAATATAACGGTGATGCCAATAAGTATGCGTATATCTTTTTTAATAGTTTTTTGTTTAATGATCATGCATATCCTTTAAATTTGACATAATCCTATCAGTACCATAATCGTCTGTGATCATATTAATCAATAGATAGGTCTTAGATATATTTATTAAAAATGTTTGATATATAAGTAAAGGATTTAGTAGGTCTCAATAGACTTATTAGTTTTTACGGCAAAGGCCTAGATTCAGTAAGAAAATATTTTTGCGCTCTTGATTAACTCGCTATACTTATTTAGGTAGCTCATTTTGTAGCGTGAATACACAATGTTTAAAGTATGCTCCACGCTCTTCATAATTTTTAAACTGATCGAAACTTGATCCTGCAGGAGACAAAACAACTTGGTCGCCAGATATTGCGCTTGTAAAACCTGCGCGAACTGCCTGATCAATCGTCTGTGTTATTATATGTGTGATGGCATATTTTTTACAAGCCGCGGCGAGTTCTTCTCGCTCCTTGCCACAGCAGATAATGGCTTTAACTTTATTTTGAAGAGTACCAATAAAAGCTGCTCGGTCAACGCCTTTGCTGAGCCCTGCTAAAATAAGAATGATCGGACGAGCTTTGAGTTTTTCTATTGCGGCTGCTGTTGCAATAGTTGATGTTCCTTTTGAATCGTTGAAAAAATCAACTCCGTCAATTGTTGTGACGTATTCAAGCCTATGCTCAGGTAATAAAACGGTTGAACAGAGTTCTTGTATGTTATGCAAAGGAATATGCATTAAAAAAAGTGCAGAGCAGATGATGAGCCAGTTTTCTGTGAATGATATGGTTGGCAATTGGTTAATATCAATAAGGGTGATGTATTTACCATTATTGTAAGCTTTAATATGATTGTGCTCTATATAAAATACAATGCTTTTCGGAGCTATGGATTCCAGTTCTATTGTATCAATCGGTTGCGCGTTAAAATAATGAATGGTTGATTGGATTTCATCTTTATTGATGATAGATCTAAGTGAAAATGGGATCAACCCAATATGCTCATGATGTTGATGTGAAATAATTTTTAATTTTGCATTAATGTATTCTTGCATGGTGCCATGTCTATCGAGATGGTTAGGATATATATTTGTAATTATGGCTAAATTTGGTGCAAATGCTTTACATTGATCAAGTTGAAAACTGGATACCTCAAGAATGGCTCCTTCAGACTTCTTATGGGTAGTTAAGGCATCGAGTACCCCTGTTCCGATATTTCCTCCTGTCCACCATGATGGACTATATGAGCGCAAAATATGTGAAATAAGCGTAGTTATTGTGGTCTTGCCGACACTTCCTGTAATAGCAATTATTGGTTTTTTATAAAAATCATAAAAAAGATCCAGTTCTGCGATATACTTATGTTGGGCAGCGCGATAGTTCTTAAGATCTATTCCAGGACTTGCAAGAATATAATCGTTGCGTTTTATAAAATTTTGAATTGTATCTTGATTTTGCTCTTCAATATATGTGGCACCCAATTCTTGAATGAGTGCAGTCTCAGATTCTGAAAGGATTTTTTTATCAAGAATTTCTATTGTGCAATTCTTTTCTAAAAAAAAGTGCATTGCCGATTTCCCAACAATACCAAATCCCCATATGCCAATTTTTTTTTCATTAAATTCCATGGGTTACTCCTCTGCGTATTACTAGTAAAGTATACATGAAATTCTGGATAGTACCTATTTTACCCAATAAAGATTTTTGCTATATATGCAGGCAATGGAAGTGATATTGTCTTGCAGTACCATGTATCAGCAGTAACAATTATCTTGTGCGCACTTTATTTAAAGGTATTAATCCTGCGGAAAACAGGATAACAACTCTTCTGCCTAAGTTATTCAAGATGACCGGTCTTATGATTTTTGATGTAGGAAATAACCCATTAATGAGCCAGCAGCTTGACAAGCTTACTCCTCGGTTGCATTCGACGACTATTTTACGTTAAATTTTTTATGATTTAACCTCTATAGTAAAAAGTGACAAGAAGCGCTATACTTTTAAGGTATCATATGAGTAAATTAGTTAAGGAAAATAGTATGTCTAAAGAAAAAAAAGATTCTAATCAGGCTGTGAGTTTTAAAGATACGTTAAATTTACCTACTACGGATTTTCCTATTCGAGCAC
>CAZQNW010000020.1:0-16251 GCA_964595035.1 uncultured Pseudomonadota bacterium
CAATCTTATTGCAGGTATTTATAACTATGAATTATAGTTTCAGAAGAGGTCTAATTTAAAAAACATGATTGAAGAGTTAATTTCGGTTCCGTCATATTCAGTAGTGGTGGATGGTTATAGTACAGTAGATATAAATGTATATCGCGAAATCTTTTTAAATTCTTTTCATAATACAATCAATAAGGAAATTGATCGATCATTAGATGCAAAAGAGCTTAAAGATCTTATTGATAATTATAGCGAGAGGAATTGATTTGTCACTTACTATAGCATTGTATAGACGATATTTATGGCTAGAACCTACCGATACCATAATGTACAGTAATTTTATAAATTATATTGATAAGACAAAACAAGGAGTTTTACGTGATTTAGTAAAGAGTCAAAATTTTGATGCTGCATTAGAGGTGGTCGAAAATATTTTTAAAAATCTATTTGTAAACACAAAGCTCATACCTCCAGTTAAGTTGCGTACTTTAGCTGATCTCACATGGGAATTATGTCAAATTAACCGTGGATTTGTAGATGTAGCCTCTATGAAGAAAACTAAAGCTTATACTATTCGTTGCGATTATTTAGAGGAGCAAATTATACAAAGAATTATTGAGTCAAAGATTAATCTATTTGAATTACGAGAATTTTTTACATTTGATAAAACAAGTCTTTATATTTTAATGGACTGTGATTTTGGTTTAGAAGTAGCAAAACGCTACCTCAATATTAATCCTACTGATCGTGAATTTTACGGCCATGTTTGTAATTTTATGGATTTTTGGAATTTTGAAGATGCGCAGCGATTAATTCTACAATATATTTCAGTTAATGATTTTGACAATGCTTTGGCGGTCATTAATAGAGATTATAGCTATTACAATATATCCAGTAGATTTGCTTCTTATCATACAACAGTAGTTTGATTAATCTGAGATTGATTATAACAAGCTCAGGTAATTCCTAGGCTTTTTGTTGCTGTGCAATGCGAGCAGAATGTTTCAGATATGAGTGGGTATATAAATATTGGAAATCTTAAAAATATTTATTGCTTTTTTCATCGTGGGGTCAGATTGATTGGGAAAAAATAAAAACTAAAGCTCAAATAAAGAGTCTTTCTCAGATAGATAAGTACTTAGAGTGTTTTGGTATTGAGGATGATTTTCCTATATATATTATATGGGGAGATAATGATTTACCGGTTATAAAATGTAAACTTAATGATGCTTTAATAAATATTGATGATATAACTCCAGTAGGAATGTATGGAACATGGCTTTTTTGCCCTGATAGTAACTTTGTGATCGAATTTTATCATGAAGGGGATATTACGATTGGTTTTGAAAACTAATTCAGTGAATAAAATGCTTTGTTCTCTCTGGCAAAAATCGTAAAGTAAAATATTAACAGAGCAATGATTAAAATGATTGTAAAGGATTCAATTGTTAGAAGGATTACGATTTAAGATATGATTATGTTATCATTAATGCCCTGTTATTTTGAACTCATTAAATCCGGCAAGAAAACGGTAGAAGGTCGTATATATATACACCAAAATTTGAGAAACTGGCTCAAGGGGATCACACAGTTTTTGTCAAAAATGGGACTGAAGAGAAGCTTGTATGTAGTGTTAAAGCACTTAATATATACAAAAATTTTAGCTCTATGCTTTTGGCTGAAGGCATAGAGAATATGTTGCCGGGTGTTGCGACACTAAGCCAGGCTGTTCAAATGTATGAAGACTTTCCTGGTTATAAGGATAAAGTCAAACAGTATTGAGCAATTGCTATAACAGTCGAGTACTTAAAGCAGATATGAACTGTTATTCGATTGATAACCAAACTTATTCTTTTACAAAAGGCTTTAAGAAGTGTTCGGTTTGAAGCAATTTACTTTTTGCGGTTACCCAGAGTTGCATAATATTTTGCATCTGTTTGATTAATGCATTGCGAGTTTTTTGGTCCGTTATAACTAACCGATCTAATGCTTCTTGTCCATCGACAAAAGCATCATATTCGTTTTTTGCAAGTTCATCATTAAAGAAGCTGCCGATTTCACGAATAAGGCATACAAATGAATCAGTCTCTGGCCGTAAATTCTTAAATGCTTTTTGTTTGAGTTGATCAATGGTCTCAAGAATTACCGTTGGAGTCATATTCCTAATGGCACTTACTGAGGTACTTTGAGGCCAGTTCCATGAAAGAAAACGGTAAAGACAGTCTCGATTAGTATCGATCTCATTAATTTTAATGAGATTGAACGGATCGCTGTTTTTGTCTTTAAGATGTATGATGTTTTTAAAGTACTTATTTTTTATAGCATCATAGTAAGCTCTCCCACTGTCATATTGTAGGTTGCGGCTTATTACGTTAAGTCTATCTGTAAGGTTGCTTAATATTGTAAGTTCTTTCTTTACCTTGTCGTATGTCACCTTGTCGTATGTTTGTTGGTCCTTTGCGTTTCTATGACGTTCTTCTACGTGCGTTACGTCCAATTCTTTATCGGCTGCAAGCTTTTTTAAATGTTTTTCGGCCTTTTTTAAGTATAGAGGGATCAAGGTGCCTTTCGAAAATTTTTCAGGGTGTCGTACGGTCAAATCATTCTCAATGCTTGGTGAAGATGATCCCCAAGGAAGTGTGATTGAAAAACATGAAAAACTACACAAGATCACAGTGACAAAACCAGAAATTATATAATTCATACAGGCTCCTTTTTAAAGGGATATTCAATTTCATTTTTTATTAAAGCACGTTGTACCATATATATGCAATAATATGTATTGGTATCGTCAAAAAAATAGGTATAGTAGGCAAAAATTACATCGGTTGTCGATACTAAGTCAAAGAATTTTGTCATTGATTAATATTTTTTCAGCAACATGTTCAAATAGGGGTGTTGCGACGGTTGCTGCATAAAGGCCTTTTTTACATGGTGCTTTGATATATGCGACAATAACACGTTGATATCCATCTTTTTCAATGATACCGGAACAGGTAAATCTATTGATGTTTGTATTGTATGTGCCATTGGTGATTATGTTAGCGGTCCCTGTTTTACACATGACACGATATCCCTTAATGCGTGCCCGTCTGCAGGTGCCTTTTAAAGTAGTTTTTTCGAGGATATCTTTGATTGCGGAGATACTTTGTTCAGAATATAAACGTGTTTCTTCTGATTTTTTTTGTATGGGCTCAGGTTCAAGGATGAGGCGCGGATGTATCATGAATCCGTTGTGCGCAATAATGGAAAATGCTTGAGCAAGCTGTAACGGAGTAATGGCTACTTCGTAACCGTAGGACAATGACAAGATTGATTGTTTCGACCAGTTATCGGGATGATTAACAAAACCCGGTTGCTCGCCAGGAAAACCGATTCCTGTAGTTTCTGTAAATCCTAAACGCTTGTAATGATCATATAATTTTGTTCCTAAGCGCAATGTTACTGCGGCAGTTCCTATGTTGTTTGATTCGGCAATTACTTGCCAGAACGGAATTGCGCCATTTTCATGTACGGTATTAACTTTGCGGCCTTCGACATAAGCAGTTTTTGCGTTTTTGCAATCAATTATTTCATCTGGAGTAACAACACCTTCTTCAAGTGCTGCAAGTGCCGCAAATACTTTCATGACTGATCCCAATTCATACCGTTCTTGTATGGCGCGATTTTTTGTAAGTGTTATATCAATGTTTTCTGTATGATTTGGATCGAAGTCAGGATAATTTGCCATTGCCAAAATATCGCCGTTATGAGGGTCCATAACAATAATGCATCCTTCATAAGCTTGATAGGCAGATACAGTTTCTTTTAGTTCTTCCGCTACAAGAAACTGTGTTGTTGCGTCAAGTGTAAGTTTTACAGGGGTTCCTTGAGAACCTTTTATTTTTGTTTCTTTGTCAAAGTAATACATGCCTGATCGGGCATCTTTTTGAAGCTGTACGGTAGTTGGTTTTCCGGCAAGCACATGATCACAGGCCAATTCAATGCTGAATAATCCTTTGTTATCAATATCGGTAATGCCTATGACTGAACCTGCTTCTTCTAATGGATAATAACGACTTTCTTGTATCATGAGGCGAATGCCTGGTATGTCGCAGTGGGCAATAAGGTCTTGTTCTTGTTCTGATAGTCTTCGTTTTATGAACATAAAGTTACGTGACCGTTGCTCTAAAAACCGTTCAACGCTTGACGGAAAATATTTTTTTAAAAAGGGCAGAACCTGTTTTTGATCGCATTCAGTAGGAATTAAACAGGCAGAAATGCTTTCTTTGTTGAGTGCCAAAAAGTTGCCGTTACGATCTAAAATAGGTGCGCGTGAAACAGGAATGGTAATAAGTGAGCAGTATTGTTTTTGTCCCAGTTCAAAAAAATCTTTATGTTTACGTATTTGAATATGATATAAGTTAGCCATTATAACAAAATAGAGTCCACAAAAACTAAAAAATACTGTAACTAATCGTGTGTTTTTTAGATCATTATTCATTAAACGATACCGTTTTTATCTGAGATAAAGCGATTGGTTTCATATGAAGTTGTGTTGTAGCGTATTTTTTAATTTCAGAATGATTTTTGCATGAACATAAGTTACGTATGTTCATAGATTTTTGCGTAAGCAGATCTTCTTTGATTTTTTCATTGCGTTGTTTGGCATACTGTTGACGAACGATACGCGTATGGTTGTTAATATGTATCAGAACCATACTAATGTTACATGCGATAAAGATCATGAGAAATGTTCTGCTACTCATAAGCTCCCTCTACTGATCTGGAGTACTTTTTATACTATATTTAGCATGATCTTTTTGTTTAATGAGATGCAATAAACTTGTTTACAATAAGAACTCTTGGCGAGTTTATGGGCCAAGAGTTCTTATTGTAAAGTCTTATTTTATTCACTTGCCTGATTGGCGTGTGTCAGGAAATAGGTAATGACGGTCGAAACTATACCACAAACAGTTGTGGTAATTGTGGCAAGTATTGCGTATTGGGTCTTCTTTTGTTCTTCTCTAGCCTTACGTTCTTCTTCACTAACTCTGTCTTGCAGTTGACGTTCTTGTTCCCGCATTCTTAAGTCGTGAAGTTCAAGTTCACGTAAGAACCATTGCTTCAGTTCTTTTTTTGTTTCTTTATCAACTCCCAGGGGGCTTTGTCTTGAAGTAGATGGTTCATCGGGGCGTCGTTGCGGTGCTTTTACAAAAACTTTTGAACTGACACGTTGAAAAACAGAATTTCTTAATGCACTAATTTGGTCCTCTTGTGAAGATGTGCGTTTTCCTTTTTCGGGTTCACTTGATGATGATGATGAGCTTGACCTTGAATCGCTTCGATTACTGGAATGAATGTAGTCTAGAAACGCGTGAAGAATATGAGTTCTCAAGTCTTGCATATAAAAAGGATTTTCTTCGCTTGTGTTAAATGTTGCGAGTCCTGCTTGTCGTATGAGATCATCAACAATTGGAGCTAAGTCTTCGATTGAGGCATGTGTAAGGTCGGGAACTTCTATTTGAATAACAACTTCATCCGGTATCTGTTGTTGTTCGGTCGTTGTAGTAGATGTTGAATCTTGAGCAATAGGAGGTATTGCTTGTATAGCTGCCGGTTTAATTCTGATTGAAGAGCGCGCGCTTTTGCGTCGTTCTGTCCTGCTGCCATGTTTATCAAGGTTCTCTTGTTGCGTAAGAGACGGTAAATCTGATAATGTGACGCTTAAGCGTACTGAGTCGCCATGTTCATGCCCCCTAGACACTGTAGTCTTGTCTTGTATTGCTGGTGATGTTGCTGGTATTGGTGCAACAGCTTGAGAAGGATTTGTCTTCTCCATCCCGTATATGCAAGGCCACATAAAGGTTAACATTGCTAAGACAATAGCAATACGATCCATAATTCCCCCCTGATATTAAAGAGTTAGCTTTTTCTCCATAATCAAACTCTATCAAAGCATATTACAAAAGTGCAATAGTATACGTAGAGAAAAAGTAGGTATGTGTGGTAACGCAACTATGTTTATGTATAATTTTAATTGATCTATGTATTCATAGCAGGAAGGAAGAATATTGTATGCTTAACAAAATACTATGTATTCCAGGTGATGTATCAAAATCTGTACAAGATACATTTATTGAGCGGTATACAGCAATAACAAAGGGTACGGGACGCTTGTTTATGTTTGCCGCTGACCAGAAGCTTGAACATCTAAACGATGATTTTTATGGAGAAGGTATTGATAAAGCGGCTCTTGATCCGCGGCATATTTTTAATATAGCTGAGCATGGAACTATTGGTGCATTGGCGACACATGTTGGCCTTATAGCTCGTTATGGCAGTATGTATAAGAATATCAAGTACATTGCTAAATTAAATGGCAAAACAAATCTTGTTTCTTCGCAAGAGATAGACCCTATAAGTTGTATGTTGTGGGACGTTGAAGATGTTGTTTACTTAGCTCAGGCTATGAATATCCCCATCTGTGGTGTTGGATATACTGTATATCTCGGTAGTGTATATGAACATGATATGCTGGCAGAAGCGGCTCGTGTTGTCATGAAGGCACATAAGCATGGACTTATTGCTATTTTGTGGGTCTATCCTCGGGCTCGTCATATAGAAAAGCATGATACGCCGGAATTAATTGCAGGCGCGGCGGGAATTGCACAGGTACTTGGAGCAGATTTTGTTAAGGTACATGTTCCTGAAACAGGGAGTAAAGAAAAGGATATGCAAGCTTTGGCTATTGCTTCACAAGCCGCAGGCAATACGCATCTTATTTGTTCCGGTGGAAGTCGTATTGATGTGGCGGAGCTTATTAAGAACATTGCTGCTCAGCTGTCCTTAGGGAATACTGCCGGGTGCGCTATAGGACGTAATATTTTTCAACGTTCCTATAAAGAGGCGGTTGCGTTGACATTCGCACTTGCTGCACTTGTATATGATGGTGTTGCAGTTCAACAGGCGATTGATATTTTTAATAAACACGCATAAAACATAATTATTTAACAATAATGACCTATGCGCACAGGTCATTATTGTTAAAAATAATCGTAACGTATTATTCGGCATCAGAATCGTCATCGTGCAATGCATTCCTTAAAATCTTAAGCCTTTCATGAATAAGAGGCTTTATAAATGCTTCATGGTTTGCCATACGTACCATCTCTTCCGGAGTAAATGCTCGTGCAACTCTAACCGGATGGTTAAAAAGCAGTTCTCGTGCTGCTACCGTCTCTTGAAGTAAGCTAGGTTCAGGTGCAGAATCAGGATCTACAGACCATTCGGAAGAATCCTGTATAGGGTCTGTTTGGTCATGAGGTATAGGTAATGGTTTATGCTTACTAAGTCGTCTCTCTTTGATATTAGGAATAGCAGGTAATGGTCGAAAAGATCTACTTTGTAATACCGGTTGTATATATTGGTTTTGCTGTTGTGTTTCCTGCCTTGCGACGACTGCTGGCTCAGTCTTAGGTTGAGGTTGAGCTACTGGGCGTAGTTTTTTTCGTACATCTGCAAGAGTTTCTTGCGAAGTAACATATTGTGGTGTTGAAGCACATATTGCAGGACTTTTACGCTTTAGAGGTATTGTGCTTGGTGTTGCAGGAACATCTTGCTTCTTTTCCGGAGATGTACTTAACATGCTGTATATTGTGCGAAGCATTTCATATGCTTCATGTACGGGGCTTTCCCTCTTAATGGCATGATCTAAAACATTTTTAAGTATGGAAAGAACTTGAGCAAAATCTATAGACCAAACCATATCATCTACAATATCTATAATCATATGAGGCTTATTAACCTGAAGAGCATTTTGTAACTTTTGTATTGCGATTATTTCAGGGTTATGTGGCACTACATCTTTATTTTTTTCTTCAAGTTCTTCTTGTTTTAAAGAATCATGCCAGGCTTTAAGAACCTGAGCTGCTTCATTGGTTTTGCTTACCTTTTTCATAATAAGTTCAACAAGTTGTAATGATTTTTTGGCATTTAAACTGTACAATACTTCAGCTGCACATATAACACTATGTGCTTGATCATCATGAATAGCAGCTTCAATACTGGTTACAAGATCATTTTGTAATAAATTAAGTTCACGTTGATAATCTTCTGCCCCAAAAAATACTCCAAAATTGAGCAATATGGACAATAAAAGTCCTGTTCTTAAACGATACATAATAAGACCTCCATCTTATTAAAAATACAGTAGTTTTTTTGATTAACTGACAAATGCCAAAAGAATACGTATATATGCAATATACTTCATATTTCTACAAGGGTCAAAAGCATAGCAAAAAAGCGTTCTAGTATATCATCTGGGTTGTAGAACTTACAATTCAGATACAAAATGTTAGCATTAGCTTATGTATTACATAGAATGTGCTTTGCGTATCTGATGATCCAATCTTGTTTTTATTATGATCATATCTTAAGCTTATGACGAATATGTAACTGATAAAGGAAGAGAAGTATGAAAGTTCGTGACAAGATTGGTATGGTATGTTTGAGTATTATTAGTTCAATGCTGGCAGAGGCACCGTTTCAGCCCTACTGGCCGCATACGCGCTATCAAGCTCAAACGTTTATGTTTACACGTCCAATATTTGAAAATATAGGAGCTTGGCAAGCATTATGGCATACATTGTCTTATGGTATGGCATGCACGTATGGTTGGGCATTGCAATGTACGCCGATGTATCAACAAGCAGAGGCGACAGAAAAAAATATATTGTATTGGCTCCTCAATTGTAAAAAACATCTGTTATTTTCAGGTGACGCGAACAAAAATGATTATGCAGATCGAGACGTGCGTGCCGAATGGTTCCAATTGCCCAGTACATTCAGAGGGCATATGACCGTATCTCCTCGACAGCTCCAGGCTGGTTTTTTGTTAGAAGTGTATAAAGATGTAACCGGCATATCTTGCAATCATTATCTGCGCGATTGTTGGGTGAGCATTGAGCTTCCTATTTCTTATGTCGAAAATGATATGTGTTTAAGCCAATGGAATGTTCAAAATTTAAGTGAAACATGTCCTCATGATATTTGTGATGCATTTTGTAATCCTTCATGGAATTTTTTAAAAATATGCGGTCAAAGAAAAAGGGTTCAACCTGCGTATATAAATGTTCGCTTTGGAAAAAACTTTTATGATCATTGCATAGGAAATTTTATTTGCTATGCCGGGCTGACGATTCCAACATCATCAACACAAGATCCATCATATATGTTTAGCCCTGTGGTAGGTTATAATGGTCATTTTGGTATTATAGCAGGTATGCATGGGCAACTGTTTATATCGAGCCCAGATCGGCCTTATGTAGTATGCTTTTTTGCGGAACTGGAAAATATTTTTCTTGTTCATGCACGTCAACAAAGAACGTTTGATTTGATCAGCAAACCTTGGAGTCGCTATTTGCTGTATGTCAAACGAGATGGTTTGCCTCAAGCGTATACTCCTGGTGTTAATGTGTTGACACGTAATGTTCGTGTTCACCCATTTTCGTATGTAGATTTTGCGTGTGGTTTTCGGGTAACCTCTGAGTGGTTTGAGAGTGAAATAGGATATGGCATATGGGGGCATGGTGATGAAAAGATCGAGTTGACATGTGGTTCCACATGCCCTGACGACTATGAGTATGGAATTGCGGGTTCTGCGCCTGAAGGGTACAGTAAAGCCGTTACAGCAAGTCGGAGTACGATACGGTATCAGGCTCCTTATGATCGTGATACTTCTGGAAATCCGGTCTTTATCCCTGTGACTGATAGCCAGCTTGACCTTTTGTCGGCGTGTAGCCGATCAGTATTAAATCATAAAATTTTTGTAAGCATCGGCCGTGTGCAGAGCCAATCAGTAGGTTATACCTTTGGTATAGGTGCCTATGTTGAGATGCCTCAGTGGGGCAGCTCATTGCAAAGTTGGGGTATTTGGGCCAAAGGGGGTCTGGCATTTTGATGCGTTTGGTGGGTGCTTTTGCTTATATTCTGTGTTTATGATACCATGAAATTAGTAATATACGTGATATACGAAAGGATTTTATTATGTTTTCTAAATGTAAAAAAATGTTTGCTTTGGTTTTATGTGTCTTTATGGGTATGCATGTGCAACCTGCAAAGGCTGATGGCGAGTTTTTACGCAAAGGCTTGGGTGTTGCTGGTGCAGCTCTTATAGTCAATGGATTAAGCAAAGTGTTTAGAGGCAATCCTCGAGTAGGAACGCTACGTGTTCTTGGAGGTGCTACAATTTCTTTAGGCGGCATCTGTTCTGATATTATTTATAAACGGCTCCTTTTACTGAGTCGAAGATTGAGAAATGAACAGCAAAGAGCACAGCTTCAGCAGCAAGGCCTTTGGGGCAGTTTAAAAGCTGCAGGTCAAGATTTAGTAGCTGATGTTCAAGAGGTTGGGAATGGCCACGTTGCAGCATTAGGCAATGTTACGTTGTCTAAGTTGAAAATGAGAAATGGTCTTGCTCAGCTCAAAAAGGGGCAAATTTTAACCGGGCTTGATGCCATATACGATGGCATATATCATAAAATTCGTGAGTATTGTGCCAGGCTTTTGTATCAAATTGATGCATAAATAAAATTGTATATAAAATGTTGAGCCTTATCGCCATTAGTGATGATAAGGCTTTTTTATTGTCCTGAGCCAAGCAGTTGTACCATACTGTCATTGCCATATGTCTGTGCTATTTCGAGTGGAGTATGCTCTTGATTATCTTTGTATAAGCTGCATGCTCCATGAGTAAGTAGCATGCGCGCAATAGCTGTACGATTTTTTTGAATGTGAGGCCATGGGCTAAATTCTGCGGCGATGTGTAACGGTGTTTGGCCGAGTACATTTGTTGCATGTATATTAGCACCGTAGCGTATTAATAATTCTGCCATTGATTTATAACCTAAACGTGTTGCTTCGTGCAGCGCGCTCTGTTCTCCATTGAGTATCTGTGTATCTTGTACATTGATGCCATCGTTGAGCATCTTTCGTACAAGCGATACTTTGTTACTTGCTACATTTCTAAAGAATGCGATGCGAGCTTCTTCAGAGTCTTTGTTGAGGCTTCCTCCTAAAAGGTGCCAAAATGTATATTGCCATGAACGGCCATAGTAGGCACATTTATTAATAAAGCAGTGTTTAACGCGATGCAAAAAATATGATGTACATGTCCCGGCAATAATTGATATGGCAATTTTGTGATGATTCTTGATTGCTTGTATACATGATTGTGTTATCGCAGCGCATTGCGTAAAAAGTTGTGTAAGGTTCATAGCATTGATATGTTGTGTATGCATGCCGAAGAGCATGAGAAATAAGGTACAATGAATAATATATTTTACGCGCATAGTTATATGTTACTTATATTAATTGATCTACTAGTGTAATACTTTCCGAACTGAGTATGGCAAAATTGATGCGCTAACAGAAGAAAAAGTATTAACTTCATGTTGTTTTTTCATTGTTTCTCAATGCATCACAAACGTATACTGTGACTATAGAGATTATGATCATCAGAGATTTAGAAACTCAAAAAAAGGGAGAGCTATGGATATTCATGCATTAGAAGATCTTGTGCAAAGTGAGCATATTCAGCTTGTAGTCACAAAACAGCCGACATGGATTGAGCCTATGTTAGCGTATTTGGAACACGATTTTTTTTATGACAAAAATTGGTATTATGAACGTAAATTTGATGGTGAACGTTGCTTAGCATTTATCCATAATAAACAAGTCAGTTTGCGATCCCGCAATAATAAATCTCTTAATGCTGTTTATCCGGATATTGTTCAAGCATTGCATAATCTTAATTTACCCAATTGTATTCTTGATGGAGAATTGGTTGCATTTGAAGGTAATGAAACCAGTTTTGAAAAATTACAGCGTCGTATGCAACGTAATCAAGGTTCGATTAAGCCTCGTATCAAAGTGTATTATTATATTTTTGATATTCCTTATGCGTATCGTTATGATTTATCAGGTCTGCCATTACGACTACGCAAAAAAATTTTAAAAAGAGTTGTGCCTTTTAGTGGTGTTATACGGTACTCGGTTCATCGCTTACGCAATGCTGAGCAGTATTTTAAATATGCATGTTCTGCAGGATGGGAAGGATTGATGTGTAAAAATCCTGAAAGCCATTATGTGTACGCTCGATCGAACAGTTGGCTTAAGTTTAAGTGTGTAGCAAATCAAGAACTGGTAATAGGTGGATATACGGATCCACAAGGTTCGCGTATTGGATTTGGTGCGTTGCTTCTTGGTTATTACGATGATCATGGTATGTTACATTATGCAGGTAAGGTTGGAACAGGTTTTGATGATGAGTTTTTGCATAATTTAAGTGTACAACTGAATAAGCTTGAAGTAGTAAAGTGTCCTTTTGTTGAGGCTCATGAGATTCAAGAAAAGCATGTGCATTGGGTTAAGCCAATATTAGTTGCTGAAATAGGTTTTACCGAATGGACGCATGATAATAAGTTGCGTCACCCAAGATTTTTAGGACTGCGTGATGACAAAGATGCGCAGGATGTGCGCCAAGAAAAGTAAAAAAGTTACGTTATGGTCAGGGTTACTTAGGCTTAATCGATTAAGCCTAAGTAACCCTGACTTGATAATTATACAAAAATGGCGTCAAAAAAATCAACGTAGCTTTTAATATCGTTATATTTTGCAACCAAATGTTTAAGTTGTGCAATGGATACTGATTCTTCAAGAAGAAGAGCAGCCATCTGTGTTATTTCTGTTCGCATAGAGAGGTCGCCGTTGGATTGCACAATATATTCACTTAAACTTTTACGATTCATTATGTATTCTCTGAGTGCGATGATCTTGATCAAAGCTTCTAAATTATCAAATTCATTAAACCAGATTGTGATGCGTTTATTTACGATGTGTTTTAGTAATGTAAATGATATGGTGTAATCGCTACTGTAGGCTGCTATTATAAGTTCCTGAAGCGATGGTAATAATTCTATGTTATCAGGTATATATCTTATTCCTTCGAATCCTCCATGTGCTTCGTGATCTATGTGTATTGATTTTAAAGAAATAAGATGTTCCATTTCTTTACCTAAATCTTCTAATTGGTAGTCGTCTACTATATATATCGTGTGTAGTTTTTTTAAACGACTTAAACATTGTTGGGCTAATATCTTATTTGTATCAGTCTGCTCCCATGTTCCTTGATAAACCTGTATGTTTTTTAGTGAGGCTAACTCAGGTGTTAAGGTTCCAACATAATCGAAAGCTAAGAGCTGCAGTTGTTTAAGTTCACCGATTTCTGAAGGAAATTGATCTAAATCAAGTTCTCTTAAGTCTAAGAAACGCAATTTTTTAAGATTTTTAATGTCAGAAGGAATAGTTACCTCTACAGCGTCTCCAACTTTTGCATGTATTACAAGAGAACGTAATTGTGTCAGATTGCATAATTCTTGAGGAAATACATTGAATTTATCATCATAAATCTCAAAAATATACAATTCTCGTAGATGTTTTAATTGTGCTAAGTGGTGTATACCGTCGCAAAAATCAACAGTATTTTCAAGTATAAGAGATACTATATTAAACTTTGATAAACTATCGATAAGTTCTTTGGTCATAACAACATCTTCTTCGGATAGAGGCATATATAGTATAATCCCATCTTTCGGATACTTTTGAGCAATATCTTGGCATTGTTGAATAAGACCTTGGTATGATTCATTGATTTCTTGGATATGTTCTGAAATTTCCGCATGTTCCCAAGGAAGTATAGGCGCATTGTACTCGATTATATGCCATTGAGCAAGATCCAATTGTTGTTCTGAATCCAAGGAAGCATATATATCTTGAGCTATTTCAATCTTTTCTAAATGATCAGGAAAACCTATGTCACCACCTGGGTTGTAATTGCCAAAGTCTATGCAATGTGTAAGTGTGCGGTTATGTACGCGGTTTACATCTGCTCCAAGTTTATAAAGTTCTTTTATTAACGCGTTAGTGCTGAAACGTTGCCCATATATTTCAACAGTAGGCGATCCTTGTGCTTTCTCAAGTACATATATAATAGGGTCATATACATTGTTAATAAGTACTTCAGCTATATTGGCATATAAGAAAGCGAGGACCTCTTGTGTGTTGTATATGATGCCATCAATGGATACATTAGGGTTACCATGAGCTTTGTGTAGTATATAGTCAATAGGGTTGGCGATTTCGCGCATAAAAGTTCTTAAATGTTCCAATGTATTTGGTTCTTTAAGCGATGAGCTTGTAGCTTTTGATGTACATGCTAAGTGAAAACGATCTTGTAAAGGTAAGAACGTAGCTATATGGTTAATTAAATGTGGATGTTCCCACAAAGGAACTACAGAGGTGTTTGCATGGGTTGTCGTGGCTACTTCTTCAGGTTGAGTACACTGTTTTTTTGTCATGGACTCTTCAGATTCTGAGCAAGGGTTTTCTTCTTGGCTGCGGGATCTTTTTGTATGCATGGTGGTTGTTTGACGTAACTGCCGTGTAATATTGTGTGCGTGATGCCTGATAGTATCATCGTCAAGAAATTCATAAGTGTATCGTAAGGCATCTGTTATACATTGAGTAAGCCCTGGTTGTTGGATTATTTGAGCAATGTTTTGGTCCCCGAACGCGCGCTTGATGTAGTGTGTGCAAGCATCTATTCGTGCATAATCATTCATTAATGCTACGTCCAGTCCATGTTTCTGTATGATATTAAACAGGGCTTCGACTTTCTTGGTATCATCAGTATCATCGCCCGGGTTGCTTAATAAACCTGAAATACAGAGTTCAAGGCCTTTTCCTGTTAACGGTCTTTGGGCTGGGTTCATTGAATATAAAGCGTTCTGCGTTAATGCACTTATAAGTAGAAGAAAGGCTGGTTTTAAGATGTTCATATATTTACTCCATTTAAAACATATATATAAAAATACTATCACAATAATCCTATTATATATAAAATATCATTAATTTCAATAAAAAAATAAAAAAGGATTCGTCTTTATTAAACTTTATTTTTTAAGGAGTATTGGGATAAGTTTATAATGTTTTTGAGGTATCTTGAAGACAAAAAGGGTGTATGAATGAAGATAACAATTTTAGGGACACGAGGAGAGGTTAAACCAAGTGCTCCCTATCATGTGCGCCATTCAGGTGTACTTATAGACGATTGTTTATTGTTTGATCTTGGTCAAAAAGAATTTCTAACCTATAATCCCTCTCATATTTTTATTACCCATCTTCATCCGGATCATGCTTTTTTTGTGCGCGATACTCAACAAATTTCTCATATATCTGCCCCAATTTTTGCACCGGAAAAATATAAAGGTATGTCTTTATCGATATTATCGAAAGCATACACGGTTGGGCCCTATAAGATTACTCCCGTTCCTACTATGCATAGCCTCAAAGTTAAATCGCAGGGGTACATCATCCAAAAAGGGAAACAAAAAATATTTTATTCCGGCGATATGTTCTGGATTGAGAAGAAGTATTGGGGCAAGCTTAAAAATCTTGATTTAGTAATTACTGAAGCGAGCTTTGTACGTGAAGGTGGGGCGATACGGCGTAGTAAAGATACCGATAATGCAAGTGTGCCCTATGGACATGCTGGGGTTCCTAATCTCATACGCTTTTTTAAGCAATGTACTTCGACGATTGTATTTATGCATTTTGGTTCCTGGTTTTATGAGCTTGGAGCTCAAAAGTCGCGAGCTAAGCTGACAAAAATAGGGCGTGACAATGGGGTTGAGGTTATTGTTGGCTACGATGGTAAAGTAATACATATTTGAACCCCTTATGCAGGGGAAGCATCAGGGATGGGTGCTTGCCCAAAGCATCCTGGCGCTGGCTGCGGAGGCCTGAGAGAATTTAGAAAACAATTAAAAGTAGATGTTTGTAAATAGACCCATGAGAGATTTTTTAAAAATCATCGAACAGACTTTATTCGCCCAATATGCATTGCCAATTTGACAATATATCTAAAATATTATAAAATTAAAGCATCCAATGAGTTGTTAAGTGTTTTTTTGTCATAGTGACTATATATGTATAGCCATGAGGGTTTATTTTTTCGATGTAATTGTAAAGGATACAATATGTGTAAAAATATGTGTAAAGTTTTGGCATGTGTTGCCATGGTGTATGGTGTTTCATCTAAGGCTATGGCGCCTATTTCTGCGGAACAAAGACAAGCTTTTTTAATGTCCATGATTGGGAGGCTTGGAGTCAATTCTCCTGCGAGTAAAGTAGATCGTTTTATCCGTAGGATAATTTTAAGTTATA
>CAZQNW010000021.1:0-6605 GCA_964595035.1 uncultured Pseudomonadota bacterium
GAAAAAATTAATCCAGGGTTATTACTTGGAGTTGTTAAAATACCGTTTGCAAAGGCTTCTTCGCCATAGAAACTTAATTTACCAAAAAACAGTTTACTTAAATCCGCAGTTGCTGTTGTTGAACCTTTTTTTCCACAATCATCACACATAAATGCTTGGCATGCTTTTCTGCAATACCCTGCTCCCCATATATCTACCTGCCAAGGATTTTCAGGATCACATCCTTCTAACGGATAATGTATAACCCCTCTTTGCAGACTTAACTGCGATAAAAGACCGCCCGTTGTCACAGCCATGAGTCCCAATGACCCGCATATACCTAGCGCGGCCACAAGACTGAATATCTTTTTGTTCATCGTTCTCCTTTTGGTCTTTGGTAGTAACCATATAGACAACTATCTTGTTAAGTGGGCGATCTTAAGACCGCCCACCGTATCTATTTTATGCTAAAATGCGTATATCTTGAATTGTACGAGGTGCATCTGCTGATGGAACTAAGCGTATGGCCGCGGCACCAATATCAATAGAGTGCGCTTGGTCAGTTGTCGCACCAGCGGAACCGACTATTTCGATCTGCACAAAACGCTGAATAGAACCACGATCAACATAACCTGCCATCATTTCATTGCGCACGAAAGGACCGATGTCAGTACGACTATTTAATTGAAGTAACGTTCCTTCAACATCAGCATAACGCCAGAAGTTAAATAACCCCGCGCCTGATCCGGAGTATGTTTCTGTACCTACTTTAAATATTGGACCGGAAGCAAGGATACCAACTGTGGCTGTATTTTCAGACTCAATCGCAAGCTGAGTTGGAGCAGTGTCTTCAACAAGTACTAAGTTACCACCACCGCGAATTGTCGCACGTGACAGGTTTGCAAGTCGCCTGTTTGGATTTCCTCTGAAATCCAAGGAATAAGTGCCCATAGAACCAATTGCTAATGCGGAACCCACAAGGTATAATTCTTCTGCTGATCTGTTACCATCCCAAATTATATTGTGTGTAAATGCTCCATTCTTAATATTGATCGTGATTGAGCGTACATTATATGCCTGGCCAACATACCAATCATTTGGAACTGAATCTGGTAATTTAGACGCAATAACAACTCCCAAGCCTACAAATGCTTCTTGCCCTATCACAAATTCAGCTTCATTGCCGTTAATTATTAATGTAAAATTAACCGAGTTCTCATATTGAAAATCAGTATTTCCAACCTGGAACGCACCACCAAAACGATTACAAGATCCGATCATCCATTTTGCAGAATCTTCTAATATGAACGTTAAGTTGGTTGACAGACTACAATCACCGCTCGTCTCAACACCGACAAACGCATTTTCATTGATTATGAAATATGAACAACCTGTGAATCTAATTGTTCCTATGCCGCCAATAAATTTAACTCGGAAGTCATCAAGCGCCGTTAAATCTGTTGGAACTGCTGTAGGAAGAAGATCCGGTCTTACGGGTTCGCAGAAAATCCCTGCTTGACCGGAGAACTTGAGTTCAAGATTACCCATAACAACAGTAGCACCCGGTTCAAGCACAAGACGAACATGACCACCAAATTCAACTTTACCGGCTGAGAATGAACTTAAATCAAGAACACCGGTACTCTTGACACGAATTGTACGGCAGCATTCCGAAGCTATAAATAATCTATTATTTGACGCAAAATTTGGCCCCTGAACGATATGGCATACATTGTTAATGACAACATCTTCATTCAAATATACATAGCCATTACCATTTGCTACTAAAGAAATGCCGTTATTGCCAAGAACAATAGAACCTTTAAGTGAATCTACATCCGTATGCGCTGATCCCAATCCAACACGTCCTCCTTCTTCCAGTACAACAACCGCAGTTGGTACACAGCCTGTTTTGCAGCTGTCCGGGAAAATAAGTTCTCGAACATTGCCACCTTTGCCAACTTTGATATGTGCCGGATCCCCAATACGTGAACCATAGACGCATAATTGATCAACCTCTCCAAGAACAACAGGCAAACCTGTTACATTGGCTTGAGTAGCGGGAGATGATGGACAAGCCTTACAATCGCAGGCAAATGGTACAAAACTAGAACCCTTGCAGCATGTATTCCAATTAAGTACATAACTTGCAAGAACAGTACCTTCAGGAACAATCGTTGGAGTAGCAACAAGATCAAGTTTCCAGTCTGCTTCACCCATTTTGCAACCATAACGAACTATTGGTGTTGGCAAATCAATTACACCATTGCCACTCTTGGTTACCATAACGCCCATATTTACGCCGCAGGTGTTAACAGCTTGGATCTTACCATTGTTATCAACAAAGATACCACCTTGACCTGTAAGATTACTCATCTGTGGGCAATTGCAAACGCCACCGCGCGACCCGAATGAGAAATAGCTACCATCAATGGTTAATGTTGGGCAAGATGGATTTGCTGGGACAGAACCGGCCGGTGAGCCGATTGAAATGTTACTCGATTGACCTAAATAAATTGAATTGACTGAATATTGCCCTTCGATATTATCCGGAACACCTTGAATGATAGTGCTGTTATTAGGAGCAACGGTCATAAGCAATTCATGGGTATTTGCGCAGGAACAGGCTTGACCTGGTAATTGCATAATATCAAGGTGAGAATCAGCATTGATGATATTACAACAATCACATGCTAATGAACCGGGAAGCGTTCCCAAAATCATGTGGCGACCGGTTCCATTATCTAAAGCATAACCATTATAGTAGAAAATAAACCTGCTTAAGTTATCACACGGATTTGCATTAACCAGACATGACGAAGAATATTCATTGCATGGCAAACAACATGATAATGCGTTCGGCACAGAAAAATCAACACCTGTTGAAGCCAAGCTGGTATGAATCATACATTTTGCATTAACCAGACATGACGAAGAATATTCATTGCATGGCAAACAACATGATAATGCGTTCGGCACAGAAAAATCAACACCTGTTGAAGCCAAGCTGGTATGAATCATACATGTAGAATTTGAGAAAATAATCCTTGGACGGCTTGAGTTTGTAAGTCGATATGCTTCACCACCAACATAGGTTGGCTCAGAGCGTACGTCATCATTATCATAAACTTTATGGTTTTGATCCGTATGCACTAAGAACGTATCACACAGAACCATATTATTATTAACGAAAATATATCCGGAGTTGTATATACGCAACGCTCCATTTTCATCGACGGCAAAAGTACGTGCCGGGAAATTCATATTTCCTGTACCATCAATAAGAACGGTAGCTCCTGTTGGTGTTACAAACAAAGAAAGAACTTCAATCTTTGTTGGGTTAAGATCTTGATCTGAACCTGAACCCGCAACTGTTAAGCAGCCTTCTACATCCATTACCATATTACCTGCACCAGGCGTACGTTTGTTAGGATTAATGGTAAATGGATATTCGCTTGATGTTGTTACGGTTCCTTCACAATCAACACCGGAACGTAACACTAAAGCTGACTCATCCGCCATCTCAATACATGCCGCTACCGTTGAACTCGTTTGGCACCCGTCAATGATCAAGGCTGATGGGTTTCTCTTTTTGAAAACTTTTTCAATAGACAATTCACAGATTGCTTCGTCTGAATCAACACAATCTTGACACAAGTAGTTAGTAGAACAATCGAAACTACATGGAGCACTATGCGTTGTACCCGTGAAACACTTATCGAGAGCAAGACCTACATAATCAAGATAGCTTCCTTCATCGATAATGATTTTACCATTGCAGCTCAGGACAAAACCATACATAGTTGCTGTAGTTGGATGTGAAATTTGATAAGGATATAACGTTTGGTTGCTGTTAACCACGAGCAATCGTGAAGAGGCATCCATATCATCATTGGTAATATTGAATATGGCCATGCAACCGGCTGGAGTGGTCGTAACAATATCATCTAATACAAGATCATATGAATCACTAGCAACACCATCAATATAGCGACCACTTATTACTACGGCTGCTTTATCTGCAAGCTGTAACAACATACGACCTACATCTGCATTGGTTGGGTTAAAAGAAATAGTTCCAACCGCGCCGGTACCAGTTCCTACCGCTTGATCGGAGGCATACCCAATTGTTGAACCACCTTCAAGATTAATTTCAATATCGGATATTAGGTCTGAATCAGTTCGATTAAATTCTACAACAGTCCCATCTTGGATAACATAGAACTTTACGCTACCGCCAGCGGTTCCATTTTTGCCAAGCGTAACACTCGTACCACCATCAATATTAAATATAACGTTACCACCACCACGTACTGCAACAAACATTGGAGTGGTTGACGGAGCAGCAGCACCTTGGAATGTTAAATTGTATGTAAGGTTAAATATGATATTATGCTCAAGTGCTTCTAAAAATAGCGTAGGAACTGAGTCCTGGGCACTAATTATAACATCTTGTGACAACGTTACTGTAACATCTGTTGTAGATGCAGTAATTCGAACATAATCATAGCCAGATGTAGATGTAAGTGTACAATCTGCCGTTATAGTTAAATTTTCATCAACTACATTTGGGGTCCAATCATTACTCCAAAACTGAACAGCTCGCACAGATATTCCACAACCACAGAAAAGCGCAAAGGCGCCTAGGATCATGCTTTGTGTGCTTAGATTTTTTCGCATAAGCTCATCCTTTTTTAAAAGACCATTACGTTACTTTCCCTTTGTATCACAACATCCTCAAAACGCGATATTCTCCTTCCCCTCATTACATACGCCTCCTTTGCACTTTTGAAACTCACTCAACAACAGGTAGCCCATAAGGGCCTTGGTTTACTTTTAATTTTTTTATACAATAATGTCAACCTCTTTATAACGATATATTCGATTTATTTTTATACATTTATGAAAAATCAATAAGCCATAAGCTGGATCCATATCTCATTCAATAATGCCTCAGGAATCGTGGTTTTGAAAAATCTCATCTTGGCAAATTCTTCATCACTCGGGCAAATTGTTTGGTCATGAATTGACTGCATTTTTTTTGTAGGACAGCACATACCAAATTTCACACGATGATGTTCAAGGACATCAGGCTTTAATAAAAAATTAATAAATTCGTAAACAAGATCTACTTTTTTACTGTGTGCGGGTATGGCAAAAGAATCTATAACAACAAAACTTCCTTCTTTAGGAATGCTAAACTTAATTGCCGGATTGGCACGTTGTATCCTTAATATATCAGGACCCATAGCAACAACTAAAGGACACAATTTTCCGAGAAGAAGATGCTCAATATTGCTTTCAGTATAAGCTCCAACAAATCTCTTTTGTTTAAATAATAACTTCTTTATTTTTGTAATATGTTCCGGCGTCATAGCTATATCGCTACTGCCATACAAATAAAAAGCTGCCAATAATACAGCTTCACGTGCTGCATCAAGCATACCGATAGAACTTGGAATTTTTTTGGGGTCAAATATAAGATCCCAAGATACTTCAGGTAACGAATCCTTAAAATATGCAGTATCAATTCCCAAACCATAAACCGCCCAAAAATAGGGAATCGTATAATCATTATGAGGATCAAAATAAAGACTTAGTAACTTAGGATCAAGCTCGGGCCATGCATGAACTTTTGTGCGATCAATCTTTTGTAACAGCCCTTCTTTAATCATCAGCTCAACTACATAATCAGAAGGAATAACAAGATCATACCCTTCACCCTTTGTTGCTCGCAGCTTACTAAAAAGTTCTTCATTTGTTTCATAATAACTGACATGCAGCCTGATGCCTGTTTCGCGTTCAAATCGTTCCAAATATGACACATCCAACAATGTAGGCCAAGAAAATATATTGATACTTTTTTCGGATCTGAAAAAATGAAGTATATGAGAAAAGCTCAAGAACACAACTACTACACAAATCCAAAAAAGTACCATTACTGATCGCATAATTATAGTATATAAACGCGAATTTTGCATCAAGAAAATCCCCTATCAAACAATTGTAACAACCTTACGCGCTTGTAATAGCGCTATGAATGACACAATCAAAGCACCAACAAAAATCATAATAGTCGATAAAGCATTAACCATTGGAGACCCACCTGATCGAACTACTGAAAAAATATAGAGCGGTAATGTTTGTGTTTCTGCTCCAGCACAAAAAAATGCGATTAAAAAATCATCAAGCGATATAACAAAAACTAATAAACTTGCTGCAAAAATAGACGGCATTAAAAGTGGTAATATTATACGAAAAAACGTCTGTAAACGTGTGGCTCCAAGATCAAGAGATGCTTCTGTCAAATGTCTTTCCAACTCACAAAATCGTGAATAGACAATAGGAACAGCATAACCTAAACCCAATAAAGTATGGCCTGCTATAAGTGTTGCCAGCCCTAAAGGAACTGAAAATAATGAGAAAAAACCAAGGAGTCCTACAGCTAAAACAATCTCCGGAACAACAAGCGTTCCATAAAACATCACAAAAAATCGCTTTAATTTTTCGAACCCATTATACACAACTAATACAGCCATTGTTACACTCAGAAAGACACTTGACATACTTACAATAAGAGAATTGGACAATGCTTCCCAGGCCTCTTTAGATGCAAACAATTGCTT
>CAZQNW010000021.1:6705-16099 GCA_964595035.1 uncultured Pseudomonadota bacterium
CTACTCAACAATGTGAACGCAGACCCCAATGCAAGATTTCTTGTTGTCAAAAAATAATACGAAATCAAAGAACTCGCATACATCTGCTTCCCACCACCTAAAAGAGCGGGTATAACAAATTCACCAAAAGCAGGAATAAATACCAAGAAAAAACCGGTGCTAATACCGGGAAGAGATAAAGGTATAATAACACGACCGAATGTCTGCAACCAATTTGCTCCTAAGTCCAATGATGCTTCAATAAACCGCGCATCGATTTTTTCAAGAGCTGTATACAGAGGCAAAATCATAAATGGTACATAACAATAAATGACACCAACGTATACCGCGCCTGAAGTATTAAGCAAATGCAAAGGCTGGCTGATTATACCAAGCTTAAGTAACAACGTATTAATGATACCCGTTTTACCAAGCATAAAAAACCATGAATACGCCTGAATAAGCATATTAACACTAAAAGGTAGCATGACTAAAAATAATAAAATATTTTTATAAGCCTTTACATGACGCGCAATATAGTAAGCAACCGGATAAGCAATTAAAAGGCACACGAAAGCCGTTATAAACGCAAGAAGCAACGAACGGTTGATAATCGTAAAATAGGTGCAATCAAAAAAAGTTGCGTAATTTTCAAGACTTGGGCTTGGAACAAAGGTTAAGCGTGACCGTACAAAAAAGCTTCTGCCCACAATGGTCATAAGAGGCACGTAGAAAAAAATCATTATCCATACGAATGCTGGAATAGACATGAAGAATTGCGTGTTTTTTTTAAATAATGCTTTCAAATCTTCTTTTTTCATTATCAGCGCTCTAGCAATACAACATTTTCTTTTTGCCAATACAAATTTACCACATCATCATAATCTATAACTTCCTGAGGAAAATGTTCTTCGTTTTGTTCAAATACATGAACCGAAGCCCCTTCTTCAACTTGTACCGTGTAGCGCGTATAGCTTCCGTTATACATAATGGTACGCACCGTACCTCGCACGTGATTTGCAAAACCCGCTTGGACTTGCTTGCTAATTTCAATTTTTTCAGGGCGTAAACTCATGAGGACAGAAGCTCCATCATATACCCAAGATTTGTCCGGTTGTGGAGTTGTCGAGAACTTCCCAAGCTCATCAATAGTAATAAATGTGCTTTCATGAGTAATCTCAACAGTTCCTTTAAAGATATTTGTAGAGCCTACAAACTTTGCTACAAAAGAACTTGTTGGAAATTCATAAATACCTTTTGGTGTTCCAACTTGTTCAATCTCACCGTCATAGTTCATGATAGCCATAGAATCAGCAACCGTAAGCGCTTCAACCTGATCATGGGTAATATAGACAAACGTAGCTCCCAGTTGATCCTGTAATTCAATAAGTTCGACAAGCATACGTTCACGAAGTTTCATGTCAAGCGCTGCCAGAGGCTCATCTAATAGCAACACATCAGGCTCATTAATTACTGCTCGCGCTAAAGCAATTCGTTGTTGCTGGCCTCCAGATAATTGCGCTATTGAACGATACATCATTTTTTCAAGGTGTACCATGCGTAACGTTTGCATTACGCGCTCTTCAATAACATCTTTGGCAACACCCTTAACGCGTAATCCATATGCAACATTATCAAAAACATTTAAATGAGGAAATAGGGCATAATTCTGAAATACCGTGTTAACTCTGCGCTCATTTATGGGCATATTCGTGATATCCTGGCCACCAAGATATATTTTGCCGGAATCAACTGTATCAAACCCCGCGATAAGACGCAATAACGTTGTTTTGCCACTACCGCTGGGTCCTAGGATTGCAAAAAATTTGCCTCCAGGGATCGTCAGATTCAAATCGTCAAAAACGGTTTCGTCGGCAAATCTTTTTTTGACATGCTCAAGCTGAATGCTTTTTGTCTTCATGATCACGCGTCCTTGCAAACAGAATAGGAACAACTATATCTGAAAGAGAGCAGGGAAGCACAACTGCTATAATAAGAAATATAAACACAAAACCAATATGATGGTACCACCCTACAAAACCATGCGATAGCAAATAAAATGACGATGCGAGCGAACTTACTAATGTATGAATACTGTGTGAAAATACTGAATACATAGATTGCATAGAAGTTTTATGCCTGCTCATAACAATACCGTTAATAATACCTACAGCTAAAAAAGGCAAGACTTTTGAAATGTCTGTTACAAAGCAAATATGTAATTTCATCTGAACACCCAAAAGACGCGCACCCAAATAAGGTAAAAGAGCGTCTGACATCATACAAAAGACAGCAGGACAAATGGTGCCGACAATTATTGCCTTTATCATCCCGCGTGAAAATCTAAAGTATGTTATGATAGTTCCTGTGGCGGCAAAGACTAAATGCATCAAGTGGAAACTATGAAATAATATTTTTGCACCCTTGCATATAAAAACATTATTCTGCTGAGTCATCGTAAAAAAGCTAATAAAGCTCAAGATTACTAAAGCAAAGGCAACAGAAAAAATACCGTATGGCAAGTGAGCAACAAGCTCTTTTGCCATTATATTTGAATCACATACATGCGACTCACAACAATGGCTGTGCCCACAATGATCTTCCATGAGTCACTCCTAATAGGAAAAATCCCCCTTGGCAACTGACCAAGAAATAAACAACATATGTTACAATAACGTTTTTTTCCCCATAAATCAAAAAGTATATAGTATTAAATTTAAAAAATTTGCCCCAAAGACAAGAACCAGGCATATGAACGGTTAAATGGCTCTGGGCAATTCCACTTCCATCCAATATCAAAGCGCAACGGTCCCATTGGAGTATTATACAATAAGCCAAAGCCCGTTCCGGCAAGTACGCCTTGTACCTTCAAATCTGCGAAACGCGTGTCGCTTAACGCGCCAAAGTCTTGAAAAATAACGCCCTTGAGACCCGCATAAATAGGAATACGCGCCTCGAAGCAAGCATTCACCATTGCTTTACCACCCTGAGGAACCCAATGCTTAACACTACATTCATCCATAAAAGAACCTAAAGGAGGAGTGCCGTCGGTGTAGTAACTTCTAAGCGAATGAGCGCCGCCCAAATAATAACGTTCATTAAGCAGAATTTGGCGAATAGAAGCCCCGAAGATATATCCGGCGCGCAACCGAGCTACAAAAATTATCGAATGGAATGTTTTATAGAAAGTTTGTTCAACTAAACAACGACAAAATACCGGATTAAGATTTGAGATATCCCGCATGGGTACCATGCCCTTACATGAAAACAACGTAAATGAACCAGAGCTGGGATTTAACTTTTGATCAAGGTAGTCAATCACTACCGTAGGCTCAACAAAAAAATAGGGAATCTGCTTATCAAGCATCCTCATATCAATGTTGTATGCATCGGCAATGCGACCTTCAATACATCTAAATTTCTCCCGGATACTCATTTTCATCCATTCAATACCGCAATTTCCACTATATCCAAAATGACCATGTTTCCCAGAAAGATTAACAAGAAAACCCTGTTGAAAAACTTGGTACCAATTTTCCCGATCCCAAAAAAGACCTTGTTGTTCGAATGTATTACTGTAAGCATCGAATGAAGCTCGAATCGGTAAACCGAACACCCATGGTCGCTTATAACTTGCAACAACATTCCTTCTGACACGCGTTACATCAACATCAAGACGGAACTGATCCCCACAATTCGTAGGATTTTTAATAAGACACACGCCACCTAACTTGTATGTTAACGTATCGAATGTTACAGGCCAACGCATCTGCTGTAATCCAAGACCGGCATGCGTACGCAGTTCAAAACGATCACTTGGATAAACCTTTAATATAATAGGATGCTCTGAACCAAGATCCCGACTTTGATCCGGATACATACTTGCCGAATCAAAAACATCTAAGCTTTTTACATTCGTCAATGAGTCCTTTAAGATATCTTTTTTTAGTGCATCGCCTTCATGGTATGTAAGTTCACGATATACTACGTTAAACGGCACTGTTCTTGTTCCAATTAATACGATCTTACCGCATGTATGGGCATCAGACGACACATCAATATGCCAGACTACATCTATACTTGAACCATCCGGAATAAGCTCAACCTTACATTGCACCTTACTATACCCAAGCCCTTTAAGCTGAGCTTCAATCCACTGCCGTTGCTTATCAATAAGGCTTCGCGTACAAGGAACACGTTTTTGCATATCAATGTCATCCACCCGCGGGCAAGAAGCACGCAGATCCATAAACGCGTCGAACTTTACGGAACGAATAAATCGACGGGGGCCTTCGTCGATCGTTAAGATAAGACGATACGTATCAACATCATCCATCTCAACACGTTCCTGCTCAACCACTGCTACGTCGAAAAAACCTTCATCCTGATAAAAAGTCATCAGCTCATCAACTGATTTTTTCAAAATTGATTCGTTAAAATATTTTGAAGACACAAGAGGATTAAAATACTTTTGTATAAGGACTTGCGGAGAAAAATGAATAACATTTTTAAGTATAACATCTTTAACAGCAGCCCTACGGCCTTCTTTGATAACAAAGAATATGCGCCCCTGCTCTTCCTTTGAATCAACTTTTACGTTCCAAAATCCATGATTCTGGTAAGCCGTCTCAATATCTTGTGCTAAAATTGAAGGAGGGACCATCCAAACCGAACGCCCAAAGGCCAAAATAATATCAAAGAGCTGCTTATCGGAAAAAAATGAATTACCAAAAAATATAAATTCCTTTTTTGCATGAAGATCAATGGTAAATGAAGGCTTAACTTCATTTGATTCATAATCTATAGCCTCGTTAAGTGTAATATCAGCATGAAGAAAACCTCTCCGTAAAAGCATCTGCTTTAATGATGCAGTTTCTTTGTTTACAAGACTCTTGGTGTAGTGCTTACCTGATATATGCTTATCTAAAAAAGAATAAATCTCTGAACGTATATTCTCACGCTCAAGGGCATTAACACTCTGATCTACCTCAATAGAAACATTAACTCTCGCCAAAGTAAACTGCTTACCCTTTTTTATGGTTAACTTAACTGTAACGCCTTTTGTTTTTTCATCATAGACTAACTGATCTTCAATCGTAGGGCTCAAATAGCCCTCGGATTCGATAAGCTCCTTAATTCTTGCAATAGAATCTCTATGCTTGGTGATATCAAACGGCTCACCAAGATCAATACTATACTGCTGTTTATAGATATCTTTGCCAAACCAGATACCGTAAACCTTAACACTCTCTAGAGTCCAGAAGGCTTTCATCTTAAAGGACACTTCATAACCTCGAGACCCTTTTTTCAAAGAAATAACAATCGTTTCAAAGACATTTTTCTTAATAAGATAATATAGTGCTTTATTTAATAGTGCCGCATTAATAGTATCACCTTGCTTGAACCCAATAAGATAAAGCATTTCATCTTGTTGGATAAACACATCAGCTTCAAGTGATAAAGCCTCAACCTGAAAAGGCTGAGCACACTCATATTCGATGGTATCTTTATAGACATCGTTAACTGTATTAATGGTGATAATAGTAGAGTCTTGGCTTCTGTTAACCTCAAGCCCATAAGCCCAGCTAACACAAATAAATAAACATAATAAGAAAAAACGCCTTTGCTGAATCATATAACAATCGGAACCAACATCAGAAAGTGTAGGAAAATGCACTACTATAGGCTTATAGTTTATCAGGCATAAGGTAATTCACAAGAGCTAAGTAAAAATCTGATTTTACTATTACCGCAAATTTGTATATATTATAAAACACTTTAGATGGCCCCATCGTCTAAGGGCTAGGACATTGCCCTCTCACGGCAAAAATAGGGGTTCGAATCCCCTTGGGGCTGCCATAGTTGATCATCGGCACAATTTATTATCAAATCAAATGGCTTTTGTACGACGTAGACGACGTTCCCATCATCGATACTCAAGTTCGATAGTACAAGTCTTATTAACTGCCGTTTTTCCTCAACTTCCGAACTTATAAATAGATCATATGCCCGGTTAATAAGCTCCAGTACGTATTTTGCAGTGATAAAATAGTTATCTTCAGCTTCCTGCAAGTTTGCAACTTTTAGGTCAAGATCATCCCGTTGAGTTCTCAGTGACTGGTAATATCTGTCATACTCTTTATCAGTAATACTCCCCTGCAGTTTATCCATGTATAAATTATCCATCATCTTGATAATATTTTTATGCTGTCTTGTCAGTTCATCATACTGCTTATCATGGTAATCGATCTTATTCTTATGGACTTCATCAAGCGTACCGACAACCTGCTTTAATATATCTTGTGGAACCTGCATACGCTTGAATACTTGCCCGATCTGTTCGGTTATCTCTTCTTCACGCAACCATTTTGCACCATGCTTGCCATTATACTGGGTGCAATGGTAATAAACATGCCCTTTATGCTTTTCAGGCGTTATAGCAAGCCCACATTGAGCACACCGCAGCAATCCACGGTAGATATAGGGTTGTCCTGCATATTTAAATGGCTTTTTGTTAAAACTATCCTTTGTACACTGTACCTGATCAAAAAGAAGCTTTGTTATAAGAGGCGTATACCGATGAGGATATTCTCTACCTTTCCATACCATCACTCCATAATAGAACGGATTTTTAAGAACCTTATCAAGAAATCCAACCGCCCAGTCCACATTGTAGATAGCTTTGAGTTTTTCACATAACAGGTTCATCGAATAGGCCTTTGTTGCATATAATTCATATGCCTTCTGTACTATACCTGCATAATATTCATCAACAATAATATCGGTTTGATTATTAGCAGTTACAGTATTTTTATAGCCATACGGAGCCTTGCCAGGCCATTCACCTTTGCGCAGCTTTTGCTCCGTAGCTCGTTTGACGTTATCGCTAATAGCATCAGAATAATACTTAGCCAATCCTAAGCTTATATTGAACTGGAACTTTTCGGCCGCAGAGATTTTACTGTTAATCACCTGCCCATCAGAAATAAAGTGTAATTCAACTTCATCATTGAGGGCTTTTTCATAGAGAACAGAAATACGTTTATCAAAAACATTACGTGATAGTCTATCGACCTTATCGCAACACACAGCAACCTTTTCCGTCTGTTGCAAGACAAAGTCTATGATGCGATCAAATTCACCACGTTCATTCGTATAAGCACTCTCATCAAAACTAAATATCTTAAGTATTTCAAAAGATTTATTACGGCAATATTTTTCAAGTCTGTTAATTTGAGCAGGCAATGAATTACCAGCTTCTTTCTGCTCTTCGGTGCTCACGCGGGCTATCAAAATGGCTTTCATACGTATATCTTTCATATTAAGTACAGTGTTGTTGTATTGCTGTATTGTACCATATGTGCACGAAACAAAAAACGTACTTAACAAACAACTTTAGCCTTCTCACGAATCTGCCTTTGACAAGCAGTACCATGAAATGATACTATAAATAAAAATAGGAAGGATACGATGAACAAAAAGCATAAAAAAACACTGGATTTGATTTTCAAAACACCAATTCAATCAAATGTACGCTGGAATGACATAGAAGCATTGTTTCTTGAATTGGGAGGGCAAGTTAGCGAGGGCCGAGGTTCACGAGTACGAATTGAACTGAATGGCGTCAAAGCAGTATTTCATAGACCTCATCCCAAACCTGAAACAGACAAGGGAGCCTTAACCTCAGTTAGAAGATTCTTAATAAATGCAGGAATACAAAATGATGAAATTTAAAGGATATATAGCTGACGTCATTTATGATGACGAAGCGAAAGTTTTTCACGGCGAAGTACTGGGATTAAAAGATGTTATTACTTTCCAAGGAACAAGCGTTAAAGACCTTGAGAAGGCCTTTCATGACTCTGTTGATGATTATCTTGATTGGTGCAAAGAACGTGGCGAGAAACCTGAAAAAGCATTTTCTGGTAGTCTTTGTGTCCGCATGAGCTCAGATCTCCATGCAAAATTAGCACGCGAAGCAATGATCAAAAACCAAAGTTTAAATAATTTAATTATAGATAAACTCAGCAGATAAAATGAACCCAAGTTTGACCGAATTCAAAATCGATTCAAAGCATAAAAAACAAATTCATAAGTGCCTCGATTTAGTTAAAGAAATTTGGGGGCAAGACTTGCTTGGAATATATTTATACGGATCATCAGTATTAGGAGGATTGCAAAAACATAGCGATATAGACTTATTCGTTGTTTCCAATAGAGCTACAACACATGAAGAAAAGGTCAAACTTGTGGCTGCTCTGCTTAAAATTTCCGGCATATATATGAAAAGCAAAAGATTACCTATTGAAATGACAATAGTTGAGAAATCTGAAATTAATCCTTGGCATTATCCACCGAGATTTGATTTTCAATACGGCGAATGGCTGCGAGAACAATTTGAGCACGGAAACATAGAACCATGGCCATCTAAAGAAATGCCAGACCTTGCCGTACTCATCACTCAAATTTTATTAGCAAGCAATACATTAGTCGGCCTCACTCCAGATCAACTACTTTGCAGTGTTCCTTATAAAGATTTTATGACAGCTATAAAAGATTCATTACCCAATTTAGTGTCTGATCTTGATAGTGATGTTCGCAATGTCTTATTAACGCTTGCGCGCATCTGGAGCACAGTAGCAACTGACGCGATTCGTTCAAAGCCAGCTGCAGCAGACTGGGTTATTAGCCACCTGCCTACAACATACCATTCAGTTATGGAACGGGCAAAGGCAATTTGCAAAGGCGAAGAAAAAGAACATTGGGAAGATATACAGGAACTTATAAAACCCTGCGCCGAATTTATGTTAAATGAGGCAAATATTAAAATTACCGAAATTATGTTATCTGATAATCATAATAAATCTATTAAGATCGCCTAAATTAACTCAGTATTGCATTAAATACTTCTTGCAATTACACATAGATCGAATATAATGACCAATTAGATATATAAAACTACGTCCTCAAAAGGAGAGGCAATGGTCATAACTTCACACATACAAGTCTGTCGGCTCCTGATTACCATATCAGGTTGCTGGTATGCACTCCTCATCAATGCGGCAAAGAACATTGATTGCTTAGATTCAAAGCAACTCAGTTAATAGCTGCTTAAATTTCCAATTTTAAACATTAGTCATTGCTATCTGGCTCACGCCAATAGTTATTTGTTTATGTACAAACTTTATGTATGAGGCTTTATGGCTCACAAAAAAGCTACCGATTTCGCTACTGTTTCAGTTCTTACTGATCAACAAAAACTTGCAACATTCGTTATGATACTGCTTACCGTTGACAAACGAACAGCACCAAATCGTAACCGAAGTAAAAAATATAAAATAAAACAAGAAGATATCCTCGCCCGCCTAACAAGCGGGCCTTGCTTTTATGAGCAGCTGGTCTATCATGTTCAATA
>CAZQNW010000022.1:0-7921 GCA_964595035.1 uncultured Pseudomonadota bacterium
TTTTATTCTTTTGCAAGTCCTAGACAGAACTTTCAATTGATGCGTAACTCCTGTTTCTTTTAATCATATACGTTTCCCCCTATGGATAAAAATAAAGATCCCTATATAAAGTATAAAGAAGTTACATGAGCTAAACCAAGAAAGAGGTACTGTATTTATGATAGAGGATTGGGGCAGATATGTATGGAGCTCGTTATACGCAGGTCTTCTTTGTGTTTTAGAATATTGAGTATTTCGTGTATATTGTAACCTTTTATATAGATCTTACGCGTATGAATATTTTTAATTTTTGATACAGGTGGTTTTGTAGGGCCAAGGATACGCATCGAAGGGTAGCGATTGGCTTGTGTGAGCAAAAAGGTTGCGAATATATGGGATTCAGTTTCAACCGTGTATTCCTGCATATGTTTAAGTTCAATCTCTACAAGGCGAGCGCAGGGCGGGTACTGTAATTCCTGGCGGCTTTGTATTTCTTTATCATAAAATTGTATGTAATCAATTTCATGGAGATACGAAAAAATATCGTGATCTTCCATTGCTTGTACAATAACAAGGCTTTTATCGCTTTGCCTGCCTGCACGGCCTGCGACTTGAATAATTTGTTGTAGGGTTGTTTCGGAGGCGTTATACAGTGGAAAATTAAGATTAATATCTGCCCATAAAATACCAACGAGTGTAACCCGAGGAAAATGGAATCCCTTGGTAATTGTTTGTGTGCCGACAAGAATATCAATATTACCTTGTTCAAAGTCTGTAACTGTTTGTTCCCATTCCCTTTTTTTTGTTGTCGTGTCCATATCTGCTCGGCCTATGCGAGCGTAAGGAAAAAGAGCTTTAAGAATTTTGACAACTTGTTGTGTTCCGATACCTCGCTTGTTGAGACAACTGCCATCTGCTTTGCATGTGGGGCATTGTGTAGGTAGTGGTATTGTATAACCGCAATAATGGCAGTTGAGATATCCTTCTTCATGAAGAGTGAGACTTACCGCGCATGCTTTGCATGTTGGTATATAATTACATGCACTGCATTGAATAAAAAAGCTGTACCCGCGTCTGTTGAGAAATATTATAGTTTGTTCTTTTTTTGCCAAACGATCGGCAATTGCTTCTTGAAGCTCGGTGCTTATCCAAAAATTTTTACGTTTATGCTTGTTGCTAAGTAACACTCTTTGGATGGTTGGAAATGCTCCGGAGAAACGCTGTGTTAACGTGTACAGTTTCCAATTTTTTGTGTGGACGTTATGTAAACTTGAACATGATGGTGTTGCCGATCCAAGGACTATAGGAATGTGATATTGGTGTGCCCTCCAAATAGCAGCTTCTTTGCTGTTTATCTTAGGGTGTTTTTTTTCTTGATATCCAATGTCATGTTCCTCGTCGACAATGATAAGCCCCAAGTTTGCTATAGGAAGTAATATGGGCAAATGAACTCCTATAAGAAGTATAGGATGTTCATTAATGAGCATGCTCCATGTTTGTTTTTTTTCTTTAACACCTGTTGCCGAATGAAAACTTCTGATTTCGATTGATGGAGGTAATTGTTTGCGCAAGAGTGTAGAGAATTGCATGGCGAGTGTTACTTCAGGCAATAAAAAAATGGCTGTTTCCCCTGAGTCTAAAGTTGTTTGTATAAGTTTTTTGTATACTTCTGTTTTACCGGATCCGGTGACACCATGAAGAAGTGCTGGAGCATAACAAGGTGCAGTGATATGAGGAACAATTGAATCAACTATGAATTGTTGTTTTTGAGTAAGGATAACATTCCTGTAGTCATATTTATTATGTACGTCTATCGACGAAAAGCATGAATCTAAAAGAACTTCTTTTTGTCCCAAAAAATGCTTAATGCGTTTAATGAAAAAGAGTTCATCAACTTGGTAGTATGTTGCCAGTTGTTTAATGAATGGGAGATAATGAATATCATGTGGGAAAGGTTCTATTGATAGTGCTTGTTTGATAGTAAAAGCTCTATTGCAAGGCGGCTTTTCATTGTACGTTGCAGTGACAAATCCATGAACTTTTGTTGTTCGTAGAGGAACCATAACAATACTGCCGATAAGCTTATCTGAAGCCCATTCATCAGGGCAGCTGTAGAGTAAAGGTTCGGTGTATGCTTGTAATAATTTAACTTTTATATACATATGTATAGAATACTCTGAAATAAAGTATTTTTACAGCGTAGGATGCTCCATGATAGAATATTTAAAAATTCAAAAGTGTAAAATCTTTCCAGTTAATATTATCCTTGTTATACTGCACATGTTTGTATATTTATGTGTTATTTTTATACAGCTTTTTGCAAAAGCGTGTAATTAACTACTATGAGGGTTTTAGTTTGTATGAAATACATAAAAATTATTCTGAGTTTTCTTGTTGTATTACTGTTTTCCCCTGTTCACGCCGGTGGGGATATCAATAGACTATTTCGTGCGCGTAATGATGCTGCGAATACATATGCATGGGCGAAAGAAGGTGCACGTGAAAAAATTAAAGGATTACTTGCATGTGCATGCGCGCTTGGGGCTTTTAAATATTTCAGAAGTGCTAAAAGAGCCGGCAAATTAATTGCTTTTATGGAAGCAGCTGGGATAGGTACGACTGTATATACCTTGTTAGGTTTTATGCGTAAAATATTGCTTAACCCGGTGTTAAGATTTATGCCTTCTCTTGCTGCTAAACGTTCATTAAAAGTTTCTCTAACGAATGCTCTACTGAGTGCGGTAAAACAACGTTATATAACAACAGAAGATCAATTGCCTTCTGAGGAACATGTTCATGGAAAAACTGATACAAAAATGATGGAGCGCTTACGTGCCGCTATACATTATGGGGGGCTTGAAGCAAAGTCGGATTGGGTTGAGAAATTAATGATTACCGAGGAACCTGATCATGTTGGAGCTGTGCCACTTGAAGTTCAACGTTTTATTAATTATATAAATAACCCAGAACAATATCGACGTTTAGGTGCAACATTAAGACGCGGTTTGTTATTAACCGGCAAACCCGGATGTGGCAAAACTACACTAGCTCGGCGTATTGCATATCTTACGCGATGTCCGCTTATTGAAACCTCGTGTTCATCCATGGCTAATACCTATATTGGTACAGGTCCCAATGCTTTGAAGTCTGTTTTTGCAACTGCCAGTAGCGCGGCACATGTGTTGCATAGACAAGAAAAGGAAATGTGGTCAGTAAAAATTAGAAAATGGTATGATATTAGGCCATTAATCGCAAGAGTTATTAGATTGTTTTACAACAAACAACGGACAACAACGCATACTTCTGAGTTTATGAGGCCGGCCATCCTTTGTCTTAATGAAATTGATTCAATAGCGCGAAAACGTGGTGGACAGGTTGGTGAACATGCAGAAGATAGGCGTATGATAACAGAGTTTTTTAATTCATTTGATAGAATGCCTGAAGTTGTTGTAATCGGCACAACAAATGAGGAAGCTCCTTATTTTGATGATGCATTATTACGGCCGGATAGACTTGGTAACCCTATTGCCATGCCACTGCCAAAGAAAGCACAGCGCTATGAAATTTTACAGCATTATATGAAAAAGTTGTTGCATGTTTCATCCGATATGACATTGCCGGATTGTGCTTTTGATCAATTTTCTGCTATGGTTAGTGGTGCAACTCATGATTCTCCCTTGGCCTGGTGGTCTACTATTGTTAATGAAACAAAGGGGTTTAGCGGGGATGAATTGCGTCATATTATTAATGAGGCGGTTATGCTTGCGGGAGATGAGGGTTGTCCTGAAGTTACACGGCAGCATCTTGAACAGTCTTTAGACGAATATTTTAGTTGTTTGCCTGAGGCACGAAGATCCCGTAGGGTAAAACAGGTTGTGCCACAGGTAGATAATCCAGCTACAGGGCATGGAGTGACAGTGCCAATGCCATTAACAGGAGCTCAAAGTTCCGTGTGGGAAGATGACTATGTTTTTGGTGAAGCATATACCGGTGAGTTTTAGAGTTGTTTAATGGGTATTGGGTGCGAGGCGTTGTTTTGCCACTTTGTATTTTTTGTGAAATACTTGTGATGATAATTTTTATGAATAAAGCAGGTAATAACGATGGCAAAAACGAATAAGTTTACACAAATTTTCGATCCTAAAAAGACTATATATTTGATTGATGGGTCTTCATTTTTGTATAGGGCTTACTATGGGTTGCGTCCATTGCATACGCCGCAAGGGGTTCCTGTTCAAGCAGTGTATAGTTTTTGCCGTATGATTAAACATCTTGTTGATCAATTTAATCCGTTATATATGGCGTTGGTTTGGGATAGCAGGGGCAAGACACTGCGCCACGAAATATATCCGGAATATAAGGCGACACGACAAGCTCCGCCAAGTGATTTATCAGATCAAAAACAGTTAATTATGAAATTTGCTGATCTTATTGGCCTTGCTCAGATTATGCAGCAAGGTGTTGAAGCTGATGACCTTATGTATTCAGCGGCTAAAGAATTGGCTCATGACGAATTTCATGCCGTTATTGTAACGTCAGATAAAGATCTTGGCCAAGCTTTAGGTTCGTCTATTTTTTTGTACGATCCCTTTAAAAACGCTATTATTGATGTTGAATCATTTGAACAAAATAAAGGGTTCCCTGCAGAAAAATTGCCATTTTATCATGCTCTTCTTGGTGATACGTCAGATAATATTCCTGGGGTAAAGGGAATTGGCAAAAAGGGTGCTTTGGATTTAGTTCAACGGTGGAAAAATTTAACCGATTTGTATGAACATATAGACGAAGTAAAGCCTGAGCGTCTTCGTGCTGCGCTTAAACAGAATAAAGAGAATGCTTTTTTAAGCGAAAAGCTTTTTAAACTTCATTTTGTTCCTACAGGAATAAGCTATGAATCAATGCGTTTTGATAAATCAAAGTGGTCAAATGCGCAGCCGCTTTTTGAAGAGTTGAATTTTAAAAGTTTGCTTAAAAAAGAAGATGTACGCGTTCCTGAAGAATCACAGTTGTCAATTACACATGTGGCACAACCATTTGATCTTTACGCGAAACTCAGTGCGTATGAATTTAAAACCATTACCGATGTTAAAGATCTTGAAGAAGTGTGTAATGTGATTGTGCAAGCGGGTGAAGTTGCAGTAGATACAGAGACTGATGGTTTATCGCCTCTTGCTAACAAGTTTATAGGGTTGTCTTTATGTGTGCAAAAAGGTATTGCATATTACGTACCTTGTGGCCATGTGACAGGTGAACAACAATTATCATGCGAGCAGATTGTTGATGTTATCAAGCCTGTTATGGAAAACCCGACAATTAAGAAGTATCTTCACAATGCAAAATTTGATCAGTTAGTTTTGTATGGATGTGGTATTGATCTTAAAGGTATGGCTTTTGATTCTTACATAGTTGCCCGTCTATTGCTTAGGGAATGGCAGAGAGTAGGATTAAAGGCTTTGTCAGAATTTTATTTTAATGAGACTATGCTGAATTTTAAAGAGGTTGTTGATTATTGCAAAGCAAAAGATTTTTCTCATGTGCCATTGGCGATAGCTACGCGCTATGCTGCTGCCGATGCTCATCAAACTTATCAGTTAGCAAAACATCTACAACAGGAACTTGCCAAAGACTCAACCACGCTAAAGTTATATACAGATATTGAACATCCACTTATTCAAGTATTAGTCGATATGGAAAAAATAGGTATCTCAATTGATGTTCCACTACTGGCACAGTTGGGTGAAAAGGTGCAAGGTTCATTAGAGGCTGTAGAACTTGCTATTAAAGATATGGTAGCAATGCCTGACATTAATCTTAATTCGCCACGCCAAGTTGAAGATCTTTTGTTTAATAAGCTTGGCTTGCCGCCACAAAAAAAGAGCGCGAAGGGAACAGGTTATTCAACCGATGCTGAAGTTCTTGCGACATTATCAAAGATGCATGTTGTCCCAGGGCTTATTATGCAATATCGGGAATTGGCGAAGCTTAAAAGTACCTATATTGATGTATTGCCCACATATGTAAATCCAAAAACAGGTAACATTCATACAACGTTTAGCCAGGTCTCGACAGCGACTGGTCGCCTTGCAAGTATGGAACCTAATTTACAGAATATTCCTACCGATGGTTCAGGTTATGGTCTCGCAATTCGTGAGGCTTTTAAGCCTAAAACAGGACATGTATTTATTGCAGCGGATTATTCACAAATTGAGTTACGTGTTCTTGCATATCTTAGTCAGGATATGAATCTTAAAGCAGCTTTTTCGTACGACCATGATATTCACTCTGAAACTGCAGCTCGTATTTTTAATGTTCCTCTAGATAGTGTAACACATGAACAGCGCCAAGTAGGTAAGAAAATAAACTTCAGTATTCTTTATGGGCTTACTCCTTATGGTCTTTCAAAAGATTTGGGTATCGGACAAAAAGAAGCGCGAAGTTATATTGAAGGTTATTTTGCACAGTATCCAGGTGTTTCTGTTTGGATGGAGACGGTTATAGCTGAAGTAATGGCAACTGGTTATGTTGCAACGTTATGGGGTAGGAAACGCTACATTCCAACAATTTTTGAAAAAAATCGCGTATTACATGAAGAAGCAAAACGTATGGCAGTTAATACCAAAGTTCAGGGAACAGCTGCTGATATTATGAAACTTGGTATGATTGAAATCGCGCGTAAATTTAAAGATCAAAGTATTGATGCGCAGATATTATTACAAATCCACGATGAAATACTTGTGAGTGTAGCAGAGCCTATTGCTAATCGTGTACAACAATTAGTTACTGATACATTAGAATCAGTAGTTCATTGGAATGTTCCTCTCAAAGTAACAACACGAACTGGTTTATCTTGGAAAGAGGTTACTAAATAATCTTAATGTGATATACCAACTGATTAAAAATATACGATCCTGGAGAGGATCGTATATTTTTAATCAGTTTATGTACTGTGTTTTGCTTAATGAGAGAGTATTATAGCTGAACATTGAAAGTTAATTTTTGCTTATTTTCATCTGTGACAAACGTGATGTCAAAGTTGTCTTTAACATTTTTATCTTTTGCAAAAACGAGTATGTCTACTGAGTACTCTGAAGGAATTTTAACTGCTTTGTTACCCAATGCTGTTTTTTCAATATAATCATCTATAGTAGCATTAACATGTTCAGATTTTTTTTGAACCAAAATAGCTGGTGTTGCTATTAAAAGTCCTAAAGAAGCTGCACACATACCTACACCTAAGGCAATTCCTGCTATGCCCCCTGTGGTGTAACCAATGTCAGCGCCAACTAGCAATCCTATTCCTGCAAGCCCACATCCTAACAAACCTAATGGTAGAGAGCATCCTAAACAAATGGCTGCCTTCATTGAACTGCTCATAAGATATAAACGTGATTTAATATTTTTGATGAGCTCTAACTTAAGTCCGATCGATGCATTTTCAAGTAACAAAGTTTCTTGTGAATTGTTTGTTATGGAAATTTGAATTGGTGTTAATGGGTTTTTTGTGTAAAAGATCTTTGAAGCACGATCGCCAAAAATCCTGTAAGTATCATCATAATCTAGGCATCTTACGCCTATTGTTACTCCTTGTTTTGAAGCATAATAATCCGAGGATTTTTCAGTAAGAGGTGTAAGTTGCTGTGGGCAATAATTTTTATCATGACATACCAATAAACTTGTACTCAAAATACACAGAGAAAGTGCAGATACTTTATTTATCATTTTATTCCTTACTTTATACCTTTGTTTTTTACAAAAACTATTTGATTTTGACTTGTATAACTTAGATCTTAAGCCTTATCCCTGGCTTATAATACATACAGCATCCTTTCGATGTTTTTTCAATTAATCAATATGTGTGCGTTTATATTTTATTTATAATATTTTTAAATGTATCATATTGTATCACCTTAATATGTCTTGGCAAGTGGTTTTTGGTAAGGGT
>CAZQNW010000022.1:8021-16039 GCA_964595035.1 uncultured Pseudomonadota bacterium
ATGTATCATATTGTATCACCTTAATATGTCTTGGCAAGTGGTTTTTGGTAAGGGTCTGTATACAACGAAAAACTAGCTCGTTAGCCAATAATTAGAAATATTTTTAAAAAATATTTCATATTAGAATAAAAAATATGTATATTAAAATTAACAAGAAGAGGAGAGTTATGTAGTTAAGGGGGATGGGATGAAGGCTAGAATATGTGTATCGATTTTATGCATACTCATGCTCTGTGGAGATGGTATTGCTATCGGTAGAAAGTTATGTTTTAAGAAAAAGATATATGCAAGCCAATGTGTTCCTGGAAAAAGAACTTCTTCAGAATCTGCAGAGGAGCATTATATAACGGTATGGATACATGGCATTGATTTGTTTAAATCGAATGTTTATAATCTTGGGTTGTGGCCAGCTCATACGTTTGTTGAAAATGAAAGTTTATTTAGAATAGGGAAAGATCTTGTTGAATCTGATCCTGTAAGGTTTTCATCCGATAAGTTGCTTATGTATAGTTGGGCAGGAAGGTTTAATTATGAAGAATGTGAACGTGCCGCCGGGATGCTATACGATTTCTTAACGCAAGCTGTTAAGGATTATGAGAAGCAAAATAATTATCGACCTAAGGTGCGTATAATTACCTTCAGTTACGGCGGTAATATTGTCTTTAACTTGCCTAAATTTAAAAATCCACGGAATATGCTGATCATTGATGAGCTTATACTCCTTGCTTGGCCTGTTCAGAATGATTTGGTGTACAGGGCAAAAGATTCTATGTTTAAAAAAATATTTAATGTGTATTCGCCTTTGGATTGTGTGCAAATTATAGATCCGCAGGGATTTGTTTGCCGTCCATTTGGTAAAGCTGCTTTATTTACAGGCAGAAGGATTAAAAGGGCGGATAATGTATTGCAGGCAAGTATTCATTTAAATGGTAGAGGTTGTGGGCACTTTGGCCTTAACGGGAGACGGTTTATTTCTTTGTTCCCTTATGTTCTGGATGAACTCAATGATTGGTTTAGTTTTTCTAAAGAGCATAATCTCGGTATGAAAAAGACGCGTTATATCCTTTCTATTTATACTGACAAAAATAAGGCAGTGAAGGTTAAATCCTAATGCAGTTGCATTGTTTTTAAGGGACTCAAGAATTTGACTTTTTTCATATCTTATGCATACTTGTTATTGATTCAATTCGGTTAAGGCTTGATCCCTTAGACCGTTTGATTTATAATCTCATATCATTCCTGTATAGTTATAAGATAGTACAGATGTACCAGGTTTTAGGTATAAGTATAAAGGATTACGATGGCAACGAGTAAATCCGGTGGTTCGACGCAAAATAATCGTGATAGTCATAGCAAACGTCTTGGCATCAAATTGTTTGATGGCCAACGTGTTAAAGGTGGCGAAATTATAGTTCGTCAACGTGGCACGAGGATTCATCCAGGTGTTGGGGTAGCAAGAGGTGGCGATGATACTCTTTTTGCTAAAGCTGCGGGGGTTCTAAAATTCCATTATGGACACAAGGGTCGTACATTCGTATCGGTTGTACCAGCTTCAGAGAATTAAGTTGCTGTTCCTCATTCATTGTGTATAATGTCCCTTAGAAGACAAGGGATATTCATTAAATGTAAGAGTGTATGTTTTCCAAGCAAGATAAGTAAAGGCTGAGGAGTATCATGATCGATTTTCTTAAAGCGCGATGGGTTTGTTTAGCATTGTCTGTTGTATTGGTTTCAACCTTTATAGGTGGTTTTATTTATAAGAGAGCGACAAAAGGTTCTGCTTTTGAGTATAGTATCGATTTCACAGGTGGAACACAGGCGCATTTTAAATTTGAAAAACCGATACATGCCGTAAATATAAAAGAAATTTTGGCAAAAAAAGGCTGGAATGCTGAAGTTGGTGAATTTGGGTCTCCAACAGATATCAGAGTTCGTGTTAAAGAGTTTACCAATGATGCTAAAGGCCTGGCAGAACATATGCGTGAAGCTATCGAGCAGGCCGTTCCTGATAATCCTGTCAAGTTAATGCAAAGTGAAGCGGTTGGAGAAAGTGTCGGCAATGTTTTGCGTTCCAATTCTGTTTGGGCAATTATATTATCTATTTTGGCAATTTTAGCCTATATTGCCTTTCGTTTTTGGTCGGGAGCTTTTGGAGCAGGTGCAGTTGTTTCTCTTATTCATGATACCATTGTTTTATTGAGTGCCTGTATGTTCTTTAATATAGAGATCTCAATGACGGTTATTGGCGCTATTTTAGCGTTGCTTGGTTATTCTAATAACGATACGATTGTAAACTTTTCGCAGATAAGAAAAAATTTAAAACAGATGCGTGGTGCTTCGTTGTATACAATAATAAATACAAGCATTAATCAAATGCTTCGTAGAACAATATTGACGAGTGTCGCGACAGGTCTTACTGTTTTGTCGATGTATATGTTTGGCGGTGAAGTTTTGCGTGATTTTTCTCTTATATTCTTGTTAGGGATTGTTTTTGGAACATTTTCTTCAATATACATTGCAAGCCCAATCGTTTTGTGGTTCTATAAGGAGAAGTAAAAAAGAGGAGATCAGTCAAATTTTCATATAACTTTGATTGTTCCAAAGGTATTACAATATATCTTATCATATCAATGGTAGATAATAAAGGAGGTTTAATGTACACATGTTATAGGTATTATTCATATGTAGCTTTTCTAGCTCCGGCAGATATAGCGGAGTTGGCTTTTATGGTTCAAGGGGTATAGATGAAAGATAATGCTCAACAACTTCATGAAAATGAACAAGAAAAACAATCTAATGAACAACAGGTGTCCCATGAGAGTCAACCGGCAGCTCAAGCAACTGTAAATGCACAAATACCTGAACAAAAAGTTGTTGAAGCTGAAAATAAAGCTGAAAGTCAAGTTATTAAACCTCGTGAAGTTAAGACAAATCATCGAGGGCGAACTCCGCGTTCGAATGGATCACGGCAAGTTAATCAGCAGGAGGCTGTGCAAAATCCTCAGCCGCAAAGCTCTGTAACACCACCTGTTCAGCAACAACAGGAGGCTTCAAAGGTTGCCTCTCCTCAACAGGAGATGCCTAAAAAAGTAGAAAAAACTGCAATTGAAGAAGTTAATCTTCATGAGCTTTCATTGAATGATTTAAATGCCTATGCACGTAAATTCGGAATTATCGGTGCAAGTCTTATGACGAAAGACGCACTTATTGCGCGTATCGAATATGTTAAAGCTCATCCTGAACTCGAAATAGAAGTAGAGGGTGTTCTTGAAAAATTACCGGATGGTTTTGGTTTTTTGCGTTCGTCTCATTATGATTATATTTCAAGTCCCGATGATATTTATGTGTCGCCATCTCAAATTCGTAGGTTTGGATTAAAGACCGGTGATACGCTTAAAGGTGTTATACGTAAGCCTAAAGATGGGGAAAAATACTTTGCTTTATTGAAAGTTGATACGGTTAATGGTAAAGATCCACTTACTATGGTAGACCGTATACCATTTGAACGTCTTTCTCCTTTACATCCGGAAAAGAAATTGAAGTTAGAGTTTGATCCGGCTGTAATATCGACACGCATTATGGATATGTTTACCCCAGTAGGTAAAGGACAGCGTGGTTTGATAGTCGCGCAGCCTAAGGTTGGCAAAACCGTATTATTAAAAGAAATTGCAAAGGCTGTTATTGCCAATCACCCTGAAGTTCATCTTATTATCTTACTGATTGATGAGCGTCCTGAGGAGGTTGCGGATATGCGTCGTGCCATAAAGGGAACCTCTGCGGAAGTTATCAGTTCTACATTTGACGAGTCGGCAGAAAGACATGTTCAAGTTGCAGAAATAGTGCTTGAAAAAGCTAAACGTCTAGTTGAGTGTGGTGGCGATGTTATTATCTTGCTGGACTCAATTACGCGTCTTGCGCGTGCATATAATACCGTAGCTCCTGCATCAGGGAAAGTGTTAACAGGTGGTATTGATGCTAATGCGTTGCAACGTCCAAAAAGGTTCTTTGGAGCTGCGCGTAATATTGAAGGCGGCGGTTCTTTAACAATTATAGCAACAGCGCTTATTGATACCGGGTCTCGTATGGATGAGGTTATTTATGAAGAATTTAAAGGTACCGGCAACATGGAAATGCATATGACGCGTAAGTTATCTAATCGTCGTATCTATCCGGCATTTGATCTGCTTATTTCAGGAACCCGTCGTGATGACCTTCTTATGTCAGAAGATGAGCTTAATAAGGTTTGGATTCTTCAAAAGCTCCTTGCAACCATGAGTACTATTGAGGGTATGGAATTCTTGATTGATAAATTAAAGCGATTTAAGACTAATCAAGAATTTTTGGAATCTATCAATAAAAAAACCGGGCAATATGCTTCATAATTGATAATTAATAGTTTATTAAAAACCTTTTGCCTAAAAAATAAAGCAAAAGGTTTTTTAATTTGAATTAATTTTGTTATCCTTGTAATGAGTACTATGTACTTGTTTATAAAAATAGTTATTATTGTTGCATATATTGTACATTTATTACAATTGTACATAAGGAGTTTCTGTGGACATTAATACAAAGGCTGGTTTTTCTCTATTTTTGCTGACAATCTGTTGTACGATGAGTGCTACTATGCAGGATGTCCGTACATTTATTAAAAGTGCTATCAAGGATCCGCATGTGGTTGGTGCTATTATGCCAAGTTCAGCTGGAGTCGGAGAAGAATTAACACGCTTTATGGTTAAATCACAGCGTGAAAATCCATCAAAGCCTTTACGTTTATTAGAAGTTGGCGCGGGAACAGGCCCGATGACAGAAGTTATTATAGCGCATATGCGTAGTGTTGATCATTTAGATGTGGTAGAAATTTCGCCGGACTTTTGTGCAATTTTACATAAAAAATTTGATAAATATCCTAATGTGTCTATACATTGTGTATCGATTTTGGATTGGAAACCAGCATATTCCTATGATTTTATCATATCAACGTTACCATTTAATTCATTTAAGTATGATCTTATGAATGATATTATTAATCATATGAACTTACTTATTGCCGATAAAGGTATTATCTCATATATAGCATATACCGGGATGGCGCAATTGCGAGGGACCTTCTTATTCGGGCAAAAGAAGGCTGAACATCGTATGAAAATGAAGCGTATTGAACAATGGCGCAGTCAGTATGAAATTGCAAAAAAGACCATTTTTAAAAATATTCCACCAACAAATATTTATCATCTTTGTGTTCAGAAGAAAACTGACACTAAGTAGTTACAAAATATCGACGAAATAATCGTCAAATTTTCCTTGTAGTGCCTTATAGTTTCCGACAAAGGCTATCATGGCAGCATTATCTGTGCAATAGCGTGGTGATGGACTTATCAGTGGTACTGAATAATAGGTGCATAACTGTTCTAATGTGATTTTTATATATTTGTTACATGCAACGCCACCAACAAATGTAACAGCGCGTGCATCAGGATACATATCGAGTGCTTTGTGTAGGCGATTTTTGAATATGTCTGCTATGCATGTCAGTAAGGAACTTGCAACGTGTTGTTTAAATATTTCATCATCAGGTTTTAAAAATGTTTTTGTATGCATGTCATAAGCATGTCTTTTTACAAGATCATATAAAACGGCGGTTTTGAGCCCTGAAAAACTGAAATTAAGACCTTGCTCGTGAGCTCTGGGGTACTTAAAATAATCTTCAAACCAAGCTTCTTGTGCCATTTTTTCAATAATTGGGCCACCAGGGTAAGGAATGTTAATTAATTTCGCGACCTTATCAAATGCTTCTCCCGCAGCATCATCGACTGTGTGTCCTATGCATTCATAAGATCCTAACTCGGTAACATGGTATAAAGATGTATGCCCCCCTGAGGCGGCTATGCATATATGAGGAAAAGGAACTTGATGCTCAATGCAAGAAGAAAAAATATGACCTTCAAGATGATTGATGCCAATTATTTTTTTCTTAGAGGCCCAAGCAATGGCTTTTGCAAAACACAATCCAACAAGGAGTGACCCTGGAAGTCCCGGTTTGTTTGTAACGGCAACGACATCAATATCGTGTAATGTTAGGCCTGCTTTATCAAGTGCAGTTTGAGTGATTACACCTATTTTTTCAAGGTGAGATCGTGATGCAATTTCAGGAACTACTCCCCCAAATTGTTTGTGAAGTTCTATCTGAGAAAAAAGATAGCTTGAGCGTATCCCTGAATCAGAATCGTATACAGCTGCTGCTGTTTCATCACATGAAGTTTCTATACCTAAAATGATTGCCATGTTTATGTTGTTATCGCTAAAACTGTTTTAGGGTTGTTTGCCGGATGAACTTCTTCCTGGTGCATGGCGGCATGAATTGTATCGTAGTCCAGTAAAGAAAGAATAAGCTCATTTGCTTGGTCATGTATTCGTTGTTCTGAGCCGGCGAGCTTAATAATATCCGGTCGAATTTTAATTATCGGGAGCATTGTTTCGTTTGAACCATCAAGTTTTTCTATATATGATGCTTTTAAACAAATAATGATCGTGTCGTCCGGAATGCGCTCTTTTTCGAGGGCATTGGGATATTCTTGAATATGCCAGGTTGGTATATTCTTTGAGTTAATACCCTCATCGTCTAATTGTTCTAATGAGCAAAGAGGAATTTTTTGCTGCGTCAATGTAGCTACATAAAACTTGTATGGTGTATTGTGCCGTACTTTAAGATATTTTATTACGTTGTATTCTGATGTGAACTCTACATTGTCAGTTATAAGTATCTTAAATTGGTTTTTCTGTGAACTATCAGGTATTGCAAAGATTACGCGCTTGCTTTCTTGTTGCGTTTCGCATTTGATGCGCTGCCCACTATAATAAATACGCATGTCTGGGATAGAGGTAAGTGTTTTTGGAAATTGGATTGCTCCCCAAATCATCTTTTTGTTTTGTACAAAATATTCCCTTGTATGTACATATGCTGCTCGACAGTCCGAGACACCTGCCATTGTAATAATTATCACAAGAAGTGTCATGCTTTTAACGGTATCCATAGTTTTTCCCTTTATATTATGTCTACGGTATACTGTAATATAATCTAACTTATAAGTGTGCTAAATTTTCAAAATAAAGTATACCATCAAACATGATTAAAGAAAAAATTCTTACATATTTCCAGTACATGGTACAGCATGAAAAATCCGCGCATACGTTGGCGCTTTCTATAAGTATAGGAGTTTTTATAGCATTTTCACCCTACCTTTTTTTTCATACTATTATGATATTCGTTTTATCATGGTTTTTGAAGCTTAATCCGGTTATTACGTTTGCCGTTACTTATGCAATTAATAATCCTTGGACTATGTGTTTTGTGTATTTTGCTGACTACCTTGTAGGGGATTTTGTGTTACGTATGTCTTTGTGTTCGCCTGCTCTTATGAATCCTTCTTGGATGAATTGGGTTAATGGGCAACTATGTGCCTATACAGGCCTTAGTGGTCTTTCATTTTGGTCATTTATGGTAGGCGGTAATTTACTCGGAGTGCTTTTTGGTGTTATGCTATACCCAATTATGAAAAATATGTGTATTCGTATGAATAAAAACGTTCATGAAGCCTTGTAGGATTTTTACGTATGAAAATAATAACACAGAATAAAAAAGCCTTATTTGATTACGATATTTCTGATCGCTTCGAGGCCGGTATTGTTTTGACGGGAGATGAGGTTAAATCGCTTCGAGCCGGACATGTTTCACTTATAGGTTCCTTTGCTACTATTCATGATGGTGAACTTTTTCTGCTTAACTGTTCAATTGCTCCTTATGAACGTGCTTATATAAAATCTGAAGATAAAGCGACAAGAAGCCGAAAGCTTTTATTGCACAGGCGAGAGCTCGATCGGCTTATTGGGGAGATATCAAAAAAAGGGATAACCTTGGTACCTTTAAAGCTTTACTTTAACAATAAAAATATGGTTAAAATTGAAATAGGTATTGGGCGTCACAAAAAGGCTATTGGTAAAAAACAGGCCATAAAAGAACG
>CAZQNW010000023.1:0-15925 GCA_964595035.1 uncultured Pseudomonadota bacterium
AAATTAGAACCTGAAAGGGTAATCAGGGGTAAAAATCTCGCGTGCCGTATTCTTAGTGGGCAACTTGATCGCATGACTAACCAGGCAGAATATCTGAATGGTATTATTGATCTGATGTGGTTCCTATACGATAAAGCAGTTGAGAAAAATCAAGTGTATGATGAAGGAACATGTATTGTTCAAGATACAGACCGTCGATTCTACGATTTTCTCCTCAATTATGTAAAATTAGTCAATCCTGATATCAAAGGAACTATAGAAGATCCGGCTCAAAAAATAAGTTGGAATCATTATGCGTATTCAAGAGCTTCAAGCCATTTTGTATTACAGCAACGAAACAATCGACATTATGGTATCGATATAAGGTTCCCAGGTGCTATTCAAGCTCAAGCTCTCTTGCCGGCACAAAAGTCACATATTCTTTTTGGCGTAATATCAGATGATTGTATTTTTATAAAACTTGAAAATGTTGGAATTGCCTCTCAGTCGGTTGTATTCCATGGAGCTGAATTTGCGATTGCTCAAGCCCGTAAACGCGTTCCAACATTGCTTAGCTACCTTGAAAATACATATCTAAAAATGTTTAATGAGATCTTAATGTATTATATAGGTACCGATGATGATCCAAACTATCGTAAAGAGCGTATCCCTCAAGATTTTTTACAACGCTGTTTTACGATTGCTCAATTAGGTAATTTGACTGATGAGCAATTGAAGGCTTTCATGTATATATGTTCGACGCAAGGTGTCCATGGTGTATATAATGAGATTAGAAATGCGTCAAGCCCATTATCGCAACAACGAAAGAGTGATCTCGGCAATTATCTCCAGCAATTACAAGCAGAGGGCCTTGATAATCAAACATTACGTTTTGGAAGAGAAGTTATTCTATCCCATGATGAGCTCATGCGATCATGTAGGTGATCGGTATTATTCGGCTAAAATAGTAGATATATTATAAAAAATAAAGATGGCAATGATACGGATTTTGTCTGTCATTGCCATCGAATTTTATGAACAATATGTACAACGTTAATTGATGAATTGTGAGCTTATTATTCTTGCTAAAATCATGTATATTAATTTGATGGTTTTTCTTAATATAATAGCTCAATGCTGAGGAGTCCTGTTGTGAAATTTCGTCAAATTTCTGAAGCGTTTGCACTTATAGAACCTGTTCAATCGAGACTTGAAATTACTCGTATGTTAGCTGAACTTTTACGACAAGCAACTCCTTCAGAAGCAAGTATGATATGTAATTTATCGTTGGGGCAATTGCAGCCTCCTTATATAGGGACACAGTTTAACATTGCTGAAAAAACAGCAATTAAGGCAGTTGCAGAACTGCTTGATCTTGATGTTCAAGAGATAGGTAAACGTATGAAAGTGCTTGGTGATCTTGGTTCTGTGGTTGCGGAAGGTACGTGGTATCCCGGTGAAGATCTTACCGTTCATCAGGTGTTTGCTCGTCTTGGAGAAATAGAAAAGATAAGTGGAACCGGGTCACTTGAACACAAGGTACAACAATTGAGTATATTGCTTCGTGATTTAGATAAAATATCAGCAAAATATTTAATTCGTATTATTGTTGGGCAGCTACGTCTTGGTTTTTCTGATATGACACTTATTGATGCGCTTTCATGGATGGTTACCGGTGATAAATCATTACGATCAGAAATCGAAAATGCGTATAATGTGTGTGCTGATATAGGGTTTATTGCACAAACGCTTAAGCAGGATGGTGTTGAAGGTATAAAAACTATGCATGTCCATGTTGGTATTCCTATCAGACCTGCTGCAGCGGAACGGTTGCCACGTGCACAAGCTATTATTGATAAAATTGGTGCTTGTATCGCAGAGCCCAAAGTAGATGGTTTTCGTTTACAAATACATATTGATAATACAACCAAACCTCATCGTATTGCATTCTTTTCGCGCAACATGCAAGATATGTCGCATATGTTTCCTGATTTAGCGGAAGTATGTGCTCGCTTGCCGGTTGATTCAATAATTTGCGAAGGTGAAGCTATCGCATATGATCCTCATACGCAAAGTTATTTACCATTTCAAGAGACAGTAAAGCGTAAACGAAAGCATGGTATTTCTCAAGCCATAGAAGAGTATCCATTGCGTGTGTTTGTGTTTGATATATTGTATCTTAATGGACAAGAGCTTTTGTCTGAGCCATATCTTACGCGTCGTAAAAAATTATCTGAGCTTTTACAAAAAGCCGGAGATGAAACGCTGCTGATGATTGAAGCACATTCGGTAGATACAGTTCAAGGGCTTGAAGAGTATTTTTACGCAAATCTAGCGGCAGGCCTAGAAGGTGTTGTCGTTAAGCGTCCATACTCTCAATATACACCCGGTAAACGAAATTTTAATTGGATCAAATTAAAGCGCCAGGAAGAAGGCCATCTTGAAGATACAATTGATTGCGTTATTCTTGGTTATTATGCCGGAAGTGGCAAAAGGGCATCATTTGGAATAGGTGCATTTTTGGTTGGAGTCTTTAATCAGACTCAAGATCGTTACGAAACGATTGCAAAAATAGGGACAGGCTTAACTGATCAAGAATGGCGAGAGCTTAAGATTAAATGTGATGCTATTGCAGTTGCACATCAGCCTAAAAATGTGATGTGCGCAAAAGATTTATTCCCTGATGTTTGGGTCGCTCCTGAAATTGTGTGTTCTGTGCGTGCAGATGAGATTACGTTATCTCCGGTGCATTCTGCAGGGAAAATTGCTGATAAACTTGGCTTTGCGTTGCGGTTTCCGCGTATTATGGGGTATAGAGAAGATAAGGCCGCACGTGACGCGACAACGGTCAAAGAAGTTGAGAGCCTCTTTGAGAATCAGCTCAAACGCTAGTTTTAAATAGTTTTTAATATAAAATATATACAATTTAGAAAGAGTTTGATGCGGCAGTTATTCGTCTATTACTGCGCCATAAAGGTATACGTCTAGATATTCCTAATATACAGGGCAATGCTCCTGATTATTGTGCTGAAGAATAAGGACATTATTCTTATAGCGATTTTAGATTTTTCTCTAGAGTAAAGATATACATGTTAAAAATGGTACAAAAAGGCCATCGGAAATAATCCGATGGCCTTTTTGTACGTAATCTAATAATAGTCAAACTTTAATTTCGACGAGAGCTGCAGTAATCATCATGACAGCAGCAGCATTCATCGTTTTCTTCTTCATCATCGCCATCATCATTATCATTATCATCATCATCATCTTCTTCTTCTTCTTCTTCTTCTTCTTCGCGGTAGCATGATTCATTGCATGAAGATATAATTTCCTCTTGTGCAGCAAAGGCGTCCATAAGTTTGAGCATTTCTTGGTCGTCGAGATCAGTAAGAGGTTGATCGGCATATTGTTCATGTAACTCTTCGAGAGCGACCATAATGCGTAAAAAACGCCAGCCACCAAGAACATATATGATTTGGTCTTTATTTTTTCCTAAAAGAGCGAGATACCATATACAGTCAACAAGGCTGGTAATTGTTTTTTGTGTAATATGTTCTTCAATTGCCAAGCATTCATTGTAGATCTTTTGACAGCAGAAATTAAACCCTTGAGTAACAAGGTCAACCATTTCCTCAGATATAGGGAAGAACTGAGTCTCTGAAAGGCTGTTAAGAAACTGAGCATACATATTAATAGGATGTTGCTCCAATAATGATTCTTGTTCTCCGCTTACTTTCTTTTCTTTAATGATGTCTTGGACAGCCTGAGAATATAATTTAACACAAAGATTTTTTAGATCGTTTTCATGCTGCTTAATAAAATGTACAATGTTGCTTCCATCATAAGCAATATTTTCCATATTACCTGCCAAAATAGCCTGGAGTATTTCTTGCAATGACGTTAGCTCGTCAGTATCTTGCTGAAGCTGTTCGCATTCTTGTGAATATTCCGGATCAGTTATTATGGCAATTGCGGTAACAAGATTACCCAAAAAGTCGATTTTACAATTAAGTGGCATCTGATTATATGATGTATGTTCTGCAGAAGATACTGAACATCTATGGTTCGTCATAAAAATCCTTATAAAAGTGCACTATACGTTAACAATTGTGTTCATGACAATGGCAAGAGTCGATATGTTCGTGAGCGGGTACCTCTGAAGGAGCAGATTCTTTTTCTTTTTGCATAAGGTTCATAGTACATGTGTGAATAGCAATAATGAGGAAGGTCAAACGTAATCCTCCCCAGACCTCGCTGATGATTTCCTGATTTTGCGCAAGGCGATAAGAAACAACCATAGCCTGTTTTGAATCTTTGATAAGATTGTTTTTGAATGCTTCTTTAATAGAGTCGCATAGAATACACATATGACTCATCGCTAATTCACAACTTTGTGTAATCAAAGGTTCAAGTTCTTTAATTGCTAAATTGCGTATATCAATGAGATTGTTGAGCATAACATGATAATGATCGAAATGATCTTCTTGTTGGAGTGTATCGATTGAAGGAACTGTTGATTCTAAGAATGCTTTTAATTCGCTTTCAACAATAGAAACAACGGCATGCTTAATAGCATCCTTGTGTAACCTAAAAACTTCAAAGATTCCCGCACTGTAGTCGATTGATATAGACTGTAATACAGGGTACTCTTTTTTTACAAGAAGTTCAATGATGTATTCAAGGGCCTTGTGTTCGGTCAAATTCTTTTTAAGGAACTTATAATGGTTATGTTTTTCGCCTTGTTCTGTAGCATGTAATGCACTGAGCAGGCGTTGTAATAAATCTATTTTGTCTTCCTGATCGATGGTCTCTTTGCTTAGATATTCTGCTAAAGCATCTAAATATTGATAATTAAAAATAGCCGTGTTCTTAAAAATTTTTTTCATTGAGAAATCCATACATGAATTGGAAAAACCGCTACTAACGTACTAAGTATAGCCGGCTATTTATTTTTATCAAGAAAGTGCCTGGAATTAGCCAATATTTTTGATAAGATCAGAAAAATATGCTGCTTCTTGGCCTGGGTTTTCTGCCGTCGTAATTGCTTGGCCTACAATAATTCCATCCGGTAATAATTGTAGCACCTCATTAATAGATTCTCTGCCTATTTTTGCGGCAATAAATATGGGCAGATCGGTGTTTCCTTTGACCATGTCCCATTTATCAAGGACTGAGCTCTCTTTTTCTTCGTGTGCCTGATGAAAAAGGAGTGCATCGACACCAAGGTTTTTTGCTTCAAGTGCGGATTGACCCAACGAATTTGAGTCCAGAAGATCGAGCATAATTTTTTTACCGAGATCATGGGCTATGGTACAGGCTGTGTGAATAACATTTTTACCTGTTCCTGCCATAACAGTTAACCAGTCAGCTCCGGCATTTGCAATAAGAGGAACAATGTCTTTGCTCCTATCGACTATTTTTGTATCGGCAAGTATTTTTTTATGTGGAAATTTGGCATTAAATTGTTCGATGGCAAAAATGCCATGTTTATAGATAAGAGTCGTTCCGACTTCTAAGATATCAACATAATCTGCTATCTCTGAGGCAATATCAAGTGATTTTTCCAGATCTACAAAATCAAAAGACACTTGAAGTTTCATGGGTTCCCTCTTAGCTATAATAATATGACATCATTGCTATCTGTAAGTTTATATAATTTCATTTAACAATTTTTATAGGGGTGAGTCAATCCTTTATAGTTCGGCCATTTGTTTTATATGGGTTAAGGGTTCGTGTTTATATTCGGTAGTAGGTTTGGCAAAAAATTGTCGGATGGTCAAAATATATAATGCTTCGCGGACTTTCGCCACGCTTTTTTTGACATAAATGTCCGGTAATATGAGCTGAGGATTATCCTGTGTTGGGGTAATGCCTTCCGGTATGTATATTTTTTCAGGGTTGGCAAAAATGATAATCGCTTTCTTTGAGATTATCTTATTTTCAGGTAAGGGGACCTGTGAAACTTGCCAATAGTATTCTAAGAGATCTTCATCTAATTTTTTTTCAAGCTTATAAAGCTTTGCCGGTACGTGAGGCATAAGTTCCCAATGATGAATTGTATTGCCAAACATGATAACCGGAAATATCTGAGGAGTTACAAGATAATATAGGATAGGCTCGTAGTGGCGTCTTGGGAATGTTGTTTGTCCGTTGTTTCCCGATGCTACCAGGTATCCGGCGTATGATGAAAAAATTCCTTCAACTATAGGATTATAAAAAGAACTTATAAGTGAATATTTTGCTAATTTTTCGGGCTTTTTTATCTTTTGTTCTACTGAATGAGCCGCTTTTTGCATTTCAACTTCCGGGTATGGATGCATAAAAAAATTGATGGTATTTATTGAGAAGATATTGGTGTTCTGGAGAATGCATGGTACAATACAAAGAGTTATTATAGTGATTTTTTTCATGGTTTTTCCTAGTATTTTAAATCCCTTTTCTAGTTTCATGATAGCAGGATGTCCATGGTAAAATCCATACATTGAGGAATTATTATGCCTTATGAACAATTAGACATTCGAGATACGCAAGCATGGCGCTTGTTTATTGAATCTGAGCAGTTAACTCAAGATGCGTCTGAAAAATTCAAGCATTTTATGGATATGCTGCTTGAGTGGAATCAAAAAATGAACTTAACGGCTATTACCGGCCACGAAGATATTATTAACTATCATTTCAAAGATTCTTTGGCTCTTGGGCATGCTATGGATTTGAGTACAATTAATGTGCTTGCAGATGTAGGAACCGGCGCAGGATTTCCCGGTATTGCTCTTAAAATAGCGTATCCTCGCATACATGTTATTCTCATAGAAGTTGTCCAAAAAAAAGTTAGGTTTTTGAATGCGGTTATTGAGCAATTGGGATTGACTGATATCGAGGTTGTTTCGCTTGATTGGCTTACATTTTTGCGTTCTACAAAGTATCATGTTGATCTTGTTTGCGCGCGTGCATCTTTGGCTCCGGAACTCTTAGTGGCTATGTTTGCTCCATGGAGCTCCTATAAAAAAGCATCTTTGGCGTATTGGGCTGCAACTTCATGGGAGCAAAGCAAAGAAATAAGCATGTTCATTGAAAAGAAAGTACCCTATACTGTAGGGACTAAGAATCGTGACATTGTATTTTTTAAAAAATTTCCTAAAAAAACGAAACATTAATCTGCTCTCTATGAGCTAAAGGACAGGCATGAAAAAAAATTTGATACGAAGCTTCCTTGATGGTATCAATGATGTACAAATGGGAGAGCGTTATTCGACAATACTCAGATATTTTGGGCCGGAGTTTATAACAAATCTTTTGTTATATTCGCTGCCATTTTTTATTGATGCTTATTTTATTGGGCGACTGTCGACGGCAGCATATGCAACGGTTGGTGTTACGAATACATTATTACATTGGTTTGTAAAATTTGCCGAAGCATTTTCAGTTGCAACGGTTGTTTTAACAGGACAGTTGAATGGTTCTGATGATCGCAAAGGGGCCGGCAAAGTACTGGCGACGTCATTTTGGATTTCGTGCTTTGTAGGTATGACAATAAGTACGTTGCTTTATTTCGGGGCTCCGATAATTTATTCAGTCTACGGTGTTCCCGATAATATTGCTGTTCTTGGCATCAGTTATTTGCGCTTTAGAGCAATCGGTTTGTTTTTAATGTTTGTCTATCAGGCATGTGTTGGTTTTCTACGTGGTGTAAAAAATACTCGTATGCCAATGATCAGTTTTGTTATTGGAACAATAATGTTCATCATATCAGATTACTTGCTCATTTTTGGATGTCCTCATTGTCCTGCGTTGGGTCTTGAAGGGTCTGCTTTGGCTTCGATTATTCAATATGCTACAGCAACACTTGTTGTTGTTCTGTATCTTATTGCAGGGCCATATGCTAAATCGTATGCAATTGATCTTTTTGGACATTTTCGTGACCTGCGTTTTATTAAAAAAATCTTATCTCTCAGTTGGCCTATTATTCTTGATAAGGCGGTAATCCCATTAGCCTACATTTGGCTTATAAGAATATTGAATCCAATGGGTACGAATGTTATTGCGGCATTTTGTGTTGTGCGTAACATGGAGCAATGTGCATTTTTACCTGCTATAGCATGTGCTCAAGTTATTACATTTCTTGTAAGCAACGATATCGGTGCCGGTAATTGGCATGGTGTAAAGAGTAACATAAAAAAAGTTCTTTTTGCTGCACTTTGCATGATGTTTTCTATCTTGATTGTTTTTACCTTATTTCCAAGACCTATTGTGCAGTTGTTTGACAGGCAAAATGATTTTACGGCTTTTGCTGTACATGTATTTCCTGTGATAAGTATTTTTATGTTTTTTGATCTTTTCCAGGTTATTTTATCGGGTGCTTTACGGGGTGCTGCTAATGTAAAAGTTGTTATGTTAACCCGTGTAATTGTGCTTTTTGGGTATTTCTTTCCTGTCTCATATTTCTTATCAACCTTGGTATTGCCTGATGACATAAAATTTATTTTAATTTATAGTTCTTTTTATCTGAGTAATGCAATTATGAGTGGTTTTTACATATACCATTTTCGATCGGATCGTTGGAAAAAATACGCAGGGGTGTCAGATGATTAAAATTTCGCGCGAAGAAGTGTTGCATATTGCTTCTTTATCTCGTATTGAGCTCACCGAAGATGAAATACCGGGAGTAATTAAAGATCTTGAAGAAGTGTTAACGTATGCTTCACGTGTGCAAGAGGTTGCTGCTGAAGCACCTGCATACGATAAAAATATTAATGTATATCGTGATGATACTATAGTTGCAACAGATCCTAATCCAATTTTGGCGAATGTTCCAAAACGTGAAGAAAATTACGTGGTGGTTCCTGTTGTTTTAGAATAACGATGAATATTTATGCGCTTGAGGAGCATTTGTATGAAGAATATAGCATTCGCAACGATTAAAGAGCTGCGGCATCTCTTAGATACTAAGGAAATTACAGCAGCTGAACTTCTTGACTATACAATAAAACGGTTTGAACAGTTTGATGGTGACCTTGGCTCCGCGCTTGAACTTTTTGAAAAAAAGTCTGTGCTTGCAGATGCTGCTCAAGAAGGAGCCTTGGCGGGTATTCCTTGTCTTATAAAAGATATAATTGCTCAAAAAGGGCGTAAACTTACATGTGCTTCAAAAATTCTTTCCGGATTTACCTCAACAATTGATGCTACAGCCGTTTCAAGAATTAAAGCAGCAGGAGGCCTTTTAGTTGGTCGTGCCAATTGTGATGAATTTGCAATGGGTAGTTCTAACGAAACATCTGCATATAAAATAGTGAAAAATCCTTGGGATCATTCACGCGTTCCCGGAGGGTCAAGCGGAGGCTCAATAGCAGCTGTAGCAGCAGGATTAGTTCCCTATGCTCTTGGAACAGAAACTGGTGGTTCTGTTCGTCAGCCTGCGGCATTCTGTGGCATTGTTGGTTCAAAGCCAACATATGGATTAATTTCGCGTTATGGTTTAGTTGCATATGCTTCATCGTTGGATCAAGTTGGTGTTGCAACGCGTACTGTATACGATAATGCATTAGTTTTTTCTGTCATTGCAGGACAAGATGCATGCGATTCTTCAACATTGCCGGTAGCCCAAAAAGATTATACAGCTACACTTGATGGAACATTGTCAAAAGGGCTTGTTATTGGTGTACTTGATGATGCATTGCACGCGGAAGGTGTCGATCCTGAAGTTACACAAGCTATTGAACAGGCCTTAAAAGAGCTTGAAAAACTTGGTGCTAAAATCAAACGAGTTTCGTTGCCTGTTCTTGATTATGGTATAGCCGCATATGTCATTTTAAGCCGTGCTGAAGCTGCGTCTAACCTGTCTAAGTTTGATGGAGTTCGCTATGGGGATCGTGTGCTTGAAGCCCAAACACTTGAAGAAATGTATTGTAAGACACGTCATAATGGATTTGGCAGTGAAGTACGACGTCGCATATTGGTAGGGAATTATGTATTATCAGCAGGTCACGCAGCAGAATTTTATGATAATGCTAAGAAAGTTCAGAACCTTATTCGTCAAGGATTTTTAGATTTATTTAAGGATGTGAATGTGCTTGTTATGCCTGTAACTCCTACTCCGGCTTTTAAAATTGGTGGCATCACAAATCCATTACAGATGGACTTGCAAGATTACTTTACCTGTCCAATTAATGTTGCGGGAATTCCGGCAGTTTCTGTTCCATGCGGATTTACAAAGAATAATCTGCCTATTGGATTTCAATTTGTAGGGCCACACTTGTCGGAAGAGTTGCTCTTTAAAACTGCTCATGCGTATGAACAAGCCACTTCTTGGCATACGATGCATCCTGAAGGTTATTAATACAAAAAAAGATCTGTAAATATCTATAATTACCATGTAGATTGAGCTTATATTGGCATGCCCATTGATTTCTCTTTGCGGCATTTGCTAACCTGTTGTCAGGGTTAGAGGGATTGTCTCAATAGGGGGACAAGGGCATGCGTACTATACACTTGAAATTAGCATTACTGTTTTTATTTTTCTTGATTGACGAATTAGTCGCAACGCCCTTAAGGCAGCCAAGTTTAAACAATTTTCAGTGGCAGCCCTATGCAAAAAAGCATAGGGATCCTTTTTTCGTATCCATCGTAAAGGATATGGGGCTTACTGTTAAAAATCTTTTTAATTGGGATTCATATAAGATTGTTGCGACGATGTTCCCTTTGGTATTAGCCAGTCGCATGACTGATGAATGTATACAACGTAACTTTTATGATCCTTGTCACCATAAAAATATTCATCAGTTGCCTCATTGGACCTATAAAGCTGCTGACTATGCTATTTATCTTCCTGTTGCTGGTCTTGGGAGTTTATTGTTTTTAGGGCCAACACATGATATGCGCACAGCGGGGCGTGTATTTTTAGCAGGAATTCCCTTTGTATGGGTAGGGAAAGATATAATCAAAAAATGTAAAACAGATATCAATAAACGTCCTTGGAATGAGTATTTCAGTTGTCATCATAGAAACTATGGTGGATTTCCGTCCGGGCATATGGCAGCTTCTATGTACATGACATTATTCTGGGGCCTGCGTTACGGATATAGCTTTGCTATTCCATTGGGAATATGCTCAGCATTTATTGGTGTTGCGTATCTTACAAGCAATAGACATTACCTTTCACAACTTGTTGGTGGTGCTGCATGGGGTGCTTTATGGGCTTACGCAAGTTCAAAAGTTGTAGATCATGACCTTAAAAAAGATTATGAATTTAATCTGCGTTTAAATGCTCGTGGAGCTCCTGAAATTGAGATTGCCTGTATTTTTTAAGCTTGTTTTTTGTGAGTAAATTATATCAAACCATGTTTGCAGAGCGTACGCAATAGGGTTGTGTCATTTGCAATTAATACTTGTTGAATCTGCTCCATGTCGTAATAAATTATCCCGTATTTTGATAGATGATGCATAATGAAGTGGTGTATTGCCGTGTATGTCCGCTTTATTAGGATTTGCTCCATGACGTAGTAGATAAAGAGTCATCCATACATTTGACAGCATATCAGCGATGTGAAGTGGCGTTATGAGCAATGCATCATTAGGATTTATATGTATAGAGTTAACTGTTTTCTTATGTGATTTAGAAGGTTGAAGGTATCTATCAAATTTTTCCTAATCTGGCATACTTGTACTATATATCGTTATAAATCCCTTAATTAATGTTAAAGATATGAATTATTGGAATACGCCTTTTTATATTAGATCGTACTCATTTAGTCGTTTTGTCGGCAGTCCTTTGGATGGGGTTACAAATAGACCGTTTCGACAAGCAGTTCGTTTGTTTTCTCCTCATGCTCTTATGTATACCGAGATATGTCATTGCGATACAATTGTACACTGCGATCCTAAGAGCTGGGGGCTGCAGGTTGGTGAAGAGCAGATTAATTTCCAAATGAGTGCTGCTGATACTACATATATTGAGCGGGCATGTGAGCGTGTCTGTGAGGCTGGTGTGCGTATGGTTGATATTAATATTGGCTGTCCGGCTAAATCAGTTATACATAAGGGTGCAGGCTCAGCATTGATGGCTGATGTACCAAGGCTAAAAGAAGTTATTACGTTATTCAGAGCATGTTTGCCTATTCCTTTAACGGTAAAAATGCGTGCCGGCTTTAAAGATCATAATGCGCGTGACATAGCATGTATGCTTGAAGATCTCGGCGTTGATGCTTTGTGCATCCACCCACGGTTACAGTCTCAAGGGTTTTCAGGGGATCCTGACTATGCAATTGTTGCTGATATAAAACAGAATGTCGGTATACCGGTACTTGTCTCCGGAGGGATTACTAACAGTGCGATTGCACGTTCAGTGTATGAAATTACAGGTGTTGACGGATTTTTGATAGGTAGGGCGTTGCTGGGCCGTCCCTGGTTGTTACATCAACTTGAGGTTGAGACGCAAGGGGGGAGATGTGATATCGATCGTTGCTGCATACAAGACGTGATGATGAAACATCTTGAGTTCTTGTGCGCGTGGTTTGGTCCTAGCCGAGGTCTTGCTTATTTCAAAAAACATCTTAAAGAATATGCCGCACAATTAGGATTGAGCAAAGAGGAAAATATAGACCTATTATCAAGTTCGTCTATGGAGCAGTTTTATGAACGTTGGAACATGCTTAAACCTGCTTTATAATATTTTCTATAAAGCTCGATTATTTTTAATTACTGGTTGAATAGCATTGTGCATGATAGGATAGTATGAGTTATTGGAATTGCCCGTTAAGCATTGGTACATTATCAGTTCCTCGTTTTATTGGTGGTCCGCTTGACCAGTTAACTGATGCTCCTTTTCGTCTTGTGACGCGTATGTTTTGTGAATCAGCGCTTTTGTATACTGAAATCAGGCACGTTGCTGCTGTTGTTAATATGCCGCGAGCTCGTTTGGCAATCGACAAAAAGGCTCGTCCTCTTAATTTTCAGATGACCGCAAGTAGTACCGAATATATTGCCCAAGCTTGCGAAATTGTACTTGATCAAGGGGTTGATGCAGTCGATCTTAACATAGGCTGTCCTGCAAGTAATGTAATTAATTGCGGGTCAGGGTCAGCTCTTATGGGTGATATACCAAGACTAACAGCAGTTCTTAAAGAATTTCGTGCATGTTTACCATGTCCTTTTACGGTAAAAATGCGCGCGGGTTTTAAAGAATATAACGCGGAAGATGTTGCTCGCTTATGTCAAGATTGTGGCGTTGATGCGTTGGTAGTTCACCCTCGTCTACAGAAACAAAAATTTCGTGGTACACCTGATTATAGTATTGTAGCTGCGGTAAAAAATGCGGTTTCGATTCCTGTTATGGTATCCGGTGGCATCAAAACATTTCAAGATGCTCATGCGGTACATGAATTAACGGGCGTTGATGGCTTTTTAATTGGCAGGGCGCAATTGGGAGCACCATGGCTATTGCGTCAATTGAATGACAAGGCGGTTGGCAAAGAATATATTCTTGATCCGGAACATGTATATAATGCGATGTCTGAACATGTGCAGCTGTTACGAACGTATTATGCTTATAAAGGGCTTACATTGGCTAAGCGTCATATTGGCTACTATCTTAAAGGCAAGGAACACGCCAAGTTGATGCGAAAAAAGTTGCATGTTAGTATGACGTGGGAAGATATGTTTAGGTTGGTTGACGAGCTGTATAAAGGGTCTCTATGAGTGGTAAAAAAAGAGGGTCATTTTTTTGGATAGTGATGATTATCTGTACAGTACTTGGTATACGTCTATGGTATACACGATCACCGGGTATCCTTGAACGTTATTCTTCATATGCATTATATCCTTTTCTTGTCTTAAATCATCGTGTTGTTGAACCTATGCGCACTTGGCTTACAAAACGGCATACGATGAAACAACTTGAAGAAGCTGTAACTACATTGCAGGCAGAACGTGATGATCTTATGGCGGATGTTATAGAATTGCGTTCTCAGATACGCTATGCCGGTGATATCAAAGAGCTTGTGGAATCAAATAAGCCATTAGCCGATAGTACGGTATGCATTGCTCACGTTATAGCAAAGAATTTTTCTGACCAAGGCTATTTCTTGCTCATAGATGCGGGTACGTCACGGGGGGTTGAACCTGATATGGTTGTTGTATACAAGCAATGTCTCGTTGGCAAGGTAACCGAAGTGTATCCTTGGTATAGCAAGGTTGTAACGATTCATGACGCCACATGCAAGGTTGCTGCTACCTGTATTACAAGTAAGGCAATAGGGATACACGAAGGACGCAATAATAAAGATATTACCGCTCTTAATTATGTTAGCCATTTGGACTCGGTATGTGTTGGAGATTATATAATTTCGAGTGGTCAAGGGCTTGTGTTTCCACGAGGGCTAGGTATAGGCCAAATTACCGCATGTCGTCAAGAAGGGCTCTTTCATATAATAGATGTTAAACCTTTTGTTGATGTTGCTACGTTAGAATATTGTGCGGTTGTGCGTCGCGGTACGGGTTATGAAGCACATGTAACGCGTCAAGCAAATGATAATGCCTCAGTATCGTGATAATACACGTATGTAGTTTAACCAAGGATTGTGCTTGTATAGCGTTGGCGTACATAGTTTGCAAGGTGTGTTACAAAACTTGTAAACATAGCATTTTCTTGGCCCTGTACTTCATTGCCTGAAAATAAATTCCAGAAGCTTACGCGTTGTGGCGGGTATATCCATTCAATCTTTCCTTCAAAGCCGGCAAGCCTTTTAAGTGCCTTTTCTGCGTTACTGAATGAACCAATTTCATCGATAAGCCCGATCTTTTTTGCTTGTTGCCCGGTAAAAATTTTTCCTTCGGCCCATTCTTTTGCATTATCAATGGATAATTTTCGTTGTTCGCTTACTTCGCTTACGAATTGAGCGTAGGCATCATCAGTGATACTTTGTAGTAGTGCTTTCTCTTGTGATGTTATTTCAACAAAAGGATTGGTTGCATTTTTAAATTCACCGGCCTTTATAGGTGTATATTTTATTTTGAATTCTTCAAGAAGATCTTTGAGGCTAAACAAATAAGGCAAACTTGCACCAATGCTTCCTATAAGAGCGGAACCAGGGGCAACAATATAATCTGCTGCGCACGCAATATTATAACCACCGGAAGCACACATATTTTCAACAAGAACGACGACTGGCTTGGGATTTTCTTGTTTTAACGTTTTGAGTTCATTAAAGATAGCTTGGCTTGTACCGGAAGCGCCTCCCGGGCATTCCATCCTAATTAGAATTGCTTTGATATTTTTATCGCTAAAATATGCGCGTAATTTTTTACAATATGTTTCTGATTCATATAAAACGCCCTTGATAGGCAGTACACCTACGTGTGCGCGTGCTTCAATTATACGTCTATATTGCTTTACAATACTTTCTATGATGGGTGGGGTAAACTGAATGATAACGAGAAGAAAAAAAATATTTTTAAGAATGTCAGAAAATGACATCTGGGCTCTTTTATCCATGTTCAACGTTCCTTTTTTATTGGATAGATATCTATTCGAGGATTAGTCTACATAATAATGATGATTGGGATAAAGAATTTGCATGATTATTTTGACTTTCATCGCTAGTTCATTTAGAATTTTAGTGTCTTGAATTGAAATGGGGCGGTTAGCTCAGTTGGTAGAGCATCAGTCTTACAAACTGGGGGTCGCAGGTTCGAGTCTTGCACCGCCCACCACTATTCAAGCTTCAGATTGACATGTTCCTCGGTAGCTCAGTGGTAGAGCAAACGACTGTTAATCGTTGGGTCGCAGGTTCGAATCCTGTCCGAGGAGCCATTTTCCCGATACATATTCGGGGCTGTAGCTCAGTTGGTTAGAGCGTCCGCCTGTCACGCGGAAGGTCGCGAGTTCGAGTCTCGTCAGCCCCGCCATCGTTTACTATCGGTGGTTTTTATAATCAAATCAAATGGTTTTTGTACG
>CAZQNW010000024.1:0-9846 GCA_964595035.1 uncultured Pseudomonadota bacterium
CCTTTGCAAACGGTATTTTAACAACTCCAAGTAATAACCCTGGATTAATTTTTTCTAAAATAACCCCTCGTTTTGATTACAATGAATCAGGCGTATTTCTTGGTTTACATGCGCAAAAAGATATTTGCGATACGTGCTGGTCAATCGGATGGCGTGCGAGTTTACCAATTAAACGTATTTCTGTCCAACAACGTTCTTCCTGTGGTTGTGAAGAGCCTAATGAACATGGATTTGGTGATACCATTGTCAGACGTCAAGAATTTACTAATGCAGATGATGATGGTTCCGGGCCAAAAATGAACAATGTTTATGGATATCGTTTAGATCTTTTAAGTTCGTTGCAATTTTTGGATGGTTCTCCGCTTATTGCTTATGGAGATGGCGTTAATGATACAACAGTAGCGCAAATACCTGTTACATTATATGAAGAGCGTGGTCAGGTAAATATCGAAAAAGCAATCGCACCGATGTATGTGTTGTATGCCGATAATGGTGATATATCCAATGCTATAACGATTGGTACGCCGGCAGGAGTTGAAGAAAGAAATAATCTTGCCCGTAATGTTGGACCGGATACTCCATCAGATGATGCTGAACGAGATCTATGGAAATTGAATTCAGCCGGCACAAACCATAATCCTAATATCCCTCTCAATGGTGACAGGCTTGCATTCAGCCAAACAATTGACTATGCCTCGGGTTTGGCTCTTGATCGTGAACAGCAAAAACATTGGTTCTTGGTTCCTAACGGAACAGGCGCATCCGGAGATTCTGTGCTTATAGAAGAAGCAAATGCTGTTCAAAATGCAATCGACTACATTCTTAATAAAATGGATTTAACACAAACATCGGCTATAGCATTCTTCAAGAAGCATGGCGTGGATTTTACAACATCGGAATGTGTTGTGGGCGCGGGTGATCTGTATACTGAATGGTATCTTGGATATACCAAATCAGATTGGTATGCGAACTTGTTGATTGGTTCCAAGATTCCTACAGGCAAAAAAGAATGTGACGCAAAACGTATTTATTGGCAACCTACGGGCAACAATGGCCATTTCGAATTGCGCGGTGGTTTGGAAGCAGGGTGGCATTATGATTGGTTTGCATTACGTGGACTTGCAACATATACGCATGTATTTGACCACACAGAAATGAGAGCTCCGGCATTTGAGGGCGCTACTATTAAAAACATTCCTGTAGGGCAATCTGTTCCTGCCCGCGTCCATTCAGGTTATTTCTGGGGCAACGTAGATGTTACATTGTTCCATCCAAAATGTACCGAATGTGGCTTAGTGGTTGGTTATGAGCTTTATGCAAAACAGCATGATAAAGTCTGCTTCTGTAGTTCCACAGCAAAAGATTTCTTAGGATTTACACACAAACTTGACAACAAGATTTTAGAAAACGGAACAGACACACGCTTGCATAAGATCAGAGGTGAATTCTTCCATCGCATAGGATGCTGTGAATACTTCGGCGGTGCTTATTATTCACTAGCAGGTCGCAATGCTATGAAAGAAACAGAATTCCATGTAGGTGCAGCGATTTACTTCTAATATGATACGTTGATACGTGTAAAAACAAATACATAGAACAGTATCATGTTATGTGCTTAAAGAGCCCTCCTTATAAAGAGGGCTCTTCTTTTTGCAAGATACAGATTTTCGGGTATTATTAATGTAAAATCAACTGTTTAAGTTCTCGATATGGCCTTTGATTAGGATTACCATGGCAGAAAAATCAAAATATTTTGTAACGACTCCTATTTATTATGTAACCTCAGGACCTCATATAGGTTCATTATATTCAACACTTATAGCAGATGTTGCCGCGCGCTATCATGCCTTATTGGGCAAGAATGTCTTCTTTTTAACGGGTACCGATGAACATGGTCAAAAAGTGGCGCAAGCAGCAGAAAAAGCAGGAGTTGATCCAAAGTCTTTTGTGGATAAAGTCAGCAATGATTATAAAAAGATGTGGAAACTGTATGATCTTAACTATACAGACTTTATTCGCACAACTGATGAACGCCATAAAAAAGCGGTATACAAATGGATTGAAACGGTTGAGAAAAAAGGCGACATCTATAAAGCGCAATATGACGGTTGGTATTGTGTTCCTGATGAAACATTTGTCACAGAGCAGGCTGTTGATGGCAAAGCTCCTTTGTGTCCAACCTGCGGTAGAGAAACAATACAACTTACGGAAGAAAACTATTTCTTTAGGTTATCGGCGTACCAAGATCGCTTGTTGAAATTTTATAAAGATAATCCGGATTTTATAACCCCGCGTGAGCGTCTTAATGAGGTTATCAGTTTTGTTGAATCCGGGCTTAAAGATTTAAGTATATCGCGTACAACAGTCAGTTGGGCGATTCCATTTCCTAAAGATCCAGCGCACAAAGTGTATGTGTGGGTCGATGCGCTTATGAACTATGCAACAGCTGTTGGCTATGGGGATGACAGTAAAACCAAGGAATTTAATTACTGGTGGCCGGCTGATGTGCACATTATGGCAAAAGAGATTGTTAAATTTCACGCAGCATATTGGCCTGCGTTTTTAATGGCCGCTGATTTACCGTTACCTAAACGGTTGCTTGTTCATGGGTGGATTACGGTTGACGGTAAAAAAATGTCAAAATCATTGGGCAACGTAGTCGATCCTGTTCCATTGGCTGCAACATATGGCGTAGAGCCGGTTAAATATTATCTCTTGCGCCAACTTCCAATTTCTCAAGATGGTGATTTTAGTTATGCAGGCTTAGAGCAGCATATTAATGCTGATCTTGTTGGTGGATTGGGCAATCTCCTTAACCGTGTTGTTGCGCTTGCAGAAAAACATGATGTACACACAATAGAACGTCAAGCTTCCTGGTCGGAACCTTCACAAGAGTTGTACAATGAATCTTGTGCGATGATCAAAGAATATCAAGAACACTTAAAAGATTATTACTTCCATTTAGGGCTAGGACGTTTATGGAAGTTTGTTAACCAAACTAATGCATATTTTCATGCCCAAGAACCATGGAAACTAGCGAAATCAGATCCTGCAAGATTTGTTGAAGTATTATCGGCGACATGCCATGGTTTGCGTACTATTGCAGTTATGCTATGGCCGGTTATGCCGCAAACAATGGAAACATTACTTAAAAGTCTTGGGCTTACGTTTGATCTATCGCGAGGAGCATGGTCAGGCTTTAATTTAGAAAGTTGGGACAGTTCCTTTACGCTTGTAAAGGTTCCGGCATTATTCCAAAAAATTGAACCTACCAAAAAAGAGCAGAAAGAAGAAGATAGTTCTAAGAAATCAATCACAGAGAGTCCAACTATAGATATTGAAACGTTATCAAAAGTGGAGCTTGTTGTAGGTACCATAGAACATGCGGAAATTGTTGAAAAATCCGACAAACTTCTTAAAATGCATGTTAATTTTGGACCTCGGGGTCAGCGGACCATTTTGGCAGGTATAAGAAAATGGTATTTACCTGTTGATTTAATAGGTAAACAAGCTGTCTTTGTGTATAACCTTAAACCCCGCTTAATGATGGGACATGAATCGCAAGGAATGTTGCTTATCGCTCAAGGTAGCGAAGGAGGTCATGTTATATCTCCTGGAAATCCGGTTCCTAATGGAACACGTTTGCAATAGACATAGACAATAATAAGGAATACACTGAGTGATCGAAATGTTCATTCAAGATTCAGTTCTTACCTATAGTAAGATATACTTTCTAAAAAAGTATTTGACTTTTAGAAAATATTTCACATAGTCTATATATAGAACCAAATTAATTGCTTGTTGACTATATTACAGGGTAAGATTAAGGTTCTTGTATAACTGTTGAAAATATTAAAAGCCAACTGAAGTTACTATGAAAAAATTATTAATTGTTGAGTCACCCGCAAAAATTAAGACCATAGGCAAGTTCCTTGGCAAGGATTTTAAGATCATGTCTACGATGGGGCATATTAAAGATCTGCCGGAAAATCGCCTAGGGGTTACTGTTAATGGTTCAATAGATATAGAATATGTTGTCTTAGAAAACAAAGAAAAAACTATAGCAGAGATTTGTAAGGCAGCATCTACATCTGATGAAATTTATCTTGCACCTGACCCTGATCGCGAGGGAGAGATTATTGCATGGCATGTAGATCAAGAAATTGAAAAAACAGTTAAAGATCCAAAACGAATTCATCGTATTTCGTTTAATGAAATAACTAAAGATGCCATTTTAGCTGCAATTGATAATCCGTCAGTTGTGGATATGAAAAAAGTAGCAGCGCAACAGGCGCGCCGTGTTTTAGATCGCTGGGTTGGTTATGAAGTTTCACCTATTTTATGGCGTCGTGTAGCAAAAGGGCTTTCCGCTGGTCGTGTGCAATCAGTTGCGTTGCGTCTTATTTGTGAGCGTGAAGAAGCTATTCGTAACTTTAAGCCTGAAGAATATTGGTCTATTACAGGACAATTTAAACATGATAACGATGTTATCCAGGCTGAACTTACTCAAATTGGTAAGAAAAAAGCAGAGATAGGTAATAAGGAACTTGCAGATGATATTGTTGCTAAAATAAAAAAAGAGTCCTTTATTGTTGACGCGATTACTGATAAAAAGCGTATCAAGAATCCGATGCCTCCATTTATCACGAGTACATTACAGCAAGCTGCGTTTAATCGTCTTGGTTTTCCTGTTAAAAAAACAATGCAATTAGCTCAACAATTATATGAAGGTATTCCTCTTGAAGATAAAAGTACTCCTGTTGCCTTGATTACGTATATGCGTACAGATTCGGTACGTATCGCTGATACTGCTCTTGCAAGTGTACGTTCATTTATCACAAAGAATTTTGATAAAAAATACCTGCCATCTAAAGCTCATGTGTATACCAAGAAAGGCAAGGCTCAAGATGCGCATGAAGCTATTCGTCCTATTGATATTTCTATGACTCCGGAAAAGGTTGCGCGTTATATTCCTAAGGATGCGGCCCGTTTATATGAACTTATTTGGAAGCGTTTTGTAGCTTGTCAGATGGAATCTGCTGAATATGCACAACGGCAGGTAACCATTAAAGGTGGTCAGTTTGTGTTTAAGGTTACCGGTTCAACCTTACTTTTTGACGGTTTTTTACGTGTATATGCTGCTGATGAGGATGAAAAAGAAGAAAAGGTAGTGTTGCCACAAGATTTAGCAGAAAAAGATTCATTAGCAGTAAAAGCTGTTACGCCAAAGCAACATTTCACACAGCCTCCTCCAAAATATACTGAAGCTTCTCTTGTTAAAGAGATGGAAAAAGAAGGCATTGGTCGTCCAAGTACGTATGCGACTATTTTGCAGACGATACAGACACGATCATACACAACACTTGATTCTAAAAAACGCTTTACGCCAACTGAACTTGGTATGACAGTTAATAAGCTGCTTGTTGCAAATCTTCCTGATATTATGGATATTAAATTTACGGCACGTTTGGAAGAAGATCTTGATAAGATAGCACAAGGTGACCTCGAACGTGATACATTATTGCGCGATTTTTATGTGCCGTTTAGTAAAGATTTAAAAGCCTTTGCCGGAGATGACGGTAAAAAACTATCTGAAGATACAGGAATTATATGTCCTGAATGCAAAAAAGGACATTTGGTTATTCGTTTTGGTAAAGCAGGTGAATTTTTAGGATGTAACAATTTCCCCAAATGTACTTTCACGTCAAACTTTAAACGAAATGATGCAGGTAAAATAGAACTTGTCGCAGCTCCTGAGTCGGTTGTGCTTGAACAAGCATGCCCACAATGTGGTAAGCCTTTGCGAAAACTTATTGGTAAATTTGGGCCATTCACGGCATGTTCCGGATATCCTGAATGTAAATATATTTTACGTGAGGTCGCTAATTTTGTGTGTCCTCAATGTAAAAAAGGTCAGATTATCAAACGTAGGTGGCGAGGTGGGACCTTGTGGGGATGTAGCCAATATCCCGCATGCCAATTCGCGATATTTGGTGATATTCATGATGCTCAGTGCCCTCAATGCAAGGCTCCGTATTTGCTCAAAAAGGTTGATAAAAATGGAACAGTAACATTAAGTTGTGCTCAAAAGGACTGTTCGTATAAAAAAGTTATCAATTCTGATAAAACTACTAATACTCATGACTCTTGATATGTGTAATCCTTGCAGGTGTTCTTTGAAGTAATTTATGTTCATAATTGTGGTGGAGAATATTGTAATTGAACTACATATGTAACATAGGTTGAGGGCTGACATATGAGATGCTCCGCGATAAGTCTGTTGGTGTGTTTCATTTATGGTATGTTGGGTGCTATGGAATTTCCTCAGCATGAAGAGCCTGTTATAGAAGAAAAACATTCGAGTTGGCCTTTGCAAGAGGTGGTTACCTTAAAACAAAAAATGCATAATGTTGAGTCATCAATTATGTTTTTTGTTCCCAAAAATAAAGGTGAAATGCCGAAAATTGGGTACTTGATGTGCTCGTGTGAATCTCAAAAATTAAGTGATGATCCTGAACATAAAAAAGCCGTGGCATGTTTATTTAAGCAGGTTATGGAGCGATTAGCTGCTTTAGGCTTTGCACAAGTACGGTTTACAGCAAAGCTTCTCCAACGTCCGGCTTGCCTGACCTCATTTATAAATGATCCATCTTTTGTTCCTATTCTTAACCAAGATGGAGCTGAGGTAACGATCAGTACTTGTCCAAGATCTTGAATCAATACAATACAAGGGTACATATTTTCTGTAATTCTATTTTTAAATGAAAAAAGAGCCAATGTATTGTATTTTTGAGATGAAGCGCTATGTATTGGCTTGAAAAGTACAACGGTGTATACTATATAAACAATAATCAAAAAGAGGGAGAAAGGAGCTGGCTTATGTTGTTGTTTGATTCATGGAAAGATTCGATTGCTTTTTTTGAGCGTAAAAATATGAACATGTTTTGTCTTGTTACATTAAAGACTATACAAACAACGTATGTTCATATTATAAGGTATCTTGGAATTCCGTTGTGCCTGCTTCTGATGCTTGATATATGTGTACCTCAAAAGTACTTTAATATTTTTCATATGTTTTTCTTTGTTTTTATGTATGTAACGTTGCGGCCATCAGTTGAAAAAAAGACCTGGCATTATTACAAAAAGTATTGCGTGCATGGGATATGTTTACTGGCTTGGCTCATGGGTATATTTTTCGTATTAAGCAAAATAGGATATTGGTGGTGGTCGTTAATAACTATGGCGGTTACATATGCTATATTCTTTTTTTTGGACTCGCAACCTTCTTTGAAAAATTTTATATATGCTCATGTGCGTGCTATTAAAATGGTTGTATACAATGCACCGGTAAGTATAGCTGTAGGAATTATATTAATGCTGCTATGGGTGCTGTATATGGCGCTCATAAAAATACTTTCTTATTATATAGCGATTCCGCTGGCAGATGCGTCTATGTTCTTTATGCCTATTGAAGCTGCGGTACTTTCAAATCTGTATATAAAATGGTTCCATGAGCAGTTTGATTTATATTATGTTCAACCCAAATAAATTGTTGAGGTTATGATGAAGGTTAGTGTTATTCTTCATACAATCGTATCATATATATTATTGCTGTGTGTTATTATTGTATTGTTTATTCCCGCGATAATCTTATGTTCAATGCCGAGGTCGTGGCGTTATTCGAGTAAAATATTTGCAAGATTTCTCCATATTGCCTACTGGTGCCTTTTGAAATGTTCTTTGGTTCCTGTTCGCTATGAGGGCCTTGAAAATATCCCATCAGAACCGGCTATTATAGCAGCGAATCACCAATCTGTTTTGGATATTCCATTGATAGGCTTAACGGTCAAATCTTATCCTCATGTATGGCTTGCATGGAATGAATTGTTTGAACGACCATTCCATTACTTTTTGCTCTCGCGTATAGCTATTCCTTTGGATGTAACAAGTCCATTAAAAGCTATGCGTTCCTTGGTGCATGTACTTGATACTATCGGGACGTATCGAATGCATGCGATTATATTTCCGGAAGGGGCTCGTTTTACCGATGGGCAGGTACATGACTTTTTTGCCGGATTTGTTATTATGGCCAAGAAAACAGGGCGGCCGGTTGTTCCTGTTCGCATTTTTAATGCGAATAAGGTGTATCCGCCGCATTCGTTTTTTGTTTATTGGCACCCTGTAACCATTGTTGTAGGAAAGCCTATGTATATTAATGAACGTGAATCGGATGATGAATTTAAAGATCGTGTTCATGAATGGTTTACAAAACAAACTGAGAGGTAAATAGTGGCTTACTTTCTTCGTTTTGCTCATCCTATTGGTTTTGGTATTGCATGTGCGGTATTATGTCTTGGTATCATTTTGCGATTTTGGATTACAAAAACACCGATTTATGTATATCCATTAACAGGTTTATTAGACAAAAAAGGTTTTTCGAGTCGACATCCTTTCCGTATCATTCTTATGTGTATCCGCTTGTCTATGCTTGCATTATTAGTATTTTTAATCGGCAAGCCACAGCTTGTAGATACAAAAAGTAAGGTAACCGTGAAAGGTATCAATATCATGCTTGTATTGGATGTTTCTGGAAGTATGCAAAGTCATGATTATGATGACGACAATCGTTCACGTTTTGAAGTAGCACAAGAAGAAGCGATTCGTTTTATTAAAGCGCGAACTAATGACGCAATCGGTCTCGTATTATTTGGTCGTGACGCGCTATCTCGCTGCCCACTTACAACCGACAAAAAAATGTTAACCTCAATTGTGCATGATACGTCTATAGGAATAGTAAACCCAGATGGTACAGTGCTTTCACGGGCTATTGTGACAGCGGCAAACAGGTTAAAAGGAAGTGATGTTAAAAGTAACATTATGATTGTCCTTACTGATGGTGAACCTTCACCGGAAGATATATCTCCCGAAGTTGCTACAGAAATAGCAAAACAGTTAGGTATAAAGATTTACACGATCGGAATAGGTAGTGACGAAGAGCGTGTTGCTATGCATCCGATTTATGGACCGGTAGCACTCCCTAAATTAAATAAAGAATTGCTTGAATCTATTGCTCATTCAACAGGCGGAAAATTCTTTTTCGCCCGTAATGCCCAAGATATGCGCTCTGTATATGAAACTATTGATCGTTTAGAAAAAAGCGAGTATCAAACACCTTTGTATAACAAATATTATGATATTTTTATGCCATTTTTATGGTGTATTCTGGTGCTGTTGATAAGTGAGATAGTCCTTATTTCTACCCGATGGTTTAGCTTATGAATATATCTATTCCTACTATCACGTGGGGCGCACAACATAACTGGTTTGTCGGCGTTATTGTTGTCTTGTTGGTTGTGTTGTTATGTTACAGATTATTAAGGGTGATTCGCTCCCGTAATCTCTTAGCGCCTACAAAATATGCGCGCATATTTTTACGCCATTGTTCTTTACCTAAAGTGGTAATAAAAATAATCTTGTTAAGTATTGCGAGTGCCGGTATTTTTTTGGCATTACTGCGACCTATGTGGAATAAAAAAGAAGAAGTTGTAGAGCAAGAAGGACGTGATCTATTTATAGCCCTTGATATTTCGCGTAGTATGCTTGCGGCTGATTGTGCGCCGAATCGGTTAACATGCGCCAAAAATAAAATAAAAGAACTATTGCCTATGCTGTCCAGTGAGCGTGTCGGGCTTATTCTTTTTTCAGGTTCAAGCATTATACAGTGTCCTTTAACAACTGATTATGAAGCATTTTTAATGTTTCTTGATGCTATTGATGTGCATACGGTCTCCTCAGGTACAACAGCATTGGATCAAGCAATATCTAAAGCTCTTGAAGCTTTTGATC
>CAZQNW010000024.1:9946-15326 GCA_964595035.1 uncultured Pseudomonadota bacterium
AGTTTTCTGTGTTTGTTGCTTGAATGGGTTATATAAGTGTGAGGGTATATGCGTTATCTCATTATTGGGTTACTTTCAATTGCATCTTATTGTAATGCTGAATGGTTTGCGTATGACCGCGCGATATGCGATGTACAAAAAAATGATTTACCAAAGGCAATGCAGCGGTTAAATGCTCGCTTGATAGATTATCCGGATGACGCCTCATTGTTGTATGACGCAGGTGTTGTTGCATACAAATCGAATAACTTTCATCAAGCTCGCGACTATTTTAATCGCGCAGCGCAGGGCAGAGATAGTGATACTCAATTAAAAAAACAAGCATACTTTAATAGTGGAAATGCGTCCGTAGTGCTTAAGGATTATAAGAATGCAGTTTCATCGTATGAACAAGCATTACACATTGATCCTTCAGATGAACGAGTACAGCATAATTTAAAGAAGGCTCGCGAATTATTGCGACAGGAGCAGCAGAAGCAACAAGAACAACAAGATAAAAAAGATGAAAAGCAGGATAAAGATAAAGAGCAACAGAATAAGGATAAAAATAAAAGCGACAAAAGTGACGGCAAGCAAGATCAGAATCGTACGCAAGATAAGCAGAATCAAGATTCATCGCAAAAACCTGACGAAGGACAAAAAGAGTCTGAGCAAAAATCCGGTCAGCAAAAGCCACAGTCAGGGCAAGAAGATGCAGGTAAAAAGCGCGATCAAGGTTCCGATCAGCAAGATGGTCAAAGACAAGATCAACAAGGCTCAGATGCCGATAGAGGTAAGCAAGAGAAACAACGAGAGCGAGGAAAACAACCTAACCATGAACCAGGCGATCAATCCGACGATACCCATGAACAGGGACAAGGTAATAAAAGGGATCAAGAGAAGCCTGATAGAAAACCATCGGATACTAAAGGTAACGAGTCCCAGCAAACAGCAAACGATAAGACAACCCGTGAACATGAGCAAACTCCTTCATATAAACAGCAACCTGATAAGGCGCATCCTTCTGATAAAAACGATACCCGGTCAGGTGACAAAGCGCAAGCAATGAAGGTCGAACAAAGCAAAAGTCCCGTTAAAAAGGCTCCTAAGCAAGAGAAAAAAGTAGATGAGCGTCTTATGTGGATTATGCAAGAGCAAGAGAGACAAGACGCGCAGCATGCAAAAGGTTTGATCAAAGGTGTTGTTGGTAAAAATTTAGTGGGGAAAGATGGTCAACATTGTTGGTAAATGTCTTTGTATGACATTAGCGATTGCTATAAGTACATTATGTGCGGTTCAGCCAATCGAATTAAAAATTAAATCGCTTGATGGCGCGCCACTCCAGGCCGCGGGAGTAGGAGTGCCCTTTTTGGTAGAAGTAATATCACAAGGACGAGATACATCACAAGCTCCTAAAATAGCAGGCTTGGAGACGTTTAAGGTGCAGCGCGTAGGGCTCAATATTCGTCGCGAAGGAAACGATACATGTATCTGTTATACCTTTAAAGTGCGCATTGATGTGCCAGGTAGTTTTGTTATTGGACCGGCAGTTATGTATCCTAATGGTGTGCAGCAACAATCAAAAGCAATTCGCCTTGCCGTAAAAGAATCACAAGAAATTGATCCAGCGTACCAGCAAAGTAAAGAGCAGTCTGATGCAATATTACAGCTTTCTGTTGATAAAGATCATGTATATGTTGGTCAACGTTGTACCTGTACGCTTACTTTTCTTGGCAAAAAAGATGCGGTAAAACTTGAGAATATTGAAGAGCCTAAAATAGAAGAGTGTGTTATCGGTCCTAAGACTCAGCCTATAATTGATACGTATAGTGTTAATGGAACAGAATATGTACGCATGTCTTGGAGTTGGACGTTGTTTCCTAAGGTTGCCGGGTCAATCGTTATACCGGCATGTGTAGCACATTATACAACAGAGCAAGAACGTAATGATGGTCTATCGATGTTTTCTGCATTTTTTGCAGTTCGCGTTGAACGTAAATATGTGTATTCTAATGCTATTACTATTACGGTAGATCCTTTGCCTGCAACTACCAAGCATGTAGATGCTGTCGGTGAATTTAAAAGTTTTCAGGCAAAAATTGATCCGGTTGTTGCTGTCGAAGGTGAAGGAATGGTTCTATCAATTGAATTAGAAGGCGACACGGATTTTAATGCGTTGAAGTCTTTTCAATTACAGAATATGCCTCAAGCGTTGCGATGGTATGACTCAAAACAATACATACGTGATACGCATGGAGCTTATGGGTTGCCTGTAAAATGTTTTGAATTTATTGTTCAAGGGCTTCAAGCCGGTTCTTGTGAGATTCCCGCGCAGACGTTTACATATTTTGATGTTGCTAAACATGAATATGTAACATTAGCAACTGCGGCATCTCCTGTAACGATTAAGCCTAATCCTGTTTCTGCGGTACAAAAATCACTGCATACTCAAGAGCACAATGTGAATGAACAATCTGTGCAGACCGGGCAAGAATCACACGTGCCTGCACTCAATACGTGGGCGTCTCTTATGCCTATACGTGAACGACATTCTATGCCTTGGTGGTTATTCTTTGTACTGGCAGGAATTCCCGTTGTCTGGTATGTCTTCTATGCTCTTCGTTTGTACGCAAAATCCCGTGAAGGATATTTAAAACGTGTATACGCGTTCAAACAGGCGAAAAGAAAAATTAAGCAGGCTGCACATAAAGGACAGATGCAAGAACTGCACACAATTTTTATGGAAATGTTTGCGCTCCGTCTGCATTCATCGCCAGCTTCCTTATCTCAGCATGTTATTGAAATGACGTTACGTAATAAAGGTATGACTGACGATGATCTTAGCTCATGGGACATGTTTTATACTCATATGTACGAACGTGCTTTTTTTACTATGCATAATAATGATCATGAAGATGAAACATTATTCAAAGAAGCTTTAGACTGGGTACATAAGTTGGAAAAAATACTATGAAGAAAAACATAATACTATTTGTGATGTTATGCTCGTTATATGTATCTGCAGGTACTATACAAGAAAAGTTTTTACAAGCTAATGCTGCATACCAAGAAGGGCGGGTTCGACAAGCATTGGCGTTATATGATTCCATTGAACCCAAAGGTACAGCCGTATATTATAACATGGGTAATTGTTATTTTCGTCTTGGTGATTATCCCAGTGCTGTTTTATTTTGGATGAGGGCGCAGAAAAATGCCTCTTGGCGTGATTTTTCTACGTTGGAGAATGAGATAGACTATGCGTATACATTGCTTTCGATACCGCGCGAAAATTCATTTGTGTCGCGCATTGCGCTTTTTGTTATGCGTGTAAGTTCCTTGTGTTCATTTCTTGTTTTACAAATGTTGTTTTTAATGTGTTGGATTACCTTGTGTTGGTATCTGCCATCATTGTATACACGTAAGAGATATTGGTTGTTGTGTGTATGGTTTATAGGTGTTGTATGCCTCGTCTTAGTGATGTACGCAAAGCATTTTTCACGCATTCCTTATGCGATAGTTACCAAAAATTCAATTTCCGTGTATGCTGGACCTGGGCATGATTATGCTCCATTGACTGAGGCGAAAATGATGGATTTAGTCCGCATAGTCGAGCAGCGTGATAAGTGGTATAAAGTATATGTTCGTCGATGCGGATACGGCTGGGTTGATGGAACAGAAATTTCTGTGATATAATTTGAAAAAGTTTATCTATTTAATATCGGAGATGAACCATTAAAGTATCTGCAAGAACAATATTGTTATGGATAATCAGTATTGTAATTATATGTACATCTGTTATTTTCGGGTTGCTTGTTAAAGAGTATCGTTATTTTAAGCATCAGGCAGAAAAAGTTTCTGAGCTGCAAAGTGAATATAAAAACTATGTTATAGCGGTGCGCAGATTATTACAGGGCTCGAGTATAATTAAAGAAAACAATGGTGCTGGTATGGGCGCTGATGAAAAAAAAAAAGGTGATGATTCAGACGGCTGGCTTATAGTTAATCGAAGTACCGATTATCTTAAAGATTCATCAGCTTCATTTTATAAAAGTCATCGCATGAGTAATGTGTTTAAAGCTATTCCAGCAGACGTGTGGCTTGAATATACTGATCTTGTATTAGCGGAAGAAGCAAAATCCAAGCAACCTAAAAGATCATCGGTAAGACGACGTAAAAGATCTTTGCGTGTACAGCGCTATTCGGTAAAGCGGACTAAAAAAAGTAGTTGCCTTCCTTTAATGTTAACAAGTAACAGTTCTAAAATGTTTTCTTGGCCTATTGATCCGTCGCGTTTTTGGTTAAGTTCATTATATGGTCCGCGTAAAAATCCAAATGGATGGAAATTTCATCATGGGCTTGATATGGCCGCTATTCGAGGAACACCGGTAAAAGCTGCCGCGCAAGGACAGGTTGTTGAAGTGCGGTATGATATGCATGGTTATGGAAAGATGGTTATGATTGAACATTCGAGTAAACACAAAACACGTTACGCTCATTTGGATAAGATTTTAGTAAATGTTGGGCAGCAGGTTGAACGCGGGACTGTAATTGGCAGAGTAGGCGCTACTGGAAATGTGCGCAGCATGGGATTTGACGGTTCTCATTTGCATTTTGAAGTGCTTATATCAGGCCATACGGTTAATCCATTGCATTGTCTTGGATAAGACACATGTATGCTTATATCTAGAAAAACATTGAGATGTGCGTTTTTTTAGATTTGGTAAAAATTTTTGAAAAAAAGAGTTGATTTATTTTGCAGAAACAACAATTTGTGGTAAATTATTGATACTTTTATGAAAGGTTCAGAGTTTGAAATATTACGAAAAAAGAAGGGCGGCATAGCCAAGTGGTAAGGCATGGGTCTGCAAAACCCTGATCCCCGGTTCAAATCCGGGTGCCGCCTCCACATTGTTCTGATAAAATTTCTGGTATGTGCCGGGATGGCGGAATAGGTAGACGCAAAGGACTTAAAATCCTTCGGGCTATTGCCTGTGCCGGTTCGAGTCCGGCTCTCGGCACCAAAATAAATAAAAAAATGCTTGACAAATTCTGAATATCAAATAAGTTACAACTTGTTACTGTTTGTTTGCTTAACTAACTTAATAATTTCAAAATAGGGATAGGTGCATGAATAAAGCAAAGTTAGTTGAACATATGGCTAAGGCAACAAAGATGCCTAAGTCGGCTTGTAAGGAATGTCTTGAGGCTTTCATCGCAGCAGTTGGCGCAGCTTTAAAAAGCGGCAAACCAGTTGTACTTACCGGATTTGGAACCTTCACAACGATGAAGAGGAAGAGCAGAGTAGGTATAAACCCTGCAACAGGTAAAAAGATGCAAATACCTGCCAAAAAAGTTCCAAAATTCAAGCCAGGTAAAGCACTGAAAGCAATGGTTAAGTAAA
>CAZQNW010000025.1:0-14257 GCA_964595035.1 uncultured Pseudomonadota bacterium
ATGAAAACGTAATATAGAAAGAAAAGAAGATGTGAGGCAGTGGCGTATATATATGATGTAGAATATGCTTATTTTCCAAAATCATGAGACTCCTTTGATGGGAAGGTTGATTCTTCTAACATAGGCTAGTGTTATCGGTTACTGTTTGTCCAGAATTTCATGATTAGTACATACCAAAGCAATTAGGTTGAGGAGAGAAATTCATTGCTTTGGTATCTTTTTGTAAGATAAACTATCAAATAGTATTGGGCATAAGTAATAAGTATACCTATATATTAAGAGTTATGGCTGGAAAATTATTTCTCATTTCGGCGCCATCAGGTGCCGGTAAAACAACTATCGTTCGAGAAGTTATTGAGCGGTATGGTGCGCATTATGATTTGGAGAGGGTGGTAACATATACATCAAAAAAGCCTCGTGTTGATGAGTTGCCGGGTATAGATTATCATTTTCTTACTTCTGAGGATTTTGAAGTTAAGATTAATCAAGGTTTTTTCATGGAATGGTCAGGGGCTTATGGATCATATTATGGTTCCCCGCGAGATGTTCTGGCAAAAATGGCTTCAGGTAAGTCATATTTGCTCATAATTGACCGTGTTGGCGCTGAGCAGATTTTAGCAAAATATCCTGAGGTTGTAGGAATTTGGCTCTATACAAAGTCAATTCAAGACTTACAGCAGCGATTAGAGAATAGAAACACAGAAAGTGCAGAGCATATTAAACGAAGGTTGATAAGGGCTCATGAGGAAATAATTGCGGAAATCGCCAGGCCTATATATAAGTATCATGTTCTAAACCATGATCTTGAAATTGCAGTAAATAGAGTTTTTACTATACTTAAGAGAGAGTTGTTTTAGCTGATCTGTAAATGTAATTGTATGGTTTCTTTGAGTATTTGAAATCTTCATTTTCTATCACATATTAATCGTGATTTTGATGGTATTAAAAGTTTTTTAAAAAATTTTTTAAAAAATGTTGACAGTATACAATGGTCATGTATAATTTAACTTGTCTTCTTTGAAAAGCACAAAGCAAGAAGCGAATCGCAAAAGCGATACAGAGAAGACAATGGCTTTAGAAATTTGAAATACAGGTCAACTTTTTTAAGATGAAAAATTTTAAAAAATTTTAAAAAAAGATTTTAAAAAATGTTGACAATAAGCGTCAAGCGAGTATAATTTAAATCAATTGCTACGAAGTGTAAACGATTGGAAAAGCAGCAGTAGCAGCGATACTAAAGTTTAATTTGAAAATTGATGTCTTTGACATATACGAGGAAGACAGGATAATAAATTTTGCCTACTGTCTTATACAGTACTTTGTAGTTTTTGTGATGGAGAGTTTGATCCTGGCTCAGAATAAACGCTGGCGGCGTGCCTAACACATGCAAGTCGAGCGAGAAAGTTCCTTCGGGAATGAGTACAGCGGCGGACGGGTGAGCAACGCGTGAGAATCTGCCCTTCAGTGAAGAATACCGTCGAGAAATCGACGTTAATGCTGCATACGTCCCTTCGGGGAGAAAAGTGGCCTCTTTGCTGCTGCTGAAGGATGAGCTTGCGTACTATTAGCTAGTTGGTGGGGTAAAGGCCTACCAAGGCGATGATGGTTAACCGGCCTGAGAGGGTGTTCGGTCACACTGGAACTGAGATACGGTCCAGACTCCTACGGGAGGCAGCAGTGAGGAATATTGCGCAATGGGCGAAAGCCTGACGCAGCGACGCCGCGTGGAGGATGAAGGTCTTCGGATTGTAAACTTCTGTTAAGTGGGAAGAAAGAGCTGTTTTTAATAGAAGCAGTTAATGACGGTACCATTAAAGAAAGCACCGGCTAAACTCGTGCCAGCAGCCGCGGTAATACGAGTGGTGCAAGCGTTATTCGGAATAATTGGGCGTACAGGGTGTGTAGGCGGTATGTTAAGTCTGTTGTTAAAGACTCCGGCCTAACCGGAGATGGGCGGCGGAAACTGGCGTACTAGAGGGTGGAAGAGAGAAGTGGAATTCTCGGTGTAGCGGTAAAATGCGTAGATATCGAGAGGAACACCGATGGCGAAGGCAGCTTCTTGGTCCATACCTGACGCTGAAACACGAAAGCGTGGGGAGCAAACAGGATTAGATACCCTGGTAGTCCACGCTGTAAACGATGATCACTAGACGTTGATTCTGTTTTACAGAATCAGTGTCGCAGCTAACGCGTTAAGTGATCCGCCTGGGGAGTACGGTCGCAAGATTAAAACTCAAAGGAATTGACGGGGGTCCGCACAAGCGGTGGAACATGTGGTTTAATTCGACACTACGCGAGGAACCTTACCTAGGTTTGACATGTACTTGACCGTCGTAGAAATACGATTTTTTAGGCTTCGGTCTAGACGGGTACACAGGTGCTGCATGGCTGTCGTCAGCTCGTGTCGTGAGATGTTTGGTTAAGTCCTCTAACGAGCGCAACTCTTACTGTCAGTTGCTACTGCGCGAGCAGGGCACTCTGATGGAACTGCCTGGGAAACCAGGAGGAAGGTGGGAATGACGTCAAGTCAGCATGGTCCTTATGCCTAGGGCTACACACGTGTTACAATGGCCAGTACAAAGGGCTGCGAACCTGCAAGGGGGAGCTAATCTCATAAAACTGGTCTAAGTTCAGATTGCGGTCTGCAACTCGACCGCATGAAGTTGAAATCGCTAGTAATCGCGTATCAGCAACGACGCGGTGAATACGTTCTCGGGCCTTGTACACACCGCCCGTCACACCATGAGAGCTGTCTGTACCCAAAACCGTTTTAGCTAACCTGCAAAGGAGGCGGACGTCTAAGGTATGGGGAGTGATTGGGGTGAAGTCGTAACAAGGTAGCTGTAGGAGAACCTGCGGCTGGATCACCTCCTTTCGAGGGAGATTCGACGACATTCGGAAGTTTGTCGTTACATATTCAATTAATTTTGATATTAGGTGTGTTTTAGCACTAAGGTGCTGTGTGGATGGTAGGCATCCTTAAATATAAACGAAGTTCTGGGCCTATAGCTCAGCTGGTTAGAGCACCCCGCTGATAACGGGGAGGTCAGTCGTTCAAGTCGACTTAGGCCCACCAGTAATCTATTTTTTTTAGGTGGGCGTGGTCTAAGAACGAAACAGCTTCTCCGGTGAGCATTTTGAAATAGTGATGTTTTTCGGGGGTGTAGCTCAGTTGGTAGAGCGTCCGCTTTGCACGCGGAAGGTCAGCGGTTCGAATCCGCTCATCTCCACCAACTTCCTTATTGTTTTCCTTTGTATATAAAGCAGAGATAATAAAAAAATTTCTTGTGATCTTTGAAATATTTGCACGTGAGTATCCAATAATTAGAATAACAGGGTAACCAATACAAATTTGTGATTAATTAAAAAGGGCTTTCTTGGTGGATGCCTTGGTATCGAGAGACGATGAAAGAGGTGGAAGACTGCCATAAGCTTCGGGGAGCTGTCAATCAAGCATTGATCCGAAGATTTCTGAATGGGGAAACCCGATTTGGTAAACCCAAATCATTCTTACTTGAATTCATAGGGTAAGAAGGTGAACGGCGTGAACTGAAACATCTAAGTAGCGCCAGGAAAAGAAAACGAAGTGATTCCCTAAGTAGTGGTGAGCGAAAAGGGAAGAGCCTAAACTTATATCATGTAATAGCCTGTGTGCGTTGTGATATAGGGGTAGCGGGATATACACGTTCGGGAGACGCAGATCCTGAGTTAACTATAATCACCGTAGCTGAACATTCTGGAAAGGATGGCTAAAAAGAGTGACAGCCTCGTAAGCGAAACGCTGATTATATTAATAGTGTATACACCCAAGTACCACGAAGCACGTGAAATTTCGTGGGAATCTGCCCAGACCATTGGGTAAGGCTAAATACTACTCGATGACCGATAGTGAACAAGTACCGTGAGGGAAAGGTGAAAAGAACCCCGGGAGGGGAGTGAAATAGAAACTGAAACCAGAAGTCTACAATCGGTGGAAGCGCAGTATACGTACGCGCAACCATGTACCTTTTGCATAATGAGCCAACGAGTTACTCCTATGCTGCAAGGTTAAGCTTAGAAAGAGCGGAGCCGTAGCGAAAGCAAGTCTGAATAGGGCGTTAGTAGCATGGGGTAGACCCGAAACCTAGTGAGCTATCCATGTCCAGGGTGAAATCTCGGTTACACGAGATGGAGGCCCGAACCGGTGTGTGTTGAAAAATACTCGGATGAGGTGTGGATAGGGGTGAAAGGCTAATCAAACTGGGAAATAGCTGGTTCTCCCCGAAATATATTTAGGTATAGCCTTGTCTGTTTCGTTATGGTGGTAGAGCACAGTTGGAATCTTGGGGGCGCAAGCTTACCGGAATCTTACTAACTCCGAATGCTGTAACGTAAGAAGACAGGAGACAGACTGTGGGTGATAAGATTCATAGTCGAGAGGGAAACAGCCCAGACCATCAGCTAAGGTCCCAAAATATTCGCTAAGTGGGAAAAGAGGTGGAAATCCTCAGACAGCCAGGAGGTTGGCTTGGAAGCAGCCATCCTTTAAAGAAAGCGTAACAGCTCACTGGTCGAGTGTTTCTGCACTGAAGAACGAACGGGGCTAAGCGAATTACCGAAGCTATGGCTTGTATTAACCTATGGGTTAATACAGGGGTAGGGGAGCGTTCTCTAATAGATACGAGCATGACCGTAAGGACATGTGACGTTGATTAGAGAAGTGAGTATGTTGGTATAAGTAACGAAAAAATAGGTGAAATTCCTGTTCGCCGTAAGTCTAAGGTTTCCATGAGAACGGTTCATCCGCTCAGGGTTAGTCGATACCTAAGCCGAGGCCAATTGGAGTAGGCGATGGACGGCAGGTTAAATATTCCTGCACCATATTCTGGTGTTTGAGTGAAGGAGTGACGCAGTAGGGTAGGTCGACTTGGTGTATGGATGCCAAGATAACCGCAAAGAGGGATTCCATAGGAAAATCCGTGGAGTCATTAACCTTGAAGCGTTATGTGCATGTCAATTCTTAGGAAAAGATGTGTTCGATTGATCCCACACTGACTAGAAAAACTTCTAGCGAATCAGAATGTGATCGTACCGCAAACCGACACAGGTAGACGGGCAGAGAATGCTCAGGCGTTGAGATAATTATCATTAAGGAACTCGGCAAAATGGCTCCGTAACTTCGGGAGAAGGAGTGCCTGTATTGTTATCGAGTTAATACTTGAGAAGCATTGTCAGGTTTCAACAAAGAGGCCCAACCGACTGTTTAACAAAAACACAAGGCTCTGCAAACTCGTAAGAGGAAGTATAGAGTCTGACGCCTGCCCAGTGCCGGAAGGTTAATAGGAGGGGTCAATCCGCAAGGATGAAGCTCTGATTTGAAGCCCCGGTAAACGGCGGCCGTAACTATAACGGTCCTAAGGTAGCGAAGCCCCTTGTCAGGTAAGTTCTGACCCGCATGAATGGCGTAACGAGTTGGGCGCTGTCTTAATGATACACTCAGTGAATTTGTAGTGCCGGTGAAAATGCCGGCTACCCGCGACTGGACGGAAAGACCCCGTGCACCTTTACTATAGCTTGGCATTGATTTTTGGATTGATTTGTGTAGGATAGGCGGGAGACTTTGAAGCCGAGGCGCCAGTTTCGGTGGAGTCAACCTTGAAATACCGCCCTTATTAATTTGAAGATCTAACTTCGTACCGTAATCCGGGCGGAGGACATTGTCTGGTGGGTAGTTTGACTGGGGTGGTCGCCTCCTAAAATGTAACGGAGGCGTTCAAAGGTTCCCTCATGACGAATAGAAATCGTCGGTAGAGCGCAAAAGTACAAGGGAGCTTGACTGCGAGACATACAGGTCGAGCAGGTGCGAAAGCAGGATTTAGTGATCCAGTGGTTCCATATGGAAGGGCCATTGCTAAACGGATAAAAGGTACGCCGGGGATAACAGGCTGATCTCCTCTAAGAGTCCACATCGACGAGGAGGTTTGGCACCTCGATGTCGGCTCATCACATCCTGGGGCTGAAGAAGGTCCCAAGGGTCTGGCTGTTCGCCAGTTAAAGTGGTACGCGAGCTGGGTTCAGACCGTCGTAAGACAGGTCGGTCCTTATCCGTCGTGGGCGTAGGATACTTGAGGGAAGCTGTCCCTAGTACGAGAGGACCGGGATGGGGAAACCGCTGGTGTTCCAATTGTTCTCCAAGAGCAACGTTGGGTAGCTAGGTTTCTAAGAGATAACCGCTGAAAGCATCTAAGTGGGAAACTCGCCCCAAGACTAGGTATCCCGTAGAGAGTTTTCTCTCTACATAAGACCCCTTGAAGACTACGAGGTTGATAGGTTGGGTGTGTAAGTACAGTAATGTATTAAGCTTACCAATACTAATAGGTCGAAAGTTTTAATCACGTTTTTAAAAATTTTGTTACACTGTTGATGTAGCTTATGTGCAGATATTTCTTCACAAGAGAGTAGATTTGAAATTTTTTCAGAATAAACCTGAAATGAAAAATTTCTGGTGGGTATAGCTGTAGGGAAACACCCGTTCCCATTCCGAATACGGCAGTTAAGCTTACAGCGCCGATGATACTTGGCTGGTGACGGCCCGGGAAAGTAGGTACCGCCAGGCTAAATATTAAAGCCCAAGAAACTCAATTCGAGACTTGGGCTTTTTTTATGGTCTTTTTTTTAGATCTCTTTAATTATTCGCGCTTACCTGTAACTGGGTTAATAAGATGAAAGTCTTCATGAGTCCCATTTATATCGGGTACAAAATAGATCATATCTCCTTGTTCGAAGTAATCTTGATGCAGGATTTTATCTTCTCTGTTCCCTTGTGAAAAAAAGATAAAGCTTGTTACTTTTTTATTAAAAGCAGGTCCTCGGCCAAGCCCTTCATAGTCTTTAAATAGTTCATACAGTTTATTTAAAGCACGTTGTGCTTGTTTTTTACCGCCACCAATATATAAAACGATTTTAGGAAGACGCCATAATTCTGAATAAGGATAAGGTTTACCTTTAGCAGCTTTTTGCATTTGCATGATAATTGATTCAGGTACAGGTTTAATTTTCATATAACTAATTGTTTCTTGTAGTTCCTGTTCTTGTTTAATTGTGTTTAAAAGTCTTTTTACTGCGTTTATTAAATCTTCGTCTTTTGGCATAAGGTGTATTTTATATAGTTGAGTTAGTTTCTTTAGGCGTTCACTTCCTTTTTCTTCATCTCCAATGTAACCACCTTCAAATTCTGCGCCTCGTAAAATATTGGGGAAAGTTATTCCGGAGTCAAATAGTGGTCTGCTGAACAAGGGCACAATATCTATATTGTTTTGCGAAAATTTAAATGGATATCCACTTTGACTTAATTCCTTAATGTATTCTTGTCCGAGGTTACGAGCTTGTAACTGAAAAGTATCATTGGGTAATTGACTGAATATTTTTTCTTGACTGAATCTTTCTTCTTGACCGGGCTCTCTTGAAGTTGGTTTGTCTGAAGACCTTATGTTTTGCATTATCGAATGGTGGAATTCATCTAATTCTTGTTGAGATACCCTCTTTGAAAGATTTCTTTCTAAAATAGACTTTGCTTGATTTAAGAGATTTATTGCTGCATCGATAAGGTTTTTATAAGCAGGTAAAGTATTTTTAAGTGCATTGAGACGAATAAATGATGCTTGGTAAGCTATTGTCAAATCTTGTTGTGAAAATGTTTGTGGTAGCTCAAGAATATAGCGGGCTTCTTCCAGCGGAGATATTTTTTCAGGGTCGTGAGGTTGCAACCGTGGAAACAGTGCTAGAGGTGTAGGGTTTTTCTTAATCTCTGCCATAATGTGAGATGCTGCTTCATATCTTGGTTCTACTTCTATATCGATCTTCCATCTAATTCCTTCTGTGCTGATTGTTATAATAATATTATTGTCAGATGGGATAGTCTCTACGGATTTGTGTAGCTTTTCTTGTAATGTAGCATCAATGTTGATGGTATATTCTGATGCCATAAATCCCCAAACTTTGCCGTATGCCTTAAATACGATTGCTTTAGGCAGGCGCAAAAAAGTATATTCTTGTCCGGGATCAATGATCTTTCTTTCCGGAGAAGTAATTTCAATTTTCCAGCTACTTTTATTTTTAACAATGAGCTCTATTTGCTCTACCATACCATATGATACGGTAGATATAAGTACAATGGTACTTACAAAAAGTTTATGAATAGTAGTAAGCATATATTCTCCTTTCTTTATAGTATCTACGACCTTTCCTTGTAATATATAAATATATAATAGAAAATTATTAATTTTATATGCAATAATTTACCAAAAAAAAGATTCTCATTATTGTTGTTTATTTTTATAATATCTTATCTTGTATATGCATATTTCTTGTTAGGATTTTTGATGAATGTTCCATATAGGTTAAAGTTGACAGCAAGTTTGTATTTATTGTTATTTTTTATTCCGGTATGCTCTGTAATAATTCAAGCGGAAGTACTGTCTATTAAACATGCTGATAGATCGCAGCGATATTGTTACTTGTTACATAATGTTCATAAAGCAGCTTCTTCTGATGATGCACGACAACTATCTGAAATGATCCATATTCTTCAAGATCGAGAAATACAGTCAACCGATAGACTCCATATTTTCGTTGAAAAACCATATTCATTAAGTGCATTTTGGAGTAGCGTGTTACAATCTCCAAAAACTATTGCAGGGGATCTTATTGATCAGGCTTCATCGTTGGGGTTCCATTATACAACATTTGAAAATGCTGAAATACGTGCTGCTTCGTTAGGTGCGCTACATGCTTTGCAGACGGATGAAAATCCTAATGAAATTTACGATGGAGTTGTCTTGGATTCAGGAGAAAAAACAATGTTACTCAAGGATATAACCGTTCAATCGCTTCTGAATGAATATAAGTTTTATAGTTCTCAAATTGATCAGATAGAATTTGTAGATAGTCGAATTCAAGAGGTAATAAAGCGTGAATTCGTATATTTAAATAATTTTTTTGATGTTTTTGTGAAAAATCTAGCATATTTAAAGATACAGCAGAATGAAACAGTTATTGCTCTGGCTCAAAGATTATATAATTCAGGCTTATTGCGTGAAAAAGCCGTTTTGTTTTCTTCAATAGCACGACTATTCACACATCTTTTTGATTTGTTCGTATTTAAGCGTATGGTTAAATCTGATATGAGACATATTGCTTTAGTTGCAGGGTGTGCTCATACACAACATCTGGCTGATATGTTTATTTCTGCCGGAGGGAGACTATGTAAAAGGTGTGGAATGTCATTTCATTGTCAGCCACAAGGAGTTCTTATCGCACTTTGCAAAGATCAGCTTAATGTTTTTATGCATCAGCGTTCCTTAGCACATAAATTGAGTGCTGTTTATTCATATTGTGCTTATGTTACAGCTGTAGCGGTAATTTGTATAATATCGTATATTTTTTGGACACAGTTTTATGTTGCGTAAATGAGCTGTCCAAAATATTGGGCAGCTCATTTACAATATATTTACATGATTGTGCCGAGATCTATGAGTTGGGCTGGGCTCAATCTTAATTCGTAAATTCTTCCTGCTCTGACACCACCTTGCTGATATGTAATACCGAGGTTGGTATTATAACCTGTAGGGCTCCAGGCAACTGAGTCAACATATTCTCCGATGAGCTGTTGTGTTATGAGTCTACTTAGATCAGGTTCATAGACATAGACAGTGTATGTCGTTCCATTTCCTATTCCAGCCAACAGATATTGAGGATTGCCGTTACAGCATTTGGCAAGATAATAAACATGTGTTGCGTTTGAATCAGGTATTACAGAATTAGTTTGTGTTAAGGTTCCATCAGATGCTACTTTATAAGTTCTTATGCTAGCACCGATTCCTTCAGGTGCTCCGTAATCACCAATGGCAAGATAATCATTGCATGTTGATAATCCCCCCATTGGATAGGGAAGATTATTTTCTTTGAAGCTATTGATTGTTTTAGTTGTTGGATTTACAGATATGGTATATTCATAATTATTTGCCGTGCTGCCACCAATCAAATCAAGTGATTTTATGCTTCCATCAAAATTTGTTTTTACAAGCCATAAAAGCGATGTGAGAGGATCTTCACCAACGGTAACATAATCAATAAGACTGAATGTGAATGAATGATCAAGCCCATAAATCGTTACATTATTATTTTGATCCGCTGTTGCAATATAGGCTTTATATGATGGATTGAGAGTATCTACCCACCAGGTTACACAGTTAACAGTGCCTGTTGCATGTGTATCGAGAGTTCCCTTTGTATTAAACTGTTGCCCGTCCCATTGTTGAATTTGAACATAATTGTTTGTTGCTACACATAGGTACAGGTTATTTTCGTTTTTATTGTAAACGGCTAAATCATTTATGGTACATGTATTACTGAAACTTAATTGTTGTATAAAGCTAAGAATGTTGGGCTGGGATATATCAAATAGGTACCAGTCGATAACTGGGCTATATGTATTGACCGTGGCTACGTATTGCTTAGTTCCGTATAGTGCACTGCACCATTGAACTTTTTTATAAGAATAAGCATTGCTGTGACCAAGTGCAACATATGTAGGATTTCCGGGGGCTCGTGTTGTTGCTATATTATTTGTGCAAACGGCGGTTCTGTTGGTGCTATCTATTGCACAACTTACTCCTGCATAGTTTCCTGCATTATCAAATAGTTTTTGAGGTTGCGTTGTCAAGTTTGTATTTAAAAAGACGTTATTGAAATATACATTGTTTAATGTTGAATCAACACGCGTAACTTCCGGTAATGTATAAGCTACGGTACCGATTGCATTAGCGCCAAGAGCTGTAGTTGGAACTCCTGCGCTCATATTATCTGGAGAGAAATATGTGAGTGCTTGCCATGTTCCATTAAGAACCTGAAAATATCTGCCTTGAACACGACTGATTATTTCGGTTCCGGTATCATATGGTATTAGCCATACAACTATGGCGCTGCCGGCATCATTCATACTGATTGTTGCAAATGAGGCTGAACTACCTGTAGGGGATAATGTTGTAGATGAAGATTGCCATGCTTGTTCAAATATATAGCGCTTTGCTTGAATGACCGTTTGAGTTACTGTGTTATCGGTATATTCCCATAGGGCAATTGCGTTGCCGCTACCATCAACAGCAAGACGGGGTGATGAAGCGTTTGCGTCATTGGTATTTGGGGTTAAATTCTCAGGTGCTGACCAATCCCAGGTAAACGCGGGAGTTATAGTACCACGTGATGCTTGAATTTGATAAAGATTATTTTCATCATCATAAAGATATTTCCAAATAACCAGTACGTTGAAATTATTATCTACAGCAATCTGAGGATCGGCAGCATTTGATGCTAAGGTTGGTGATAAGACCCAAGACTTGAGTTCGGTGCTATAAAGTACAGTTGAAACGTCACCGAGTCTCGAATTGTTAGCTCGTGTAGTCAAACAGTTGCCAATAAACGCTAGACTAGCATAGTTGTTGCCAGAACTGCTAAGCGCTGCTTGAACAGAACATGCCGAATCTGTTATGGTGCTTGTAAGTTCTTCTCGTATAATTTTTAAGGTTCCTGTATCATCAATGTATGATTTTAAGGTTGAACCTAGCAAATTAACAGCAGCAGACCAGTCAGTAACATTTGTCGCTATTATAGAGGTGGTCCACTGTCCACTAGGATCGCCTGTATTATGTCGGCATTGTATAAGTGTTGATCCACTAAGAATAAAAGTCCAAGCATTTCTATTTGCGTCAAGAAATATGCGGCTACTTTCACCTTCGTTAAGTATCGTTTTTTCAGGGGTTATTTCGGCTAAAGTGAAAGGTTGGCTTGATTGAACTATTCCTGCACTACCCATTATGTTTTGTGCTTTTTGCCATGTTTCAAGGATATTCCCAGAAGAGTTTACTGAGAGTATATGATTAATACCTATTGGTTCTGCTGCTCGCGCATATGTTCTATCGAGTTCATCAGAAATGACTATAGCTTGATTATGTGCATTCATGGCAATTTGCGGATTTTGACTATTGCGAGAGGTAAAATTATTGAGATTTAAAGGGATACCCCAAGCATCGTTACTATATTGTCGTGAAAAAATATTTTTAAGATATGCTCCTTCTGCCCAAACAACAATAGCGCTATCATTATCTGCCATGGCAATAGCCGGTGTTGTAGCAGGCCTAGATGTGTCAGCATTTAAGTTTATTGCTTGGCCCCAACTGCCACTGCTAAAATAGCGGCAATAAATATTCGATACTCCTGCATTATCTTCTACCCAAACTGCAATAGCATTGCCATTGTTGTCCATAGCAATTTGTGGCATTGAGGCTGTATTTGTCATCATGTAGTTTAGATTTTCAGCTGATCCCCAGCTTCCGCTGCTATAGCGGCGTGTATATATGTTATCAATTCCTACATTTTGCTCTACCCAAATGGCGATAGCATTATTGTTGTTATTAATAGCAATTTGAGGGTTCGAAGCAGTACTCGTTGTTATATAATTTAGATTTTCAGCTGGGAGCCATACGCCTGGGTGCCATATGTTGCTAGTAGAATATGTGCGTGTAAATGTATTGTATATTCCGGAGTTATTTTCGGCCCAAATTGCCATTGCCACTCCATTGTCATTTATCACTACTTGCGGTGTTGTAGCATCCATGGTTGTAGTCTTGTTTAGGTTTGTTGAAGCTTGCCATGCTACTGTATAGAGGCTACAGTATATATTGTAAATACCAAGACTTTCAACAAATTGCCTCCAAATAGCCATTCCTATTCCGCTACCATTCATATCTAGTTGGGGTTTTGAATACCATCCATCCTCACTTAATATCTGCCAATCCTCCCAAATTTCGTTACTATATCGACATGCAGCGATCTGGTGAACGTTTTTCAACCAAATGGCCAGAGCATTTCCTTGATCATCTATTGCTATTTGGGGATATTCAGCATAAAAGCCTCCGCTGAGTTTTGATGCAGGGCCCCAAAAATCATTGCTATAAAATCTTGCGTAAATACTTTTATTTACTTCTCCTCCTTTAATTTCTTCCCAGATTGCAAAAGCTTGTCCATTGTTGTTTATAGCAATTTGTGGGTTATGTGATATTGTTGGTTCATAGTTACTCAGATTTGTTGCTTGACCGAACTGAATAGATTGGATATTGAGGTATACCAGTGAAAATAGTGTGCACAATATATATGAGTAACTCAAACATGTGTAATCTTTGTTTTTCATATTCACAATCTCTCTCTTTTTATGGGTTATTTTACAATAGACGTCTGCTTAGTTACAATCGCAATAACCTGAGTTAGATAATACTGTTGGTTCGTTTTGCCAACCTTCAGCTGCATCATATATAAGTGTGTTAATAAGAACAGTTGAGGTTGCCAGTTGTGGTGCCACTTGTCCCCAGGAAACTACTGCGTTGCCATTACCATCTAATCCTACAAGAGGATTATGTGCGCGGTTGTTACCCAGTAAGAAAATATCCTGGTTTGTGCCCCATGTAGCTGCTATCGCATGATTTGCTTGGAGTATGAACTGTGATCCATTATGTACTTCCCAAGCTGCCAAGATGGTATATGGTGATTGTGGTTGGATTCCAAGAGTATAATACAGTATTGGTTGAGAAATTGATGTTGCGAGAGTTGTAGGTGTTGGGATCCAAGAATTCCAATCAGAGCCGTCAAAGTAAGTTGTGAGTAATGATCCTGAAGTTGCTTCATTTTCCGTCCACATAAAAGTTATATGTCCTTGGATGTCCATAGCTGCTTTGATAGATTCAATAGCCCCACTTGATGTTGCTAATGTTTTAGGTATTTGTCCAATCTGCACTACGCGTACTTTAGTGCTATCTTCAATCCACATAATGTATGATGTTCCAGATGTTTTGTCTGTATACAGCTTTGCATCAGAAACTATGGTGTCAGGTGCGTTGAGTTGTACTGGTATATCCCAAGCTGATGATTGATATGTTGTTACAAAAAGATATGATGAAGATATAAAGATTGCTCTTCCCGTTCCGCTATTATCAAGAGTAAGTTGCAGATTCGAAGCTTGTATAGATATAGAGGTGGATTGTTCGGATAAGGGATCTGTTGCCCATGTATGCGTGTGGTCGTAGAACTTGCTTTTATATCCCGAAGAAGATCCAGATATAAACAAAGCGTCACCTAATTCATTTATTGCAAGTTGCGCTTGTGCAAGTGTGTATGTTGTACTTAATTGTACAGTTTCCGGGTTCCATGTTTCCCAAACTGTATGTGC
>CAZQNW010000026.1:0-13980 GCA_964595035.1 uncultured Pseudomonadota bacterium
ATTGATCATAAGTTGCTTGTATCAAGAGAAGCATATGCGGCGCGTGATGCGCTACCGTCTTCACTGATGGATCTACGTCATACGTCTTCATATGGTGATATTCTGACAACAACTTTTCTTAATAATAATATCGGCTTGTCTGTATATGGTATCTCTTTAGTAACACTTTAAATCAAGCTTAACATAATGCGAATGCAATAAATATCATTCGATAAATATCAGTTAGATAAACAAGCCTGTCCACTCTTTTTATGTTATGTATGCCTACACAATAGCAGAATTAATACGAGTTAATGTGATTTGTTACTGAATTGTTCAGATGATCTAATTTGGCGTCCCTAAGGAGATTCGAACTCCTGTTTCCGCCGTGAAAGGGCGATGTCCTAGGCCTCTAGACGATAGGGACATAAGAAATGGTGGTGAGCCGCGTTGGGCTCGAACCAACGACCCTCAGCTTAAAAGGCTGATGCTCTACCGACTGAGCTAGCGGCTCTCTTTTCTGAAAGCATGTATATAAAAGATATCTTACTATAAAAAAGTACATACAGCTGTCCAAATTGTCAAGGAAAAATAAATTTTGGACAAAAATTCTCAAAGAATTATAGCGAATATACATGTAATGTATAGTGCGAAATTTACAGCAACATATGTATTAATGTTTAAGTTGCTTTAAAATAACAAAAATCGTGTTACCAGGCAAAAAATAAAGATACCGATAACATCCATAAGCGTTGCTAACATTGGCCCAGCCGCAAAAGCAGGGTCTATATTTAAGCGTTTAAGTAACGCTGGTACGCAACTCCCAATGCTTACTGATACAAAAACAATGAGTGCCTGCGATACAGCTATAGAAAAACTTTGCATAAAATGATTATTTACCGGACGATTACCAATAAATAGATAACTTCGTATAAATGCTGCTACGCCAAGTAGGCTAGATAATGCAAGAGCCATAAGCATTTCTCTTCGAATAAACCTTTTCATATTTGATTTATTTATGTCACCCGTTAACATACCTTGAATAGCAACGGCTGATGTTTGGTTGCTGGCGTTGCCACCGGTACTGATAAGCATAGTTGTAAAATAGAGAAGTACTCCACGCAAGGTTGCTTCGTAAGCTTGCATAATAGTTGACGAAAATGACTGAGTAATAAAAAGGGCTAATAAGATATAGCTTCTCTGATAGAATATCCTAAAGAATGAGGTTTCAAAATAGGGGTACTTTAATGGTTGAACGGCAGACATCTTTTGAACGTCTTCCCCTGCTTCTTCGATCAAAACTTCCGCTAAACGATCACTTTGAATAACGCCTAAAAGATGGTCTTCATCGTCGACAACAGGAACACTCGTTAAGCTATAGTGAACCATTTTGTTAACTACTTCTTCACGATCCTGTTCAGGGTAGGCGATTAATTCAGTTTTTTGTAAAAATGACGATATGCGATTATGAGGTTTTTGTAGTACAAGGTCTTCTAATTTAATATATCCTTTAAGTTGATGTTCTCTATTTGTTACATAAATGTGGTGATGTATTTCACGGTCGGGAGCAAGGCGTTGTAATATGGATATACTCTTTTCCACAGTAAAGTCCTCTTGAAGTGTGAATATATCAGTATCCATGATTCCACCGACAGACTCAGGGTGAAATTGCATTAAGGAAAGTACCTTTTCACGGGCCTTTTTGTGGAGAATTTCGAGGTATTTTTTAAGGTCTTCGTCTGAAAGAAGCTCGAATAGATCAGTTAGAGCATCTGCAGGCAAGCGGTTCAGGGCATCTGCTTTGCCTTGTTCATCCATGGATTCAAGAGCCTCTATCTGGCTTGGAGCTGAAAGCTCATCGAAGACAGCCATTTTTAGGTCGTGCGGGAATTGCAAAAAAAGCGCCTTAAAATGCTCTTCTTCTATATCGGTAAGAAATTGAGCGATATCGGCAGGGTGAATTTTGATAAATTCATTCCACAGGTACTGTCCCAATGAGGAATCCTGTGAAATGACCGTCTCAATATGTTCACGTACATCTTGCAAAATAGTTGTTCCATCCATACTATCTCCGCAGGCCATTTTTTGGCAAAATCGATGTTTATGTATTGACGATTATGAGCATACATACCAAGACTTCCAGTATGGAAGCTTTTTCATTGTCAGTATAGCAATCGAAGGGCTCATTGTCCATTTGACTTTAATAATAAATATTTTATTATTAGTAGAAAATGGATTTATGATATTTTTTCTCAAGTAAGAAAGTTGTGGGAGTACCCCAAAAATGGAGATTTCAACTGTCATTGAACCCAATAGTACATTAACGTTGACTGTAGCCGAAGGAATGGTTCCGGCTCGTCTTGATGCTATCTTGGTTCAATTGTTACCTTCATATTCAAGAAGTTTTTTCCATAATATGATCAAAGAAGGGTATGTTTTGCTTAATGATAAAAAAATAGTAAAACCCAGTTGGCCAACCAAACCTTTAGATAATATCAAGATTAATTTTCCTCCTAAGCGTGTAGTCGAGACAACGGCCGTTATCGAAATGATAAAAAGCAAGAATCTTGATATTGAGGTTATCTATGAACATGAACATTTTTTGATCGTATATAAACCTGCTAATATTATGGTTCATGCCCCATCTGAGCGCAGTTCGGCTATTACGTTAGTTGACTGGCTCTTGGTACATTATCCTGATATTTCACAAGTCGGGTATAGTGATCGTCCGGGTATTGTTCATAGGATTGATAAAGATACTTCCGGTTTATTAGTTGTTCCAAAAACACCCTATGCCCATGCAATATTTAGCAAACTTTTTAAAGATCATGCGATACATAAAAGGTATTTGGCAGTTGTTGAAGGTAATCCTGATCAGGACGGTACTATTGATATTCCTATAGGCAGAAGCCCTCAAGGCAACAAAATGGCAGCCTTTCCGGAATACAAAATGAGTGTCAATGCGGATAATCCTATTGTAGCCAAGTCTCTTCGTTGTTCTCGCCGTATTAGATATGCGATTACTCATTATCATGTTAAAGAGTATTTTGCGCATGCCGCACTTATAGAAGCTACTATTGTGACCGGTCGAACACATCAAATTCGAGTTCATTGCGCTGCTATAGGGCATGCCATTGTTGGTGATCCGGTCTATGGTAAGAAATCAAAATTTATAAAGCGCCAAGCTTTGCATGCATATAGCTTGTCTTTTAATTTTAACGGGCAAGCGTATAGCTTTTGTAAAGATGCTCCTCAAGATTTTCAGGATTTGTTGATGATGTGTAGTAAAGAAAAATAAGATGCCTTATTCAAATGTTAGTTTAACGAGAGTTCGGTACATTGAAATTTGCGAATACGTCTAGAAAGAACGAATGAGACGCGTTTGTCCCGAGTAAGGCGTGCTTTACGCTGCATCCAAGGATATGTATTCGAAGCATTTGCAGTAATAAACGGCTTTACCATACTTCGAGACGCCCTGCTGGCTTCGCAAGGGCGAAGTCTCAATGAATTTTTTAAGTAAAGCGGTATTATCGAATTCGCGTTACACACTAATAATAAAAAAGCATCTGTATTGTGTACAAATCAATGCACAAACTTAAGAAGCATAAATATTTTGATGGCACTTTTTCGTAAATTTTTCTAAGATAATGCAACCTACCCTGATGGAGCAAAATAAATTTAAAATTAAAAGGGATAGCATTATGTTTATCGCAAAAAATTTACGCAAAGCGCTTATCAGTTCATGTGTCCTAGTAACTGTATTGCAATCGTATTGCGCAATAGTTTTACAGGGTGACAGTACAACCGCAGGTCAATCATTTATCCAACCAATAAGTTTATACTTGCAAGGAGCAGATGATCTTTTTTATGTTGCTGCACACACACCGGGAGCAAAAAATTTTTCAATTGCGGTTGTAGATCATTACAAAGAAAATTTTATACCAATGACCACGGAGCAGGCTACAGTTGATAGCAATGCTACGGGCACAAATCCTTTATATGACGCACAAATCGATCAACTGGCACTTATGTCCGGTAGAAATATGTTATCAATTAATGATCAAATTATTAACAAGATAGCCGCGGTGACACATACAGAACCTAGCACCGTGTATCTCATCGATTCATTACTATCTGATACAACAAAACTTCTAAGTGTACACAATATAAAAGATGCTGCCGGCCAAGAATCCAAAGGCATAATAAGCATGGTAGCTGATAATAAAGCATATCTTTTCGCTGCGGTAAAAGGACATGAATCTGATACATTTGGTGAAGGGAGCAGCGGTATCGCCATCCTCGGATACACGGCTATAAAAAAAGAAAATGAGGCTCAGGAGAAAACATATTTCCAACAGATACCTGCTCATTATATCACATTAGATGGGTCAGAAACGATTGCCGCAACACCTCTAAATAATACAAGTAACAGTATTCGCATCGATAATTCCACGATTCAGATATGCGACAACGCTCTGCACTTGAATTGGACAGAAAATCTTAAATGTCTCTATACGGCACTACATATTAATGCACAAGGAACCGAATCTGATGGAGGAATAGCGGTTGTGATTGGGACATGGCTCAATGAAAAAATTGAAACACAAAATAAAGACATCAAAAAAGATCCCTCCGATGACAAAGGAACCAATACCAAAGATGAGTCTGCCACAAAAGAGGCTATATCACATTCTTTTATTTTAAAAAAATTAGCTTACGCTTCAGCATTTCAAACTGGCGTAAATAATATTATCGGCACGCGCGGATCAAATGTCACTATATCTATTCATCAGACACGACCACTCTTTACATCAACAGTTCTCAATTATCTGGTTGTTTTAGGAGGTTTGGGAACAGCGGAGCAAACAAGGCAAACTGTATATGCTTTGCCGGTTGTAAAAACACCAACTATATGTAACGGCATGTTAGCAAAAAAAGATGCCATTCCATATACGTATTATCATGAAAACTCATTGTGCATAATAGATCGCTGTTTTATCGACCCGGCAATTAACCCGGGAGATTTATTTACAGCGGATGACAGCGAGGTTCAAGTTGGACATGGTCCTATGACTGAAGGTACCATTATTTCAATTATGACATACAGTGACGCCGTATATGCTGTAGTTCAACCACAAGTAGGGAATAAACCGGGAATATTCTATTCGCAGGCATTATTTGATTCGTTAGGAAGAATCAAGGAATGGACTACATGGAAACGAGCATATACACATGCTACTGATTATATTTTTGGAGCAGCACTTTCTCAGCACACAGGAAATATGACGTTTATTGCGGGACCATCATCCAATGCCATTCATACCGTTAAACGAGCCGTGTGGAACAATAATGATACAACATTAAGTGCACAACTTGGATCTTGGGAAAATAGTTTATTCCCAACAGACATCAATGGCATCCAAGGAATTTTTGATATGCCTCTTGGCACACCTGGATTACTTGATATCAGTCTTTTAATAACTACAGGTAATAAGCGCATAGCACTTGCTCAAACCTCTTTAGAATATAATGGTGTACAGCAGCCACTTCTTGGTGAAGCTCTTGCACATAATCCAGAAACATTTGATAACGGAACTATCGATCATGAGTTGGCAGCAGATACGAATGCTATCGCAATTACATCGGGAGCCTTAGATGAAATAGGAATCATTAAAGCAGCCACAATAACAGCTTACAACAATCACGGATACCTATTTGTCGGTGGAACTAATGGCTTAGCTATTTTAATTAATAATCAAGGATACAGCTGGGATGCTCGTACAGGTCTTGGCAATAATTTGGCAGGTTTAACGGCCGGAAGTTATTTCAAAAAGATTGGATCATACTCATATATACGCAAATTAATGTGCGATGAAACACAAGGTCTTTTATATGTTGTAACTGATTCGACCTTTGATCGCATTGATATTCAAGCAAGTAATTTCATAACAGGTGATATACAAAAAACAACACTCGCGACACGAGGGCAATCTCCTCTTAACGCGTATGATACAATCAATGACGCCGTAGTTTCTCGGTCGCTCTGTATTCTCGGCACAAGTAACGGCTTATATCAAAACGGACCATCTACAGATATCCGTATCGCAAAAGGAACGGATGTGACTTGGCAAAAGATTCCTTTAGCAGAAGGGTTATGCACAGCACGACAAATTTTTTGTGTTACGTACACAGGACGTGAACAAGATTTAACTTCAGAACATGGCGGTAATATCTATGTTCTTGATACAAATCCTGGTAAAAACCTTGCCATGGTACATCGCTTTACAGTTACGCCAACGCAAAACTCGCAAAATCCTTATATTATTGAACAATTCCCTGACATCTTTATTAAAGACATACCAACATATTTTGTTCAATTTGCCGGTTACCGTAATTGGATTTATACAAATGGCAGCTTATTGTTTCAAGAACGTGATCGAACCATTCAACACGAACCGCTATGTTCCTTGTTGCCGGCATACGTAAAAAGCGGTCTCCATTTTGGTGGTAATAGGGAAGAGATTATACCGGTCAACGTACAAGGAGCGGATATTATACAACCGATTGTGGCTCTGAGTTCTTCAGGTGCGTGGTTCTTGGCTCAAAACAACATACTTTCTGTAAATGAATAACTTTAGCAAGAGTATAGGATGCTTATGTTAAAAAACAGTATATATCGAAGTTTAACATTTTTAAGTTTCACTTTAGCACTCTACACAAGTGTACACGGGATGAACGTTGTTCGCCCATTCAAATTCTTTTTCAATCCTTCACCGCATTATGGCACACGATGGCAATTATTCGTACAACCTGAACATGGTTTTAAGGGGCGTGGATACAATGCGACAAGTTGTCATGTCAATGTGGCGCACATTTGGAACCCCTGTGAAAACGCACTCACTATGTTAGACGGATTTGATTGCGTATGCCAAGCAGGACAAAAGCGTATTCAAATAGACGCAACTAGTAATGGAATACGAGGCACCTATACCGTATATGCAGAACTTGATGCTCCATTTGGATGTACTTTTGTAGCACGCAAAACTTTGCCTCGTAATATTTTGCTTGGTATATATCTTCCTATCTTTACTATGAAGTTAAAGAATGTAAGTTGGCAAGATAATACTGCATATGCAACTGCTGAAGATATACGTACACACCATTATCTAACTGATAATTTAGCAGAAAATATAAAAACACTTGGTTGTCTTGACATATGCCCATGGCACAGGGCAGGTATAGGAGATCTTTCTATCGTAGCCGATTGGCTTCAAGACTTTGTTCAAGGCAGACCGGTATTACGCAATGTACGCTTAAATGGAAGAGTAGGGTTAACGTTGCCAACAGGTAAAAAAGAAGACTTGAATAAAATTTTAGCTATCCCATTTGGGTACAACGGTTGCCCTACCATACTGTTTGGTGGCGGTCTTAATGCTGCCCTTGGATCTTATTGTCATATTGGATTCGATGTGGAGCTTCGCTCAATTTTTGGCAGAACATTATACCAACGTATTAAAACCAATCCTGCACAAACAGAATTACTTCTTTTACAAAAAACAAAAGCCTATACCGATTATAGCTTAGAACAACAATATACGCTTTACGCAGAGGTATACGATTTAGCTCCGCATACTTCATTCAAAATAGCATATCAGTTTTTCAAGAGAGGAGACTCTAGCGTATCCCTACACGGAACATGTTTTTCAAGCGCCATAGCTCAATCATCTGAAAAGATACAAGAAATAAATTGGCATGCAATTTTGGTTAATGCTACCTATGATTTTGGATATTTAACACGCGAATATATCAGGGCAATGCCTTCACTTTCTTTATACGCAGAAATTCCGTATAGAGGAAAGCGGGTTATTGTCTGTCCAATATTGGGAGCAACACTTAATGTTGACTTCTAGTCAATATTAAGCTTGCATATTTTTAAGGTAAGCCATTGCGGATATTTTCAGATATAAAATATATTGCCATTTGTTCGCTATACGTTTTCATGCTATTCTTTCTATAGCAGCTACAACATAATGTGTAGTTACAAATGGAGGAATCATGAAAAAATTACTATTGTTTTTCTTATCTTTTTTGAGTTTGCCATTATGTTATGGCGCTCAAGGATTAAATTTTGTAGGCAACGCTTCAATGTGGACTTCGCTCGTAAAGAAATGCTCTACAGCACAAAGACAGATCCAATCTCTTGTTGAGCATACATATCATTCGTTGGCTCACACTACATGGAATCCTACCATACTAAAAAAATTAGGGGGATACATTGCTATTGCATCCGTTGCAGTATATGGCACATATAAGTTATCTCAACTTCTACATACTAAAAAACATTCTAAGAAAACTTCTTCAGATACTCCACATGCAAACACAACACAAACATCCATGCAACGCGTAAAAGAGGAAGATATTGCACCGGATAAAGCTGCACCTAAAGAACCTACAAAGCAAGAACAACCTACTCAAGAAGCAGCAACCAGCTCCGTACAAACAGAATATCATGATGAACCTCTACCTGTTATTCCATATTTTTCAGTTCCCGAACACCATGTTATCGAGCCAATTGTATTTGACAATGAACAAACACACAGCCATATAACCGTTCAACAATTACGTGTTCTCAGTCAAGATACCACCGATCAGCATAATCATTGCATAGGCGGCGGCAACTTCAGCTGCGGTTATCATGCATCTACAAAAAATGCATTAGCATTAGCAGGCATTGTTCAGGGATTTGATACAGAAGCTGTATTCAACAGCCAAGCTATAGTAACATATTTATTTGATCCTGTTAAAATCGGATACTTACGAAAATATATCATTGATATGCGTAAAAAAGTTTCGTTAAAATATCTTCTACAAAACACAATACAGATAGTTCTTCCCGAGCCCATAGATAAACAAGAAAATACCAAAATACTCTATACTTTGTATAAATGTATGGTGAATGAATATCTTAATAGCATCATAAACCAAGCACTAGATACCAACTCATCCATATATAAAGTCCCATCAGATATAATGCAAGACTTGCAAACGATGCCTTTTAAAATTTCTGATGCCACGGCAAAAGAAATAAACTGTACCCCTGAACATCTCTACAAATTTCTACATCAACAAGAAAATCTACAACGCTATATACGTATAATTAGTCCGGTTGAGATAATACAAGAGACACCCATTAATGCGCTACATTATTACAACGCAGTATACGCAAACCGCTTAGATGAGCAAGGTGAACTACTTAATTCCGATGAGATGGAACAACTGATTAATTATTACCGCCAAACAGATGAACTGGCACGACAAGTATTAGATCCACATCATGTTCAAGTAATTATCTTAGAATCAGCAGATCCTAGAATGTGGAATTTAATAGATTCAATAAAAAAACTTAAAGATACTATTCAATCCGGGCAACCTATGGCAAGCACACGCTATATCTTTATTCTAGGCAATACTAACCAAGAAGCAAAAAATAACGGCCATTGGTTAACCTTATTATTAGAGTGTTCAGGGAACGAACGTCGTTATACCATAACAAATTCATCAGGTAATCATATTTGTTTATTTGACGACCCATTACATCACAATAATCCATGTTTTAATATAATCAGATACTTTGAAGGTGATTGCGCTGTACGCCACTTACAACCTTCAACTCTTTATAAAGATACTCTTTTAGCTCAACTGCTCTCAGATATTGATCAATGCAAAATGCACACAAAGGATCCTTATTGTTTGGAAAAAGTACAGAATTCTCATGCGTTATACGATACATACGTTGGAGATTATAGTTTTCATACAAGGGGCCGTGAAGGATTTTTGCATGAATTAGAAGAATTAATTGAGCATTGTATCCGTTAACATTCAGTATCAATTATATTAAAGATGCTGCTATCAATATGATATTGATAGCAGCATCTTTTTAATTGTACTAAATTACTTCTGAGTCTTTGGTAATAGACAAAGCCCATAATCTTTTAATTGTTCGTCAGGTACAGTAACAGGAGAATCCATCAAAGGATCATAGCCACTTGTCGTTTTAGGAAAAGCAATAACATCACGAATTGATTGAGCTCCGCACATAAGCATAATAAACCGATCAAGACCTAAGGCAATACCGCCATGAGGTGGAAACCCATATTCTTGAGCTTCCAATAAAAATCCGAACTTAGCTTTGGCCTGTTCTTTAGAGAGCCCTATTAAATCAAATACCTTATCTTGAACGGCTGCATCATGGATACGAATCGATCCTCCGCCAAGTTCTATGCCGTTAAGCACTACGTCATAGGCTCGTGCTTTTATTTGCTCTGGGGGCAAATTTTCCCATCCTTCTTGTGGACTGGTAAATGGATGGTGTGTAGCATCAAAACTTTTTGTTTCTTCATTGTATTCAAGCAAGGGAAAATCAACAACCCAAGAGAAATGATATTGACTTGTTGGAATCATTCCTAATGTTTGAGCTATTTCTAAACGAAGCCTTCCTAATGCTGTCCATGTTTGCTTATACGGACCGGCTATGATAAAGAGAGTACTATTCGCGGTAATTTCAGGAAAGGCACGACGGCAATCTTTTAAAAATGATTCCGGTAAAAATTTTGCAATTGGTGATTCCGGTTTTCCGTCTTCAGAAAAGCGCACCCAAACAAGTCCTTTAGCTCCAAGTTTTGTAGCACGTTCAGACCATGTATCTAATTCAGAACGAGAAAAAGTATGATCCGGTACGCAAAGAGCACCTATTTTACCATTGTTATCAAGTACAGATTTTAAAAATTTAACCGGTGTTTCTTGAAATAACGATGAACAATCTCCAATTTTTAATGCAAAACGAAGATCTGGTTTATCAGAACCATAAAAATTAAACGCATCATCATAACTCATACGAGGAAACGGCGTAGCTAAATCTATATCAAAAATCTGTTTCCAAATATGTTTTAACAGTTGTTCAATTAAATCTTGCAAATCACCTTCTTTAACAAATGACATCTCGATATCAAGTTGAGTAAACTCCGGCTGCCTATCTGCTCGAAGATCCTCATCCCTAAAACAACGGGCAACTTGGAAATAACGTTCCATGCCGGACGCCATTAAAAGTTGTTTATATAATTGAGGCGATTGTGGAAGCGCGTAAAAATGAGTTTTATGATTACGGGACGGTACAATAAATTCCCGCGCACCTTCAGGTGTATTTTTGGTAAGTATGGGAGTTTCGATTTCGTAAAATCCTTTTGCCTGTAGAAATTCACGCATCAAAAATGTAACTTTATTGCGCAAGGCAAAACGTGATTGATGTACAGGATCACGTAAATCCAAATAACGGTATTTAAATCGTAACTCTTCATCTACATGAGCAAGATCATCTAAATTAAAAGGCAACGTCTTAGAGCGGTTCAATATTGTAAGTTTGTTAACATGTAATTCATATTGGCCTGTCGCTATATCAGTATTTGCCATACCCGGCGCGCGATGAGCGACAATACCCTTGACTGATATAACATATTCCGACCTAAGAGAACTTGCACTATCATGTGCCTGTGATGATATTTCAGGATTAAAAACCAGCTGCATTAATCCGGATCGATCTCGTAGATCAATGAATATTAATTTTCCAAGATCTCGTCGTTTGTTAACCCATCCGGCAAGAGTAATCTCTTTATTAAGGAATGATTCATTCACCATTCCGCAAAAAACCGTACGCTCAAATCGTTGCATAGCACAACTCCTAGAACTTTGCCCATTGTACATCGTATTAAAAACTTTGATAGTTTAACATACAAAAAACCGTTTTACCATGCCCATAGCTTGATCAGCGTATATGTGGTTTTTAAAATACGTATTCAACACCAAAGTTAAATGTAGCGGCAAGATCACTACTAATATTTGGCACATACTCATTGTTAAAACCGGAGCGATCAAGTTTATCAAGCGCTCTTACCTGAGCTGCATTAAGAGGCTTACCTTTAATATCATCAAAGTGTCCGCCTGGAATATATACAGAAGCCACAAAATATAACTTCAGATTTTTCATAGCCCAGTAATCGACAAACATATTAAGTTCAGTACCTAAAAATTGATCTGCGTCACCGTTTAAATCTTTCTTACTGATAATATCAAAACAAGGCGATGGTTCATCTTGCCAATAAACTAATATATTTGGATTAAACGTTAATTTACGTTCATCCTGCCACATTTTCTTTTTGTTAATCGACATACCTGCAAAACGAATATTGGTGAAACTTGAGACTGATGAGGCAAAGCGACCTTGGCGTTTACTTACAGGTAACGACATAGGCCTTTTTAATTTCCCTGCGCCACCAAGCAAGAACGCGCTTTTTACACGTTTACCCCAATAGATTTCTTGGATACCGATAAACCCTGAGTATACGCCGTCCTTGTTCCCTCTGTTAGGATTTTCATCACCCGATGCATATCCTACTGTACCCGCAATTTGAAACATATCATCAGGTGTTTTTAACGCAGCATCAGCAACAAACATCCAACCATCTAATTTATTAACATAAGGATCCCTGAAGCGATTTTTTGCATTATACATAAAGACATGTTCTTTTGACGTACGACCATAAAATGGTAGATCAACTTGGGCAATCAATTTACCATTATTTACTTCAGACTGAGTTGTTGTATTTATTTTATTTTGAACGCTACCGGAAATATATGGCATTTTCTTCGCTGTTTTTTGCGGATCATCTTCATTTTTTTTATATTCCACATGTGTATTCACTTCAACAAGACTTCCATCTATATCATTAATAGTTACCGTATTACGGTCTAACCCTTTGACATCTTGATAACCTAAGTTAACAGCCCAATCGAACCCTCCCGCAAAGCGCTCACCTTCATATTCACTTGCAAGCCCAATTGTCCCTAAAACTGTTTTTGCATCACCTAGTCTTTCAACGCGTTGCTCAGGTTCATTATAGTACAACCAATATGGTTCTATATTGAGCTTTCCGCATGTTTTATTGTTTAAAGGAGACCAAATGGTACGTCCTGCAACCAAAAAAGTAATCTTACCAAATCCCCGCTCCGGATAATTTAACATGCCATATTGTTGTGCATATACGTGTTCACCTGTATCACCCAAACTGCTGCTCTTATTGTTAAGTAGCGCCGCATATAAGTCATACGTTAGAACAGGATCAATAATAAAACCGGACAATTTACCACCAAACGCGTATTGGTCAATAATATCTTCTGTATAAAAACCAAGTAATTGGTGCCCTACAGCATAGGCCGAACCAAGAGAAATTCCTCGTCCTAATTCAAATTTAAAAGCACCCAATGTAAATGTCTGTTGATTTGGCAAGGCCAAATGTAATACATCTCCAAGATCCATTCTCATCCATAATTCACGAATCCAGACTACATGTCGAGGAACGGCATGGCTATGCTCACCAAACACAGTTTCTGAAAGTTTTACGGATGACGATGTTGTTGTTGCAATACTTTTTGGATTACCCCAAACACCACGATTGCGCATTGTACCATAAAGTTCTACTGCTTTGTGTCCATATGTTTTGGTTCCATATACAATATCAAGACTTATATCAAAGATGTGTCGCCAATACAAAATACGATCAGATTTATTATTATCATTTAATAAACTGATGTTTTTCCCATAAAACATTTCTTCTTTAAAGATACCTGATAATTCGTAAGAACAATCAGCATCATACGCAAAGCCACGCAACTTAGCTTCAGCTATAGAACTTATTAAACAAGATAAAATACATAAAACAAGCAATGATGTATTTTTTTTAATGATAACGTTCATCGACACTCCAATAAAACTACTGCAAAAATATTAAAAATTCCAACTGCGGAATTTTTTAGCCATTCATATGAACCAAACATCATTAAACAGGCATTTTAAGCTTAATATTTTGCCTGTAGTTGTCAATGAAATATGAGTATAATTAACGCGAATTCGATAAATATCAGTTAGATAGGCATGGTTGTTCTGAAGGC
>CAZQNW010000027.1:0-13427 GCA_964595035.1 uncultured Pseudomonadota bacterium
GCTTACTGCACCTGCATTAAATATATTAACGTCTAAAATGCCTGAGTGCTGCAGCTAATAACGTCGCACCAAGTGCTACCGATGTGGCAACACGGTGCTCGTTTATAAATCTAACTGGGGCTGTAGCTACTCGTTGAATCAATGACGGAGCCGGTTGAACATCTGCTGCTGGCATAACTAGTTGCGATTGGCTTGCTGCCGCAAGTGAAGGGGCATAAGCAGTTGAATGTGCCGCTTGGTCAACGACTGGTTGATGTATCGGTTCTCTAGTAATCGGCTGCGGAGCAACTGTCTCAACAAGACGGTCTGGACTACCTACTTGACGCACACCAGAAACACCAAAAGGCATACGTTGCCCGAAAAGAGAACCTTGCGCATGAGCAGTTGGAACAACCGCTGACGGTGCAGGCACACTCGTCGAAGCTCCTGAATGGTCATGCTCATGCTGAGCGAGTGAAGCAACAATCGTATCAAATATTTCCTCGGACTCCACAATGCCATTTCTTAGAAACTGCGTGCGGAATTGGTTGAGCGTCGCGATATCATAATTGGCAAGGGCCCCACGATATAAATCCCATAACATAGCTCCCGGCACAGCATCGGGCGCATCATGATCATAACTCGGCTCCTGTCCTTGCTCAAGTTCCAGGGCAGTGATAAGACTTTTCAGTTCTGCTTCTTGGTCAGTTCCGTGAAAACAAATAGATAATTTCTTAAGACCAGCAATGTCTCTGCGCTCAACCATAGTTGTTTTATACCTATCAAGCATATTCAGCGCTACGTCCTGATCGCCTGTTCCTTTGAAAAAGTGTAAGTAAAGATCAACGGCCATATCGATTTTTTCTTGCTTTATAGCAGCCATAAATCCTGGAATAACGGCTGTTATTATTTCTTGCCCTTTACGGTGTTTAAGCCCTTGTTCTGCCAAGAGAACCATAGCGTTGATATCTTGCCTTGCTACCGCTCGCTCAAATACGCACAACGCATCATCATCACTCATAGCGCTCGGATTAGACCATTCTCGATAGAGCATATAACCACGGAGTTTATTAAGTTCATCTCCTATAAAAGCCATAATAACTGGATTTTCAGTCAGCTTGGTAAGCTCGCCATAGATTTCCTCGAGGTTAGTCAATTTCGCAATCGCCATCAATTGATCATAATATTCATCCTTTTTATTCAAAACACTATAAAGCCAACTAAGCCCCTGTTCTATCATAATTTGGCATGATGCGGCCTTTTTCATACGTTCTAAAGCAACATCTTTAAAGACTTGTTTATCTTCTTCTGCCTGCGCGGTTCTTTGTTCCTCTCTTCTTGCCGCCTCTTGGGACCCCTCAATAATTTCATCGAATTGTTCTTCGGTAACAATGCGGTTCCGTATCAATAATTCACGGTGCCCTGTAAGCCATCCCATATCTTTCTGACGCATCGCGCTTTGGAACTCTGCTTGTAAATGAGCCTTATATTGCTCAGCCCTTCGAGCTCTTATCTCTTTTTCTTGCTCATGCATACAAAACGATGAAAAAGAAACAACTGAAAACATTATTCCAAAAAACATCCCCATTAATACTCTATGTATCTTGACAGTCATTATCTTTCCTTACATATTTTAATTTAATTTGAAAAATAGAAACTAATACGAAATTATTAATTAATTATATAGTATATGATAAATCTTTCAAGAGTACATTCAGAAAACTCATATGTTAAAGTTTTTATTGGCAACAAAGCAATATCCATATAAAAATCCTTCAATCTGTAATGAGCTGAATAGGTTAATACCTCAAAACACACAAGAGGGTACCTAGTCGGCATATCGTGCAAGAAGCATCTTGAAGAATATAGAGCAATAGCAGACTCCGTTGTATTTGACCTATGGGTCATAGTACAAGCACAGCCTGCTCATGAGTTTTTCAGCAAAGAGATATGTATCAATCTCACAGGCCTGAAATTCTAATCAGCTGGCGATTCGAACCGTCTTATTTGTTGTCTCAAATGTTGCATCAACAGCGTTTGATAATCCTGTTGCTGCACAGCAAGCTTAAAAGCCTGAGTCAATTGTTGGTCCTGCATGCGCGCGTATTCATACCCCCTTTCTCTGTCTGAACGTGCTATCCACGAAATCATATCTTGCATCGATTGGGTAGGGTTAGGCGCCGTATAAGCAACGCGTATCATAGCCGGCGAAAAGTAATCTCTTACTTTTGCCAGCTCTGAAAGAGCATGTTTGCCTTGATCGATTAAACGCAGTCTATCAAGTGCTGCATACTTAAGCTGTACGGCTTGTTTTGCATCAAGCTCAAGGTGATCAATTTTATCAAATAACTCTTTAGCTACTTTATCAAAAACACTCTGAGCTTCCAGTTTCTTTTCTGCCAGTTCGCGCAAGAACCTTTCCACCTCATGCTCTTGATAAGAGCTCTTATTAAGAAACCCATCAATAGGTGGCGCCGGCGGAATTACTGGCTGCTCGTGCCGTACAAGCCCTGTCCAGCCTCGGGATCGAGCTGCTTGCTCCAATTGGCAAAGAAGCGCCTCTGCAGCCTGGTCTCCAACAATCTTTCCTTTAAGCTTATCAATAATATCTGCAGGGAATGCCGGCTCAGCTTGACTTTCAGGGGACTCAGCTGTAGGTATATACAACAATGTTACCGGATACTGCGGATCTCTATCATGATAATAGTTACCCTGTCTGAATGATTCTACAGAATCAGCTATAATCATACGCACTGCATTCCAAATCGCAGGACTTGTTATTGAAGAGTATTTTTTCTGCAAAGACCCTGCAAGCAAACTTCCCCAATTGCGCAACTGTTTATCTGATGCTATAAGCCCTCCAATATCAAGCCCTAAAATATTAAAAGGATATACGGTTTGACGATTTTCAATTTTTGACGCAGCACGAGGGAACATCGACCAAATAAGGGCAGCATCGCGTATAATTTCTTCAGGCGCAGATCCGCTCAACTGAGCAATAATTCTGGAAAGAGCTTCACTACTTGCTGGCAACGCGTATGTTGCAAGATCTTTTTCTTCAAGAATACGATGACTCAATGACCATTTACCAAGTGTAAACAGGTAGCGTGCGAAACGCCATAAACTGGAAGTTCCTCGAGGTGAATTTTTTTCATAAACAATTTCAACATAACAATCATGGTCCGCATATTGCGGACAATCTTGCAACATTTGTAAAATATTCAATTCCGCGACAAGACCCGTTAAGTAATGTGAAACTTTACCATACGTTGACGCAGTTATTCCCGGTATATCTTTTATAGGAAATTCTAAAATTTGGCCGGGATACAACGCTATTGAACTAGGATATTCAGGCCCTACGCATATACGGACAGGATACTCACTTGCATTTTTAATATACAAGCTCGATGTTAAAGCTCTCTGTTCCATTGCCATACTCTGCTTGCTCATCGCACAAAACGCAAGGATTAACCATAATAACTTGATAAAATTCATGTCCCTCCTTCCCATTTTCAAATACTAATACTCATAATCGTTGATATATTATCAATCCGCCTATAGGAAAAGCTATAAAAAAAATGATAAGGTCGGAAAAAACGCTTTTCATTCATGTAAAAAATTCTCCCCATTCTTTATTGACTTTTCATAAAAGAATTCACGAGAATAAAAAGCGAATTAAGGACCGAAGGATCGGCTCATTTTAGGAATACAAGGAAACCTCATGTACATACTATACATACTCATTTGCGCATTCATACCGTTGTGCAACATACATTGTAATTCTGTTCCGGATGTTTTTGATTCTATTGAAAAAATAGAATCTTATGCTGCATCTACAGAAGAAAATCCCACACCGGATTTTCTTGACTGGGAAAACCCGGAATTCTCAACATACCTCAATAAACAAAAGCCTTCTTTTTTAAAAAATACCTTATATGCACTCAAAATTCTCAAACCTCAATGGACCCTTAACGATTGCATAAAACTACTTAATATCGTCACAGCAGATCGTGAATATAACGGTTATCAAGCTCCATTTGTGCATAAATTAGAACCTGCAATAGGGAGTTCATGTATCATTTTCGGGGAACTATTCGGTGCATTTCATTCTTTGGCAAGAGATCTTCGCTCACTGGAACAACAAAAACTTATCGACAAACAACTGAAAATTATTGAACCTGACTGCTATATTGTAATTAATGGAAACATCGCATCTCGATCTGCCTACGCGCTTGAAACTCTAACCGTAATAGCACGGCTTCTGTACGTTAATCCCAACAAAGTATTCGTAACTCTTGGAACACAAGAAGAAAATGGGCAATGGCAACAATACTCACTCAAACATCAACTGATAACCTTAGCTCCAGAAAAAAGTGAATTCAAAAAAATAATTGAACGATTCTTTAATACATTACCTTCAGCCTTGTACTTAATAGCTGAGCGTACACCAAAAAACATTTCTGTAGTACGTATTTCTAATGTCGGTCAGAATGACAAAAGCTTTTCAGAAAATTTTCTTGGTGATTTTTTCAATCATCCTGAACAGGATATCTATACAATCTCTTCTTTAAAAAAAGAACAATCAACCCCCACTATCAACGTACAAGCGATTATTCGCGCAGAGCCTTATTTGCGAACGCAATACATCAAATCTCAAGGGCTTCATTCTCTAGGCAAAGAAGAAGGCGCTCCAACATGGACGGTCATGTCAAGTCCTACTCAGTCAAGCCAAGAATTATTTAATTTTTATTATGACGCTTACGCGATTATGCTAACAGCAAAATCTTTGGAAGATTGGATCTTAACACTCTATAACTCAGATGTACGAGAAAATGAACCAATAAAAGAAAGAAAAACTGTCAAACTTCTATCAGGCCAAGAATTAACCCCTCAAGAAACTATTCGCGCGCAGATAAAAATACTTAATGAACGTAAAGCTAGCCTTGAACATGAAATTTTAGCTCTCAATACCGCAATATCAGGAAAAAAACTACCAGAAATTAAGCCTATCGCGGAAAGCTCAGAAACACAAACACAAGGAGTTATTCCTTTTACCATTTCAACGATTAAAGATATACCGCTCGGAAGAAACCCCGATATACTGTCGGTCGCTACAGTTGTAGATTTAAGTGGATTAACAAAACAAGAAGGTGAAAGCATAATAACGGGAATCAATGTCATTTTCGACCATTTCAACAAACACAAGGCTCCACATGATGTAAGCTATAAACTCATTACTGTCGATAGTCAATATAGCAAAGAATATACACGAAAAGCTGTATTACAATTATTAGAAAAAGAACATACAGGGCTCATCCTTCTTCCATTAAGCACACCAACACTTGAAGGCTATCTTGATTGTATACGAGATAAGAAATTTTTGGTTTTATTCCCTGCCGCATCAGGGCGAGCCAATATGACTAACTTATCAAACCTAATATTTATGAGAGCAAGTGGTGCTCAAGAAGCAGCAACTGTTACAAACTATATCGCACAAAATTCAGGAGGAAAAAGATTCGCGTTCTTGTATACAAATGATACCTTTGGGCAGGAGTCACTTAAAGCCGCTCAAGATGAATTAAAAAAGCTTAACATCAAAGATAGCATTGCCTTACCTTTCGATACATCAACTCTCAACTTTGCCGAACACGTACAGCGTATCAAAGAATTTAAAGCAGACTCATTAGGATTATTTGTAACACAAGTAGCCGCCAAAGAGCTCCTACACCAATTAGGAACCGAATGGCTCGTCAATAAAAACATTTTTGGCACACAAGATCTTAGTCTCAACTCTTTTAGAAAATACTGTGAACGTAATAAATTAAAATTTACATGTACGAGCGTTGTCCCAAATCCTGATGGACCATTAATGGCAGCACAAAACTTTAAAATTCTAACAAAAGATAAGGTCATCAGTCATGAACTCTATGCCTTTGAAGCATTCCTCAGTGCCGCATTTTTTGTTAGTATTACACGAAGCATTAGTAAACCCATAACTGCCGACAAGATCGTCGACTTTATTGAACAGGTACACGATTATTCATTAAGCGGATTACGTTTAACCTTTAATCCAAAAACACGCCAGCTTCTGCAGTCAATTTGGCTCATAACGGGCGACAAAGAATGGAAAGAAATACCATTGAAAGGCGAATAGCTTTATCTAAGAACTATTTAATATTGGAGAAAATATTCATGAAAGCACATGGTCTATGTATAACCATCATAAGCTTAGTAGCTACAGTTTCGCTTGCACAAGAATATACCGGTAAAATTATATTTCCTACTGTCCAAATAGCACGTGATTATGGCAAGCTATTAACTGAACACCCTACTCCGGACTCGTCTGATTGGACCCACATGCGATTCAGTAATTACTTTTACCAACGTCGTCATCCAAAAACATGGGAAGAGATCAAACATTATCTCAAATTTGGAGATATTATGGAGCAATCTTTTTTGGATCAGTTGCAAAGAATAATTCGCATGCGACACGACGCAGGACTTCGAGGTCACTTTGTTCGCGTTTTACATCCGGAACCAGGAAGTCACTTTGTCATAATCTCAAATCTTAATGGTGCATTTCATACTCTTTCACGGATCTTGGAATACTTAAATTATCATGGAAATATTGACGATAACTTTGTACTTGAACCTCACTATTATTTGGTATTCGATGGAAATATTTTTTATGATTCAGCGTATGGTCTTGATACGCTCATTCTTGTATTAAGACTTATTGAACAAAACCCCGACAAAATATTTTGCATAAGCGGTTATTATGAAGAAAAAGAACGCTGGAAAAAAACAAATCTCAAAACGGAATTTAAAATACGTAGTTCAAATTATAAAAAATATCTCGAACTTTTTAACCAATTTTTAGATACTTTTGCCTTAGCATTATATCTGGTAGATACAAACATAAGTACAGAAATTAACCTTGTACGTATCGGTGCTTTACAACTTGAAGAACGCACATTTGATGAAAAATTGGTAGCATCACTGTTTGCAAACAAAGCAAAATCTACTATTTACTTACACGAGCAAGCAGCCAAGCACGCAACATTACCAGTTCATATTCCTGCAATTATACAAGGAACTGATGACCCTTCGCATATAAGACAAGGACTGATATCTACCAAAAAGAACAATACTATCATATGGAATACCCAAGCCGGTTCAACAGGCCAATTACAAGTTATTAACCATTATTTATATGAATCTTGCATCATATTAGAAACAAAATCTAATTTTAACGATTGGACCATAACTCTGCTATCAAGACATATAAGAAAAACGAAAACTATTGAACCTATTAAACGCTACAATCTCATTTCAGGCGATGAGCTGGATGACACGTACATACAAAATTTCAAACGCTTAAAAAACAAAGAACAACAAAGAATACTCGTAGAAAACTTAACGTTCACTGAAAAAAAGATACAACAATTACAGGACAAGCTTGAACATACATATAACACGTAACTGGTTATATGCAATTACGGAGAACATATGGCATGCATAAAAAAAACAGTCTTAATGGTATTGCTTACATGTCCTATTACTACCTTAGCAACATCACTTGTTTACAAATTTTTTGTATCAGAAATAACACGTCGCCATACGGCTAACGCGAAAAACGCGCGTTATTCACAATTTTCGTTGTTCTGCTTTGATATGTATGCCTCGAAGTATGATTCAACGGAAGAAAATGCAGTAGGCCTACTTGCAACATATCTTTATCAACACAACCAAGTATACGCGCAAATTGATGGTGCATTTGGTCATATTACATCACGTTATCAATGCCAAGAATTTAATCGAACACAAACAGATGATTTATTATTGTCCTTAGGGTTCAGCAAAGCTTTTTCACAAAAAACCGCAGTAACCTTTTCCGGCATCTTAGGGTTCCCTACTCATAAGGATACTAGTCCGGAGGGGCTACAATTTGGCATAGCTCACAGCAGCATAGGTTTTAAAATAGATGCCGCAAGCACATTCTCGTCTAAAAAAGATCAAAAGCTTCTTCTTGCAGGCCGCTACCTCAGATTTCTCCCATCCAATATCTCTTTAAAATCCGATGCCGTATCATACAAATATGAACTTGATATAGGAAGTTTATTTGATCTTCTTGTTGGATACAACTTTAACTTTAAACTAGACGGTTTTGAGCTGGGTTATAATCCTAGTTTTCTTGTTGGAGGAAAACTTTGTCCTGAATCAACAAACAATGAATATATAGGATATATGCGCAGTACCCTATATGGCGCTTACTACCATATTCTCAACTCAGAAAAACACCGGCAAATACTTACACTCGTCTGTACCTACGGAACAGAGCATAAACCCAAAATATACAAAAGATTCATCACGGCATGGGCAACATGGTCAATATTTTTTTAAAAATACCAGTCGAACGTTGATTTTTTCCTGCAAACACCTTATGCTTAGTCTTGCCTTATTTCGCATGGTGGATGTGGCTCAGTTGGTAGAGCACCAGGTTGTGGCCCTGGGGGTCGTGGGTTCGAATCCCACCATCCACCCCATATAACACATACGTATAACCAATCAGGAGAAACTCATGAATTACGGTTTAATTTTTGGCATCATACTCATTTTATGGGGGATTTCTCAACTAACCAGTACCTTATTCCATATACAGATACCCTTTGTTAGTATCTTTTTTGGACTTTTACTTGTATATCTCGGCATACAAGTTATAACCGGTTCATCTTTCTGTTTATTCCAAAACAATTGCCGTTATACACACGATGTACATGATACGTGTATGGGCACATCATATGTCTCATTTGATGACTCCACATTACAAAATAATGAAACACAATTACATTATAAAACAATATTCGGAACGAGTATTATAGATATGACTCAATTAACAGCAGAGGCTATCAAACAAAGAGAAAAACAGCTCATCGTATACATTGACACAGCATTTGGCAAAACAATATTGAAGTTAAATAAAGATATCCCAGTAAAGATTAAAGCTAAGGGTGGATTTGCTAAGATCGTAATGCCTGATAATAACTCTCTTGCATTCGGTTCACACACATTTACGAGCCACGCAACAGAGCCTTTACTTATTATCTACGCAACTACAGTTTTTGGCGAAACACGTATCACAAGGTAAAAATATACAATACCCATCAAGGACTTACATTAAAAATATTTTCAACAAAATAGTTGCAATGGATCGTAAAAACTATTACATTATTTACATATTTAACATTGAATTGCATTAGTCGGGGCGTGGCGCAATTGGTAGCGCACTCGCTTTGGGAGCGAGGGGTTGCCAGTTCGAGTCTGGCCGCCCCGACCATTTTTCCTATATGTTATTACTTTTTATCAATCGCGCATATCAATATGCATCGAGAACATTTAACAATCCCATAATTCTTTGTATACATGTATCAGTTGCAAAAAACAGTATACCATCTTAGACTTACTTATACTGATAAACCTTTAATATAAAGAGGACCATGGCTATTTTTGATCGACGTTATGTTAAAAACTTTGATTGGGTTAGCTTTTTATTAATTATAGTCCTTGCAACTATAGGTCTCATGTTTGTATTCAGCTCTACATACAAAGCAGATGTCCCGTACTCGACCTTTTTCAAAAAACAACTATTTGGAACCCTAAATGGCATAGTTATTTATTTTTTGTGCTGTTTAATAGACTATCGCAAAGCATTGCAATGGGGATATGTCGGCTACTTGATTGTTATAGGACTTCTTATCTTTACTCTCATCAAAGGAACAATTGGTATGGGAGGACAACGTTGGATCGGCCTTGGGGCACTTCGTATTCAACCATCAGAACTCGTAAAGCTTTTTTTTCCTGCTTTTTTAACATATTATTTTTATACTCATCGCGATTACTTTGAAAACACGTGGTACGATTTTATTCCCATCATCATTCCATTACTCATAAGCACTATACTCGTTCTTAAGCAACCGGACCTGGGAACTGCTATCGTACTATTTTCATCAGGCCTCATTACCTTATGGCTCGCAGGACTCAATAAAAAATTTTTTATATATGGAGGATTATGCGCGCTCCTTGCTATGCCGGTCATATGGCACATGCTCAAACCTTATCAAAAAACGAGAGTTACTGTATTTCTAGGACAAGGCAAAACTCATAAAGAACGTTATCAAATTGAACAGGCTAAAATTGCCATAGGTTCAGGTGGCCTTTCAGGAAAAGGATTTTTACAGGGCACACAAAATAAATTACGTTTTATCCCTGAAGGAAGAACCGATTTCATTTTTGCAGTTTTATGCGAAGAACTAGGATTTATTGGCGCATTCCTCGTTATCATTCTATACATAATATTGTTTATACGACTATGTAACGTTGTACAAACCATAAAACCACCTGATACAAAACTCTTTGCTGCAGGGCTTATAATTCCTATTATGCTTTCTGCCCTTATTAACATATGTATGGTACTTGGATTATTACCCATAGTTGGCATACCTTTACCATTTATGACCTACGGAATAAGCCATACATGGACAACATTTGCAAGTTTAGGCGTATTCGCCGGTATCACTATTAGACGTTGTTATATTAATGGTTAATATACCACTACATACGCTTAATCATTAAAACTCTTTTAAAAAAGAGGGAAATAGGTCATAGTAATACTAAATCTGTTAAAGATAGGATTATATGAATACATTAGAAAATATCGATATTATTACCTTACAAAATACACCTGAGGAACAATCATTAGATTTTTGCCCAAAAACATTCGATGAATATCTGGGCCAAACTGAGTTAAAAAACAAATTGGCAGTGTATACTCAAGCTGCAAAAATGCGTAACGAACCGTTGGATCACATGCTCCTTTTTGGCCCTCCGGGATTGGGTAAAACAACTTTGTCGCAAATTATGGCAAGCGTAATGAACGTCGGTATCAAAATATGCAGCGGTCCCATGATGGAACGCAGCGGTGACCTTGTCGCAATTCTGACCGGATTAGAACCGCGTGACATTTTATTTATCGATGAAATTCATCGTATGCCAAGCAATGTCGAAGAAGTTTTGTATAATGCTATGGAACATTTTTGTGTTGATGTCATCATAGGACAAGGTGCCGGTGCAAAATCAGTTAATCTACCTATACAACCATTTACTTTAATTGGCGCAACAACAAAAAGCGGTATGATCTCCGCTCCTTTGCGTACCCGCTTTGGCATAACTGAACGTTTAGAATACTATACAGACCAAGAATTAGCTGATATTGTTACGCAAAGCGCACGCTATCTCTCTATAGTAATAGATACAGAGGCAGCTTTGCATATAGGAAAATGCTCACGCGGAACACCTCGTATAGCAAAAAAATTATTACGCCGCGTTCGCGATTTTGCTCAAGTAAAGCATATACATACTATAACCATTGACATTACGCGAGAAGCATTTCAGTTCTTGGGTATTGATGACGATGGCCTGAACCGCATTGATAATATGTTACTGCAAAAAATGGTCGAACATTTTAATGGTGGACCTGTTGGGCTGGAAACACTCGCGTGCCTCATTGGGGAAGATAGCGAAACAGTTGAAAATGTCTATGAACCTTATTTGTTGCGCAAAGGTTATTTGGAAAAAACAACACGGGGCCGTCAAATACCTCATACAAAATTACTTGCGCTAAAAAACAAATTTTTAGGACAAAAAACAATCATTTGACCTATCCAAAAAAAGAGCGACAGCTTTACAAAAATATATACGTTATATAACATTATGGTACAGCCAGTTAGAATGGAATCAAAAACATCCCTTAAAGGAGTACTATGTCAGGTCATTCAAAATGGTCAACAATAAAACACAAAAAAGCCGAACTCGACGCAAAACGCGGTCAAGCTTTTACAAAATTAATTAAAGAAATCACAGTTGCTGCTCGCCTTGGCGGAGGCGATCCTAGCGGTAACCCTCGTCTACGCTTATTGCTTGATAAAGCAAAAAAAATGAATATGCCTATAGAAAACGCTAAACGTGCTATTCAACGAGGCACTGGGGAATTACCTGGCGTCAGTTACGAAGAATTTACCTACGAAGGGTACGGCCCCAACGGTGTAGCTGTTATGGTAGAAACATTAACCGACAATAAAAACAGAACAGTTTCTGAACTGCGCCATTTGTTTTCATCTAAAGGTGGAACCTTAGCAGAATCCGGTGCTGTAAACTGGATGTTCGAACGCATGGGCGTCATACGTGCTCAAGATGGCAATATAACTGAAGAAAAGCTTTTAGAAGATCTTCTTGATTATGACATCAATGACATTAAAGCAGAAGGCAACCAATTTTCTATTTACTGCAATATGAAATCTTTGGACGCAGTAAAAAGCGCTGTTGAGAAACTTGGTATGAAAGTTGAAGAAGCGGATATTGAATGGGTAGCAAAAAATACCACCTCTCTTGAAGATGAACAAGCAAACAAAGTGTTTGAATTTCTGGAAGCACTAGAAGACCACGAAGACGTAAAAAATGTCTACGCTAACTTGGTCTAAAAAGGAACAGCATGGTATATAGCATGACGGGTTTTGCCGCCAAAACACTAGTAATATTTCCATCAAGCAACAATCCTATAAATATTTCATTGAGTCTTAAAGCATTAAATTCACGATTCTTTGAGACCACCTGCAAGCTTCCTTATGCTTTAAATAATTTTGAAACGGACTTCATTAAATTGTTTAAAACAAAACTCGTACGTGGTCATATTTATTTTACCATTCATGCGAGTAATCAACACTTATTAAGCTGCACAGTTAAGCCAAATCTAGATATCGTCAACGGCTACATCAAAGCAACCGAACAAATAAAAAAAGAAGTTGGCATTGAAGGTACATTACAACTCAAAGATTTATTAGCACTTCCTTATGTTTTCGATGTTGAAGAGAAAGATATTGATGAAAGCGCAAAACAACTGATTTACAATGCGGTTGAAAACCTTATAAGCGAAGTAATTGAAGCCCGTAAAAAAGAAGGTGTTTCGTTACAGAAAGATCTTGAGCAACGTATCGCTGTGATTCAACATGAAATCGACGCTATTGAACGCGCTTACAATGCATTAATGGAACAACAAAAAGCTCTTGTCAATGAAGAGCTTGAAGAACTTGAAAATATTCAAGAAGAGGTAGCAGAACCGCGCAGGCAAGTACTCTACTCAATACTGGACAAAATAGATATTCATGAAGAAATTGTCAGATTTAAAAGTCATCTTGCAAACTTCAGCGCACAACTTACAAATCCAATAATAGAAAAAGGCAAGAAGATCGATTTTACTCTGCAGGAACTCGCAAGAGAAATAAATACTATCGCGGCAAAATGCTCTGATAGTACCATAGGAGGGCTGGCAATCAATGTAAAAGTTGAGTTGGAAAAGGCACGTGAACAAGCACAAAATATTGTATAAAACATAT
>CAZQNW010000028.1:0-13379 GCA_964595035.1 uncultured Pseudomonadota bacterium
TCTAACTTGCTGTTCGATTATTTCAAGATATTTCTATTTATCGAATTCGCGTTATTTTAGACTATTTAGGATATTTCGATTACATATCTCAATCAGGTAAAAAGACTCGTCAATTTAATTTTTACATTACAACTGATCGTATTAGCGATGTACAACTTACTGAACATGATAATTTCATCTGGTGCTCTCTAGACCAACTCGATTCATGTAATGTTACACCACAGACAAGAGATGTTATTAACCGATATTTTGAACGTGTTAAATAACGCTCACTCTTCATTCGTACACCATTTTATGCCGGCAGCAGTGTGACACCGACTAGCCGGCTAACGCCGTCGTCATACCATTCGATGCGGCATGAAGCACGCCTTACTTCCAAAGAACAGCCCGGAGTTCCTAGTAGATATGACCAAGAGATCCTCTCTTGGTGAAAAGCTCATGGCGAACGGGTCTCGATTAGCTTGTCTAATTTTCTTAATACCGGTAGCTAAGGCATGATCTGCGCCGGCAGCCGAAGGCTGACCAGACAGTATCATGCTTCTGAGCGTAAGGGCGGTCAGGCGGCAGCCGGTGCCCTTTAGATCAAGGATACTTTGGGCAAGCAAAGCGTCCTGGCGCTGTCCGCGGAGACCCGAGAGAAATTAAAAAAAAAATTAAGAGTAGATGTTTGTAAAAAGACAAAGTCAGAGAATATTAGAAATAATCAAATAAAATTAAGCAATACACTGCCAATAAAGATAACTTAGATAAGCCTGCGATTGTGGTTCCTGTTCTAAAGGAATATTACATGAATCCATATAAATCATTACAGGTCTTTTACCATGTCTTTTAACTATACTAACTAGAACCCAATGGCCAGAATCATAACTCGTAATTGGTTGTAATGCACAAATAAAATGCACAATACAATCCGAAGAATTACGGATCATACGTATAATTTTTTGCTGTATTGCTTCTTCCTCATACAAATTCACAGAAAAACCATATTTCGTACTACCCGTACAGGTAAAAGGATTCTTTTTAAGCTGATGTGGATTAAGACAATCATATTCGTAATATCCTAATGTATGAACATCTTCCAGATGCATTGAAGCTGCCATCTTAGTTACAGCACTATTGGACATATTATTGCGCTTATGAAGATAATCGTAGGTTAACGATTGCTTATAAATGGCTCTTGCCGATATATCACCTTGTTCCAAGACATCTGATATACTTAAAGCATTTGCTATACAACGAGATCCGCATGTCCCTGAATCTTCAGGTTGCATAACAGATTCAACATAATACAGGTCTGCTTGATTAAGCTCTTTGGAAATATTTTGAGGCAACGGCCACAATCCATTTTTTGATGCTTGTTCATGCTTGCTGCGCACGCCATACATACGACTCCCTGCAGGCTTAATATGACCTTCTATGGCCATTTTCTTGGCACGTGAAGTATGTTCTTTGTAGTCATAAGCACGCTCTGAAGCCTGTTGAACCACTTGAGATACAACACATTTTCGCACCCCGACTGAATGAGTATCACAAGCCTGTCGCAAGCATCTGGCAGCACACAAAATACAAAAAATTCCGAGCATATAAAGCCAATAACGCCGCAAAAAATCTCCGATTGGTAATAATTTATCGGCTAAACCTTTTTTAGATTCTTCAGAGCCAAATTTACAATCCCCAAAAACAGCAGAGATCACGTATGATATAAAGGCTATAATACAAAAAAATATAATAAATCCATAAGACATGCTTCCCCCACTATTTAAATTAAACTCTATTATATATTATGAATTATACAAAAATATACTTAAAATTCAACAAAAAACGCTTCCCGAGACAATTTGTAAATTTATTGTTTTTTGCTATACTATGGGTATGAAGAAAACTAATACAGCAGGGGAGCCTGCTACTTTTACCCTTCATTCTCCTTTTAAACCATCAGGTAGTCAACCGCAAGCAATCGCACAACTCATAGACGGCAGACCATGTCGTTCTACTCTTGTTGGGGTTACCGGTTCAGGGAAAACATTTACCTTAGCAAATGTCGTCGCTAATCAACACAAACCCGTACTCATCATTTCACCGAACAAAACATTGGCAGCCCAGCTCTATGAAGAATTTTCTTTGTTTTTTCCTGAAAACAAGGTTTGTTATTTTGTCAGTTATTATGACTATTATCAACCGGAATCGTACCTGCCTGCCCAGGATATATACATAGCAAAAGAAACAAAAATTAACATTGAAATTGAACGGCTGCGTGTCGAAGCTACAGCATCTTTAATTAACAGACCCGACACAATTGTCATCGCATCTGTTTCCAGCATTTATTCGCTTGGCAACCCATCAGATTATCGTAATTTGGCTTTAAAAATTAAGGTGGGTCAGTCATTATCTCGCCAAGATTTCATGCGCCAATTAATTTTTATTCAGTATACACGTAACGAAATAGATAAAGGAGCACCAGGAACTATACAAGTATACGGCAATACCGTAGAAGTTAACCTCCCTTATCTTAAAGAAAAATTACGGGTTGAATTCTTCGGAAATACTATTGATCGCATGCAGATGATCACAAAGCTTAACAATACTCCTGTCATGGATCTTGATAATATAGCTATATTGCCTGCAAAACATTTCGTAACAACAGAAGACAAAAAAGCAGCGGCACTCAAAAGCATACGTGCCGAGCTTGATCAACACCTAAAAACCATCACCAAAGAAGCATACCGGGAACGCATACAGGCACGCGTCACTCATGATCTTGAAATGCTTCAAGAAATAGGGTACTGTTCAGGAATTGAAAATTATTCTATTCATTTTGATGGTCGCGCCACAGGAGAACCTCCATTTTGTTTGTTTGACTTCTTTGGTGACGACTTTTTAGTAATTCTTGATGAATCTCATATCGCAATCCCTCAACTCCGTGGCATGTATGCCGGAGATAAGGCACGCAAAAAGAATTTAATCGACTTCGGATTCAGATTACCATCAGCCTATGATAATCGTCCTTTAACATTTGAGGAAATCGAACGATATTTTAAAGATGTCATTTTTGTTTCAGCAACTCCCGGTGACTACGAACTTTCACATTCTGATCAAATCGTTGAACAGCTCATTAGACCTACAGGATTGTTGGATCCAAAAATTGAAATACACAAAAGGGATGGCCAACTTGACCATCTTATAAAAACCATTAACGAAACAAGTAATAAGGGGTTCCGTACGCTTGTCACGGTGTTAACCAAAAAACTTGCAGAAGATCTTGCCCGCTATCTACAAGAACATCACATCAAAGTTTGTTACTTGCATAGTGAACTCAAAACACCACAACGAACAGAGCTTTTACAAAAACTTCGTCTTGGCACTTTTGACTGCCTTGTAGGTGTTAATTTACTTCGCGAAGGACTTGATTTACCGGAAGTAGCATTAGTTGCTATCATGGATGCAGATGTTGAAAGTTTCTTGCGCGATAAGCGATCCTTAATTCAGACTATAGGCCGCGCAGCACGTAATACTGAATCGCGCGTTTTAATGTATGCGGATACTATTACACAATCAATGAAAGCAGCAATAGACGAAACAAACAGACGAAGAGAAGCACAACAAACATTCAATGTAGAGCATAACATTACACCTCAAACGGTCAAACGCGATGTAACAAAAAGCATCGTTAATATCCAAAAAACAATCGCGGAAGCTTCACAACGCAACAAATCTAAGAAAAAATTACAACAAACCGCACCAACATATTCACTTGAAGAGATAGTTGCGCTTGAAAAAGAGATGCATGACGCCGCGGAGCGACTTGATTTTGAAAAAGCTATACAATTACGTGAAAAAATCATAAACATAAAAAATAATCAATAAGGATTCAGCAATGCAGGATGAACTTCTCGATATAGTTAATAATGACGATATGGTCATTGGATCTCAGTGGCGATCTGAAGCATACAAAGAGAAAAGATCTAATTTTCGTGTTATCAACGGATTCATTCGCAACAGCAAAAATCAACTATGGATCCCAACAAGATCCGCTCACAAAGCTTTATTCCCTTTGTGCCTTGATGCAAGTGTTGGCGGCCATGTGCAAGCAGGTGAACCATACGAGCAAGCATTTATACGGGAATTAGAAGAAGAGCTTAATATTAAGGCCTGCGATATCAACTATACATGTATCGCGCACCTGCAACCACATGTACATAATGTCTCAGCATTTACATATGTCTATGAAATATCTACTGACATAACGCCATCATATAATACAGATGATTTTATCGATTATGAATGGCTCACACCAGAAGAGCTTAGGTACAAAATTACACATGGTACACCATCAAGAGGCGATCTGATAAAGCTTATACATTTCGCTTATCATCAATCATTGTAGCTATATTCGTATTCACCAAAGCTGATATACCTCTCATATGAAAATACGTTATACTAAATCATAGTTATTATTTATTCAAAAAAAAGGGCGCTTATGAATTTTTCTCCACAAACAGTAGCTATCATCGTGATAGTATGTCTGGCTCTAATGTCTATTATATGCATCAAAAATTATGCGTTTCATCGTAATAAAGCAGTACCTATTTCGATTAAAACAGCAACAGATATCCCCAAGTTATTCCCAAAAAAAGTTAAAGAAATTGAACGGCGTGTACAACAATCAATATTAGAGGCACAAAAACTTGTAGATACCATTATCGATATCCCATGTGAACATCGTACATTTGAAAATACAGCAAAGGAAATCGATAATCTTGAAAGTCTCTCATCCCTCGCTATAACAGCAAACATTGTGGCAACATTACGCCATGTAAGCCCTGATACAGCAATACGTAATGCTTGCCAAGACGCGCTATTGAAAATATCACAATTTGCCCTAGAAAATATTACGAACAATAAGGCACTTTATAAGGCATTAAAAGAATACGCAGAAGGTAACGCCCACAAAGAGGCATTATCTGATGAAGAACGTTATTTTATTACAAAAACTCTAGAAGATTATAAGCGCATTGGATTGGACTTACCCGACGAGCAACTTAAAACAATTCGCGAAATTGAACATGAATTAACTGAATTATCACTGAAATATGATGAAAATATTGCATCTGATAATCGTACTATTGAAGTTTCACAGGCAGAACTTGAAGGCATGGACCAAGATTTTATCAATAATCTAAAAAAGAATTCTAAAAATCTCTATCTTGTTGGTATAGATTACCCGACATACACGGCAATCATGAAACATTGTTCTATTGAATCAACGCGCAAAAGTTTATATAAGCTTTTTATTAACCGAGGATATCCTGCGAATGATGCCGTTTTGAGCAAAATTATTAAAAAAAGAGACGAGCTTGCGCATATGCTTGGCTTTGCTTCATATGCTCATCTTAATCTAGACAACACAATGATCAAAACTCCAGAAAAAGCTCAAAAATTTATCACATCACTTTTAGAAAAAGCTTCTCCAAAAGAACAAATTGATTATAAAAAGCTCACAGAAGAGCTGCCGCCGTCAGTTCGATTAAATCAAGATGGAAACATAAAACCCTGGGATAGTGATTTTCTAAAGGCGTGGTACGAGAAAAAACATTACAATATCGATGATCGTACCATTGCTGAGTATTTTCCTATGGAACGCACGATTAAAGGGCTTATGGATATTTACGCGCGATTTTTTAATCTCACCTTTGAAACAACACCTATAAAAAGGTTATGGGATAATAATGTAATGCTTATGAGTGTCATCGATAACACAAATAAATCGCTCCTTGGATATGTGCTTTTAGATTTATATCCAAGACCGAACAAATACAATCATGCATGCCAAACAACTATTATTCCACCATTAAAGAAAGGTAATCCTTCACTTAGTATGATTATTGCAAATTTTCCACCTTCAACAGCACATAAACCTTCATTACTCAAACGCAGAGACGTTGAATGCTTCTTCCATGAATTCGGCCATACAATCCATTCATTACTGAGCAAAACAACGATGGGTGCTTTCTCATCATTGAATAACGTTAAAATTGATTTCGTAGAAGTACCTTCACAGATGTTTGAACAATGGCTACTTGATAAAGAGATATTACGTATGATTAGCCACCATTACAAAACAGGTGAACCTATTCCTGAAAAAATTATTGATACGATAATTGAACTCAAAAATTTAGCATCCGGCAGTTATGTGTTAACACAAGGCTTTTATGCGCTACTATCACTAGGGTATTATAATGGGCCTTGCTCGGATCTATATCAATATATGCGTAACTTGTACACCAAAGTTCCACTACACATACAATTCGATCCTGACAACCATATGTACTGTTCCTTTGGACATTTAACCGGCTACGGAGCATGTTACTATAGTTACCTCTATTCGAAGGTACTTGCTATGGATATTTTTGAACAAATAAAGACATATGGCCTTTTGAATCCTGAAATAGGAAAGCATTTTAGCGATGTTATATTACGCCCGGGAGGCAGCAAGGATCCTGACGAAATGGTTAAAGAATTCTTAGGCCGCGAACCAAATCAAGAAGCCTTCTTGAAAGATGTAGGATTGTAACATATAAGCCCCATCTAGAAAAATTAAGATGGGGCATTTTTGTTAATACATATCAAATTAAAGCACAAAATCCACTTCTGCCGGAATCAATCCCGGCAATAATAAAGATGTTGATGCTGCCGGCTTTGGAACATGTAATATTTGAGCTATAGTATTTGCTAATTGTAGCATCGAAACTCTTGAATTAACCATTTTATGCTCAAAGAACTGGTGCCTATAGATAATTAAAGGTACATGCGTATTCACCTCGTATGGACCTTCATGCGTTGTGCCGCCCTCATATTTAGTTAGCTGTCCAAAAGGAACAGTTTGCACGATAAGGTGCCCACTACGCCCTTCATAATATTGATTTTTATAAAATGACTCGATCTGATAATCAGTGTCACTAAATGCTTTAAGTTCTTTTGGTGTCCACACATTCTTTACACTCTTTTGGGAACGTAAAACAGACTTTGCAACTTCAAGGACATCCCGTTGTTGTTTCTCATTAAGCAATTCATATTCATGGGAAAAATAAACATTAGGCGTTTTTATAAATGCTTTAATAGCTTTGCCGGTCTTTTGAACAATCTTTTCATTAATTTTTTGCTCAACAACTTTTGAATCATCACGGTATCCTGGATAACCGCGCGAATCAAGTAACTCTGGAATAGGGCCCATGCCATGATCTGCAGTAAATATATATGTTACATCCGACCGTTTAATTCTTCGATCAACATAATGCATAAAACAATGAAGCTGATAATCAAGTTGATAAATCATATCAATAACAGCAAGACTTTCCGGTCCATAAACATGAGAAAGCTTATCGAGTGGACTTAATGATATCCATAACAACATACGATCATCACGATTATATCCAAGATTCGCTTTGATACATGCTTTAGCACAATCAAAAAGCATTTGATTGGCTATTGGCGTTTTTTCAAAAATATGATAAAAGTCTGTTTTATCACCGGTAGCGCTTATCTTTGCGCCCAGTATTTGCTTATCTGATCGCGCCACTTCATGTGCTTTTATATCGTAGAAACAGTAATATTCACTGTTATCAGGGTACAGAAGGTCCCATTTAAAAGATGTAAGATCTTTAATTTTACTTGTCTTATTAAATCGTTCTAGCCAATCAGGTAATGCAGAACCATAATATGTACTCGATGTCATACAACCTGTTTTAGGATCAAACCATATCGCCTGATTGTTTTTTTCTTTACCTGCAGTACAGATTGCGGCACGCGATTTCAAACTTATTGAAAATACTCTTGTTTTTGCACAAGGCTGTGATTGCAAGGCTAAAGAATCAGAAACACCCGGAACAATAAGATTATTTGGAGATTTACCGTAATTATACAATCCACTTTGTCCTATAACCGCCGCATGATCTGCAGAGTCATCGTCACACTCTATTTTATTCCCTTTGCCATCAATCCATGAATTACATACAATTCCATTATCTTTTCCATAAACTCCTGTATTCAAACCTGCATGTCCTGGACCGGTTGACGGAGTTCCATGGGGCCAATATGCATTGGTATATACAACACCTTTGTCAAAAAGTGTTTTGATACCGTAATTAAAATAGGGCAACAATTTTTGCATGTAATGGTAACCCATAGCATCAACAACGATAACAACAGTTAATCGCGGTGGACGTAACATAGTGGTCGGCAACCGTCTTACAGCAAAAATATGCCCCGGTAAAAAACTCAGAGCCAAAAGAACAAGAAGAATCATGTTACAATTATTCACTCTGCGCATACTATACTCCTTATGTACCTACATCCCTGTAACTATTGGTAACTTAGTTCAAACGAATATGTAAACACAACAATTCTGTAAATAACATAAAATTTGAGAATGAACAGAACGACTATGTAAATGCTGACAAAGGTTATGATAGTAATGATAGTATCGATCATATACAACAGATGAATGCCGCTCCTGTTATTCCACCACGATCAAGCCGAATTATTCAACGTTTTTTAATTCATGAAAGCATTGCAAAAAATATATCTATGCATGCTACAATTAAGAATAATACCAATAGAGGGAAGGGGATGAACCATGAAATGTATCATTAAAGACATGGCACTTTTTATTATAATTATTTTAATACCACAAGCAATGAGTTATACCATGACACCTGAAGCACTCAAAGATTCTTATGTACTATTTAATGAAAAATACGAACATCTAAGTCCAATACATGGGGCTCTTATTTGGGAAGGTGGCATTGCTCGCAACTATTACAACACCGCATTATGTGCGCCACGTCGCCACGATAGATGGCTCACTCAAACAGATGGACCATCGCGTCTCGCGCAGGCTTTATTTACTGACACATTAGGAAACTTTGACATATCTACGCATCCTAATTACCCGACAAAACATTTAGGAATTTCTACCATTGCCAACCTCATTGCGTTGCTCGAACAAACAGATGGGCCACTTGCACCATTAAAATTAGAGGATTTTATACTTCGAGATACAGAATTTAATAAATCTGTACAAGCCACTAACAGAGAACGTGAAGCATTAAAACAACATTTTGATAAGCTTATAAAACAAGCACAAAGACAAAAAGAACCGGACGCTACAATTGCAACGTTAAAAGATACAAAAATATTAGCTCTCAATAAATTAAGTACTCAACGGCTTTGCCAAGATTGGACACGTATACAATCTATTGTACAATTAAAAGCAAGACTTATGCTTATTGATCAATTAACAGGCAAAGAAAGGGTACAAGCACAAAAAGAACGGGCTCACATTGAGCGGTCATTGAATAGTCTTGAAGCAGTCCAAGGTAATAAGGATTACAACAGAGTACGCGAGCTTGCTTGTGCTCTGGCAGATAGTCATCGCTCACCTCTCGGTCATCCGCCGCATATTGCTCAATGGTTATTACTCTCATGTTTATATCGTAAAGCACAAACAAAAAAAGATCTTTTGCAATATATGACCATCCTGGCAAAAAAAATTCCTCATGTTTTACGCCTAAAACCTGATGAATCATATATACAACCGGTTTTTACGCATGATACAACTCAATACCTTGGTGAAATACAAGCATTTTTACAACAAAAACCCATACAAACTCTCGATCCAAAAATGTATGAAGCTCTTATATACACTCAGATCATAAAACGATTTTATAAGGGATTTCTGCCAAAGATAACTGAATATGCCAATATAAGCTACCATGGTATATCGTTTCCGGATTGCGTTGAAACAACTCTTTTAAATATATGCAACATGATTCTTTATGATAGGCAATCAGGAATATTTAACATTGAAAAAATACCGCTTGATAAACGTTCTGAAATTCTCACCTATTTTTACACAAATCCAATTAATCAACAAGCTACGCATAACAATCTGCTTGCGGTTCATCAAGATTGGGGACAGTTACTTCAAAATCTTCCTTATGTTACCTACCGTCAACTTATTCACATACAAGAAGATGGATCGTTACTCACATTAACAGCCCCAAAAGACACAAACGGATTTATTCGCGGTATTCCGGAGTCAACTATAAGCAGTTTAGAACGTAATGGAAATCGTGTTAAAATTGCAGATCGCTGGTATATCTATGTACATAATCCACGTGACCTAGTATGCGAGATGCACCCTACATTACGCAATATCATAATAACACTAGATACACTTTTTAACCTCAATCTTTTTGCTTCGTCTTCTCTTGAGCAGGCTTTTCTTACCACACACTTCAACGCACATTACATGCCTTTACTATGCAACAATTTTACATTGTTTCAAAACAAGCACTTTACACCTAAAGAGCTGGAAAACATAGACAAGGATGAATACACAGAAAAAGGTATTCGTCTTGAATTTAATTTATTTGACCTTATTTTAACAGATGAACACGCGGAAATAATAACACACATCAAAAGAGATTCCATAGCAGACCTTGGACCAGCTATTGTTTCTGCATTAGCACAGCTCTCTCGTGGCACAGCACCAAGCATACTAGCTCAGCTTCTATCAATATTTCCAATAGAACAAGATGTAATACCCGCAGAATATCCCTTAACACACATACTTTACTTACCGCTTGACCACCCGAAAATGCTTATTAATGCAGCGTTATTTTGCTTACACAAAACATTAGACAGTACCCTATCTGAACAAATGCGCACGTATTTACTCGAACACTCACTATGCTTTTTAAGACAGCTACCGGAACGTCTTGACTGGCATTATCATGAAGAATTTTTACGCAGAGTTGATCCCCGTATATTAAAGTTTGACGGTATACAACACGAATTAGCACGTTTAAAATCAGTAGCGATCAAGCGCCTTGAAGGAATTTCAGCTGAATGTGAGTATGTACCCGTACTTTATACTGCACTTTTACAAAAACAAGGGTTTGATGACAGTGTTATGGTGGTGCTCGATAATCTCATTGCAAGAACTGACCCTTTTGATCGCAACCCTTTGCTCATATTACTCACTGAATTGGTACAACAAGGAAAAGCACTCAAACAGGCACAACAAGCCGTTGATATATGTAAAGACTCTCCTGTAGAATCAGAACGCATACTTGCACATAAACTTCTTGAATTGCTGCATAATACTTAACAAAAACAATAGTAAACAATCGAACAAAATTTTTGAAAATATCTCTGCGAGAAAAATTAAATAATCGCAACGCAATCAATTGTAATTTTAATCTTTTAAATAAAAGTTTTTGTGCGATAAAATTTCTATTGTTGAAATTATACAGCTTAATCGGATAGAAGCACAACAAAAATGCTTTGGAATATTTAAAAATAAATATTTAGTGAATCTTTGTTGACTATAACCCTAAACCACATTAGAATCTATCTAACTTACACTTTAACTATTCAAAAGGAAGGTGCTATCATGGTTTAGGGTTATTATTGCTAAAAATATATCATTCTTTTTTCTCACTGTCACGAAATATTTTATCTATTCAAAAACAAGGTTTATATATGAAGTACATAAACAAATTATGTTTATGCATAGCTACTTTAGTGTCTTTTTCATGCCTTGGCATGATGCACCAAGTAATTCGCGATGAAAATGGTTTCAGGGTTTTTGATGGGCAACAGGAACACATGGTCAAACCTTATTTCGTCGATTCTCTTTTAAAGCGCATGAATCCTGAACAAGTACAAAGATTTATCGAACGCGGCAATCGTATTAGAACAATCAGGTTAAGCGACGGTGAATATCGCTTACAGGCAATGGTACCAGTTAAAGGGGGCGGGCCTATATTAGCAACCGCTTTAGCAGTGATCGGCTACCCGGCTGTCGCTGTTGCATCTTTAGGCACAGCAATAGGAATAACAGTTGCTACGGGAGATCCTAAAGCAGGTCTCACAGCTGGAGCAGCAATTGCAACTGGAGGAACAGCGGTGGTCACAAAAGCAATTGTAGTAGCAGCCGCAGCCCCTACACCTTAGGAGTTAAATAACCATGGAACTAAAATTAAGACATAATATTCCATACATAATAATTCTGGCTTTGTTTGGCATAGCAAGTAACTTTTATATGAAAATACCAATCACAATAATGAGCACGTTTTTATCTATTTGTTCAGATTATGTTTTTTTATTAGTTTTTCAAGCATTTAACAAACCTATGGAATACTTTACAATAAAAAGCGCTTTCAAAAAGCATCTACCTTTAATAGTGCTTTTGTCATCTGGTGGAGCGCTTAGCCATTACTTTATTTTTCATAATTTTACACTATTCACACCATGTATGTATATGGTGTTAACAAGCATTATACTTATCATAATGGAACGATCATCATATGAATAAATTATTATTTCTTAAACCTAAGTTGTGACCTTTGAAATTTACAAAAAAGTAAAACTCCCATAGCATAATCTCCAAAAATTAAAATAAAAACAGGAGCAAGCTATGGAAGTAGAAGCAATTGTAACATATGTTGTTTGTGATGACACTATAAAATTTTTGGGTATTAAAGAAGATAAGCAAGTAAAAATGAGTATGTCTGAGATAATGACTACAGCAATAATAAGTGCCATTCAATTCTCCGGTAATATTGAAAAGGCAAGAAGAGCATTAAAAACAGCTTCTTATTTTCCCAATATGTTAAGTAAGAGCCAATTTAATAGAAGGCTGCTACGCATAGATAAAACCATTTGGCAAGCAGTATTAGAAAAGCTGACGTATGAGTTTGAAAGAATGGGACTTGTTAAAGAATTTGTAGTTGATAGTTTTCCTGTCCCAGTATGTAAGATGGCAAGAAAAGATAGATGCAAGATATATCAAGGCAAAGAATATCTGGGTTACTGTGCAGCAAAGAAAGAGTTTTTCTGGGGAATTAAAGTACATATGATCAGTGATGTGTCAGGAAATCCAAGACAATATCTGTTGCTTCCGGCAGCTATAAGTGACATTGAAGGCTTGCGCAAAATAAACTTAAGCTTACCAAAAAATTCTGGGTTGTATGGAGATAAAGCATACAATGACTATAAATATGAGGAGCGGCTTGTGCAAGAAAAGCAGATCCATTTGCAGCCTATTAGAAAAAAGAACTCTAAGCGCAAAGGAAGTGGCTTATGGGCAAAGATACGCCAAAAGAAAAGAAAAATTATTGAAACAACATTCAGCTGCATCGAAAAGCTTATGCCTAGATCTATTCATGCTGTAACAAAAGCTGGTTTTGAATTAAAAGTGACTCTCTTTATTTTGGCTTATGGTGTAACCAGGCTATGTTTTTAGGGTCACAACTTAGGTTACATAAAGGGTTATTATAGGGGTGCATTCGGCAATGTTGTTAGTTATAACCGCT